>NZ_DASTBH010000394.1:0-11532 GCF_035712165.1 Actinophytocola sp. | reverse complement strand
GCGTAGACCACCGGCACCGGCAGGCCGGGGCCGAGCGACGGGCGCGGGTCGTAGGTGCGGCCGGTGACGATGATCCCGTCCACCCGCCGGGCCAGCAGCGTGCGCAGGTAATGCTGTTCCCGGATCCGGTCGCCCCGGCCGTCGCAGAGCAGCACCGAGATCTGACCGGCGCCGAGCGCGTCCTCCGCGCCGAGCATCACCGGGATCGTGAACCGCCCGAAGCTGTCCGTGGTGAGCACCCCGACGGTGTAGGTGCGCCCCTCCAACAGGTTGCGCGCCAACAGGTTCGCCTGGAAGCCGAGCTCCTCGGCGGCGGCCACCACCCGTCTGCGGGTCTCCGACCGAAGCTGACCGCGGCCGTTCAACGCCTTGGAGACCGTGCCGGGGGAAACCCCGGCAAGCGCGGCCACGTCGTTGACCGTGACCGCCCCACGTCGCTTCCGCTGCGCCACCGGAATCCCTCTTCCAGCCGGAAAAATTTCCGCAATGATATTGCGAGATATGAGCATTGACCAGGGTTATCTTCGCACTCTATGGTCCGGAAAGCCTTAGCTGTATTGGCCTAGCCCTACGGAAACATTTCCGAAATCGCCGGGACGGCGATGGCTCACCTCAAGGGAGAGGACACGGCCATGTTCACCAGAGTCGTGGCGCTGGCCGGCACGCTCGTGCTGACCCTGACCGCGTGCGGCGGCAGCGACAACTCCGGCACCGCCAGCACCAACCCGGACGACGGCACCCAGCTGACCATGTGGGTCCGGTCGGCCACCGACCAGTTCAGTCAGCGGTTGGTCGACGCGTACAACCAGAGCCACAAGAACAAGGTCGCGCTGACGATCATCCCCAACGACAACTACCTGACCAAGGTCGGCGCCGCGGCGGGCTCCCGCAGCCTGCCCGACATCCTGGCCTCCGACGTCGTCTACACCCCGAACTACACCAAGCAGGGCCTGTTCCAGGACCTCACCGGCGACGTGAAGGGCCTGCCGTACTACTCGAGCATCGCCAAGTCGCACCTGGATGTGGCTTCCTACCAGGACAAGATCTACGCGGTGCCGCACAAGCTGGACTCCTCGGTCCTGTTCTACAACAAGAACCTGTTCAAGCAGGCCGGGCTGGACCCGGAGAAGCCGCCGAAGAACTTCGACGAGATCCTCGCCTACGCCCGTAAGATCACCGCGCTGGGCAACGGCATCACCGGCTGGGACCTCGCCGGCAGCTGTGGCGGCTGCAACGTGTACACGCTGTTCCCGTACGCCTGGGCGGACGGGAAGGAGGTGTTGTCGGCGGACGGCAAGAAGGTCGACATCAACAACGACTCGTTCAAGGCGATCTTCAAGCTGTACAAGCAGACCAGCGACGAGAACCTGGTGGACAGCAGCGACAAGACCCAGGACGGCGCGACCTGGCCGGCCAACTTCCTCGCCGGCAAGGTCGGGATGCTGGCACTCGGTTCGCCGATCGTGGGCGACCTGCTCAAGCAGACCGCGTTCGAGTGGGGCGTGACCCCGCTGATGTCTCCGGACGGCGCCAAGACCGCGACGTTCACCGGCGGCGACGTGGCCGGCATCGCCGCGACCTCGCAGCACAAGGCGCAGGCGTGGGACTTTCTCAAGTGGACACTCGAGGAAAGCTCCCAGGTGGAGATCATCGCCAAGAACGGTGACCTCCCCGGCCGGACCGACCTGGGCGGCAACAAGTACACCGCCGCCGACCCGCGCACCAAGATCATCGCCGAGGGGCTGAAGAACGGGCACACGCCGTTCGCGCTGCCGTTCGGCGACCTGTTCAACAACCCGAACGGGCCGTGGCTGGAAACGGTGCGGGCGGCGCTCTATGGCCCCGACATCAACAAGGCGCTGGCCGACGGGCAGGCCAAGATCCAGGCAGGGCTGGACGCGGCCGGGTGAGTCCGGTGACGCTCACCCGGGTCGAGACCGGGGCGCCGGCGCCCGCCGCCGCGCCCCGGCCGTCCCGCGGCCCGGCGGCCCGCCGGCCGCTGACCGGGTGGCTGTTCGTCGCGCCCACCGCGCTGATCGTGGCCGCGCTCTTCCTGGCGCCACTGGGCGTCCTGATCTACATGTCGTTCACGGACTGGCCGCTGCTGGCCGATCCGACGCTCAACGGGCTGGACAACTACCGCGCGATCGCGAACGACGACATGTTCCTCGAGGCGATCACGTTCACCCTGGTCTACACCGCGATCACCACGGTGGTGCTGTTCGCGGTGGCGTTCGTCCTGGTGGCGATCTCCAACAGCTACCGGCGGGGCACCAGGTTCTACCGCACCGCGTTCTTCCTGCCCTACGTGGTCGGGGTCGCCGCGGCGTCGACGATGTGGTGGGTGGACGCGCACGACCAACTCGGTGTGTTCAACCAGGTGCTGCGCGGTGTCGGCCTGATCGAGGCGCCGGTCGGGTTCCTGGAGACCCCCGGCAAGGCGCTGTTCACCGTGATCGCCCTGGTGGTGTGGAAGTTCATCGGGTTCCAGGTCATCGTGCTGCTGGTCGGCCTGCAGTCGATCCCGGAGGAGCTGTACGAGGCGGCCCGGGTGGACGGCGCGTCGGCCTGGCAGCGGCTGCGCTACATCACCATCCCCGGGCTCAAGCCCACGCTGGCGCTGCTGACCGTGCTGTCGGTCACCGGCTCGCTGCTCGCCTTCGACCAGTTCTACGTGCTGACCCACGGCGGGCCGGACAACAGCACCGTGACCGTCGTGCTCGCCTTGTACAACAAGGCCTTCCAGTCGTTCCGGCTGGGCGACGCCGCCGCCGAGGCCGTGGTGCTGCTGGTCGCGCTGGTCCTGCTCAACGTGATCCAACTGCGCCTGCTGCGCAACCGGGAGAACTGATGCGCGCCACCCGGACCGTCCTGTTCCACGCGGTCAGCGCCGCGCTGGCCATCCTGTTCCTGTTCCCGCTGCTGTGGGCCCTGCTCAACTCGCTGAAGACCACCGCCGAGGCCAACCAGCAGCCGCCGACCTGGTTCCCGCAGAGCCTCTCGCTGGACAACTACCGCAGCCTGACCACCTTCGACCAGGGCATCGCCACCTACCTGTGGAACAGTGTGCTGGTATCGGCGCTGACCGTGATCGGCTCGGTGGTGGTGTGCGTGCTCGGCGGGTTCGGCTTCGCCCGGTTCACCTTCCGCGGCAAGCATCTGTTGTTCGTGGCCACGCTGGCGATCCTGATGGTGCCCTATGCCACGATCCTGCTGCCGCTGTACATCCTGCTGGCCCGGATGGGCCTGCAGAACACCCTGATCGGTCTGGCGCTGGTGCTGGTCATGTTCCAAATCCCGTTCGGGATCTTCCTGATGCGCAACAGCTTCGAGGCGATCCCCCGGGAGCTGGAGGAGGCCGCGCTGGTCGACGGGTGCTCGAACTACGGGGCGTTCCGGCACGTCTCGCTGCGCATGGTCATGCCGGGTGCGGTGACCGTCGGCCTGTTCTCGTTCCTCACCTCGTGGAACGAGTACCTGGCCCCGCTGATCTTCCTCAACGACGGGAGCAAGTACACCCTGCCGGTGATGCTGGTGAACATCCGGTACGCCTCGTACAACATCATCGATTTCGGTGCCCTACAAGCGGGTGTGGTGATCGCGATGCTGCCCTGCCTGGTGGTGTACCTGCTGCTGCAACGGTTCTACGTCAGCGGCCTGGTCGCCGGCGCGCTGCGTGGCTGAAGTAAGGAGAAACCGCTGTGCCGCCTACGCCTCCCATCGCCGGGCCGGTCTGGCCACTGGCCACCGCACGCCTGGCCGTCCGGCCGCTCGGGCTCGACCAGGTCGGGCTGACCACCGGGTTCTGGGCGCGCTGGCAGCGGCAAAACCGCGACGCGACCGTGCCGCACGCGTTGGGCTGGCTGGAACGGGACGGCTCGGTGGACAACCTGCGTCGGGTGGCCGCCGGCGAATCCGGGCCACACCAGGGCATGTGGTTCAGCGACTCGGATGTGCACAAGGTGCTGGAGGCGCTGTCCTGGGACCTCGGCCGGGAGCCGTCCGCCGACCTGTCCGCGGCCGTGGCCGAGCTGACCGGGGTGCTGCGGGGCGCGCAGGGCGCCGACGGCTACCTCAACTCCTACGTGCAGGCCGGCCACGAGGTGCGCTGGGACAACCTGGCGATGAGCCACGAGCTGTACTGCATCGGGCATCTGATCCAGGCCGGCGTCGCCCACCGGCGCGGCACCGGTCGCGACGACCTGCTCACCGTCGCCCGGCGGGCCGCCGACTGCGTGGTGGCCGAGTTCGGCGGGCAGCGCCGCAAGGACACCGACGGTCATCCGGTGATCGAGATGGCACTGGTCGAGCTGTACCGGGAAACCGGTGTCCCGGCCTACCTGGACCTGGCCAGGCAGCTGATCGACGTGCGCGGCCGCCGGGTGCTCGATCCCAAGGGGCACTTCGACTCCGTGTACTACCAGGACGCCACCCCGGTGCGCGAGCAGACCACCGTCGTCGGGCATGCGGTGCGGGCGCTGTACCTGCTGTCCGGCGTGGTCGACGTGTACACCGAGACCGGTGAGGCGGCGCTGCTGGACTCCGCCGTGCGGCAGTGGGAGTCCCTGGTGGCCACCAAGACCTACCTCAACGGCGCGGTGGGCTCGCGGTTCGACGGCGAGTCGTTCGGCGACGAGTACGAACTGCCGCCGGACCTGGTCTACGGCGAGACCTGCGCGACGATTGCCGGGATGATGCTGTCCTGGCGGCTGTTGCTGGCCACCGGGCAGAGCCGGTTCGCCGACCACTTCGAGCGCGCGCTGTTCAACCTGTTCGCCGGATCCACCTCGATCCGCCGGACCGCCTTCTTCTACAACAACCCCGCGCAGCGCCGGGTCGCCCGGCCGGCGGCGCCCACCGGGACCCGGCCGCGCCGGGCCGATGCCCCCGGCACCCGGCCGGAGTGGTTCGAGTGCGCCTGCTGCCCGCCCAACATCATGCGCACCATCGCCTCGCTCGGCGGTTACGTCGCCACCGAGTCCGATGCCGGAGTCCAGGTGCAGCAGTACATTCCGGCCACGATCCGCACCGCCTGCGGCGCGCTGGACCTGGCCACCGGCTACCCGCTGGACGGCGCCGTCGCGCTGACCGTCGCCGAAACCGTTGCCAGGCCGTGGACCCTCGCGCTGCGGGTACCGGACTGGTGTGCCCGCGCGGGCGCGACCGTCAACGGCACGCCGGCCGGGACGCAGGCCGAGGGATACCTGGAGATCGGCCGGCAGTGGTCGGCCGGGGACCGGGTCGTGCTCACGCTGCCGATGCCCGCGCGGCTGACCGTGCCGCACCCGGCGGTCGACGCGGTGCGGGGCAGCGTGGCCGTCGAACGCGGTCCGCTGGTGTACTGCTTCGAAAGCCCCGACCAGCCCGACGATGTGGACCTCAACCACGTCGAGCTGATCGTGACCGAGCCGCTGACCGAGGAACACCGCCCGGACCTGCTCGGCGACGGGACCGTCGTGGTGTGCGCCCAGGGCGTGGTCCGGGACGACTCCGCTTGGGGGGCAACGGGTTGGGCCACGCTGGGCGCGGAGCCGGTGACCGCCGGGCACCGGGTGGAGCTCACCGCGATCCCGTATCACCTGTGGGCGAACCGGGGTCCGTCGGTCATGCGGATCTTCATCCCGACCGTCCGCTGACCGAACTTTGGGAAAAGTTTACGTTTGGCGCACGACCGGACACCCTTGCGTCACCCGGTCCTGGACGCGATGGTTGGGGCGTCCATCTCCGCGCGCATGCTGGCGCCGTCGAGGGCCGGAACGTCGCATGCGCCCTGCACGAGGAGTCCCTGCAATGGGCGAACTTCGCCATCGAATGATCCGGCGATTGGCAACCATGGGTATCGCCGGCGCGGCGGCTGTCGCCGTAGCCGTCACGGTGCCCGCGGTCGCCGAGGGCACGGTGCTCGGCGCCGGCGCCGCGAACGCGATTCCCGGTAGCTACATCGTGGTGTTCAAGGACAGTGCCGGTTTCTCCGCACAGGCCGACGGCATGGCCGCGCGTTATGGCGGCAAGGTGAACGCCACCTGGTCCGACGCCCTGAACGGCTACTCCGCCACCATGACCGAGCGGCAGGCCAAGCGCGTCGCCGCCGACCCGGCCGTGGCCTTCGTGGAGCAGGACCAGACCTTCAGCATCAACGTCGACCAGCTCAACCCGCCGTCGTGGGGGCTGAACCGGATCGACCAGCGGGCTCTGCCGCTGGACAACCGGTACACGTACAACACGACGGCGAGCAACGTGACCGCCTACATCATCGACACCGGTATCCGCACGACGCACTCGACCTTCGGCGGCCGCGCGGTGTGGGGCACCAACACCACTGGCGACGGCAACAACACCGACTGCAACGGGCACGGCACGCACGTGGCCGGCACGGTCGGCGGCTCGCAGTACGGCGTGGCCAAGGGTGTGCGGCTGGTGGCGGTGAAGGTGCTGACCTGCTCCGGCTCCGGCTCCAACACCGGTGTGATCAACGGAATCAACTTCGTCACCCAGCAGCACGCGGCCGGCGCGCCGGCAGTGGCCAACATGAGCCTGGGCGGCGGGGCCAGCACGGCGCTGGACAACGCGGTGCGCAACTCGATCGCCGACGGCGTCACCTATGCCGTCGCCTCCGGTAACTCCAACGCCAACGCGTGCAACTCCTCGCCGGCGCGGGTCACCCAGGCGATCACGGTGAACGCCAGCACGCAGACCGACGCCCGCGCGTCGTTCTCCAACTTCGGCACCTGCACCGACATCTTCGCGCCGGGCCAGGGCATCACCTCGTCCTGGAACACCAGCAACACCGCGACGAACACGATCAGCGGCACCTCGATGGCCACGCCGCACGTGGCCGGCGCGGCGGCGCTGTACCTGGCGACGCACGCCACGGCCAGCCCGGCGACGGTGGCCAGCGCGCTGAACGCCAACGCCACGGCCAACCGGATCACCAACCCGGGCACCGGTTCGCCGAACCGGCTGCTGTTCACGATCGGCCTGTAGCACCCGTTCGTTGACGATGCCCCGCACCGTTGGGTGCGGGGCATCGCTACGAAAGATGTTCCCAGAGGCTACTTTCGCCCGTTTCGGCGCGGCTTGGCAGGCGAGAAGAATCGCGCACAGCAGTGCCGCGCGTCGCAGCGGCGCCCCCGTCGCGAGGGGAGTTCCGAGTTGACCAGCCACGCCTCATCATCGCCGGATCGCCGCCGGAGTCTGGCCGCTCTGGCGGCCGCGACCCTCGCGCTCGCCCTGCTCATCCCGGCCACCCCGGCCGCCGCCGCGCCCACCCCGGAGAACCCGTGGACGAAGGCCGACGGCGCCTCGGTCGCGGGCCGCTCGGCCAGACCAGCCGAGATCCACCCCAACCGGTTCGCCGGTTTCACCCTGGACCGCACCGCGATGAGCGTCGGCCTGGCGCGGGTCTCCCGGGGCGCGGGGTCGGTCATGACGCTGCCGACGCCGGCCGGCGACTTCCAGCGCTTCGAACTCGTCGACACTCCGGTGATGGCGGCCGGGCTGGCCGCGGCCCACCCGGAGATCCGGACCTACGCCGGCAAGGGCGTGGACGACCCGACCGCGACCGTGCGCGCGGACCTCACCCCGCTCGGCTTCCACGCCTCGGTGCGATCGAAGCTCGGCTCCTGGTTCGTCGACCCGTTCCACCACGCCGACCAGAGCCTGTACGCCAGCTACTACGGGCACGATCTGGCGAACCCGGCCGGACCGCTGGTGGAGCCCGAGGAGATCGAGACGCTGGCGCAGGATCTGCTGCCCTCGGTCACCGAACCCGTTGTGCGGCTGCGCACCTACCGGCTGGCGCTGATCACCGACCCGTCCTACGCCACGTACTTCGGCGCGGAGAACGTCACCGCGGCCAAGGTGACACTGGTCAACCGGGTCAACCAGATCTATGAGGACGAGACCGCGATCCGTCTGGTGCTGGTCGACGACACCGACCGGACGAACCTGAACACCGCGGCGCTGGCCACCGAGCCGAACGGCCCGTGCGGCGCGGCGGCCTGCTACACCCCGGCGCAGCTCGCCGGGTGCGCGGGCAGCACGCTGACCCGCAACAACCTCGTGCTCGGCCAGATCATCGGCGCCAGCAACTACGACGTCGGGCACATCGGCCTCGGCGTCGACGGCGGCGGCGTCGCCGGGCTCGGCGTGGTCGGCGGGGCGAACAAGGCCCGGGGCTGCACCGGGTTGCCCACACCGGTGGGTGACTTCTACGCGGTGGACTATGTGGCGCACGAGATCGGCCATCAGTTCGCCGGCAACCACACCTTCAACGGCACCCAGCGCAACTGCTCCGGCGGCAACCGCAACGCCGCCAACTCCGTCGAGCCGGGCAGCGGTTCGTCGATCATGGCCTACGCCGGCATCTGCCGGCAGGACGACCTGCAGCCGCACAGCGACCCGTACTGGTCCCAGCGCAGCTACAGCGAGATCACCACGTTCGTCAACTCCACCCGCCCGCCGATCAACGAGGTGCAGAACGTCGCGCTGCGCGAGTTCGACACCGACGGCGACTCGTTCGCGCTGACCTTCGGCGGCGCGCAGTCGGCGCCGATCGTGCGCGGCGCCAACTACACCGTGGACGGCATCAAGGCCGCCATCGAAGGGATGGCGGGCTGGCCGTCCGGCGCGACCGTCACGGTCGCCGGGTTCGGCGGCGGCACGTTGAGCGACACCGGGTTCCAGGTGGCGTTCGACGGCGGCGCGGTGGCGAGCACCAACGTCGAGTCGCTCGGCCTGACCGCCGCCTCCGGCACCTCCGGCTTCGTCGGCGAGACGGCCAAGGGCGGCGCGGTGGGCAACGGCGGCGTCCGGGTCGACGACACCGACAACCACGCGCCGGTGGTCACCGCGCCCGCGTCGTTCACCATCCCGGCGCGCACGCCGTTCGCGTTGACGGGAAGCGCCACCGACTCCGACGGCGACCCGCTGACCTACCTGTGGGAGCAGAACGACCAGGGCGCCGCCACGGGCACCGCGCTGGTGAGCAACACCAAGACGAACGGCCCGCTGTTCCGGCAGTTCGGCACCGCGGCGATCGTCAGCAACGAGGACACCCTCGAGTACTACTCGCCGGGCGAGAACGCGGTGAACGCCGACCCCACCCGGGTGTTCCCGGACCTGGCCCAGATCGCGGCCGGGCACACCAACGCCGCGACCGGCGCCTGCCCGGCGGCGCCACCGTCACCACCGACCGGCGGCACCAACGTGCCGCCCGAGGTCATCGACTGCTACTCGGAGTTCCTGCCCACCGCGGACTGGGTCGGCACCGACGAGTCCCGGACCCTGCACTTCCGGCTCACCGTCCGCGACGGCCGGTTGGGCGGCGGGGGCATCGGCACCGCGGACACCGCGCTGACGGTCGCCCCGGCGGCGGGGCCGTTCCTGGTCACCTCACAGGGTTCGGCGCAGACCGTGCGCGGCGGCTCCGCGCAGCCGCTCACCTGGTCGGTGGCCGGGACCGACGCCGCCCCGGTCGGGGTGACCGAGGTGAAGATCTCGCTGTCGGTCGACGGCGGGGCCACCTTCCCGCACGTGCTGGCCGAACACACCGCCAACGACGGTGCCGAGACCGTGTCCCTGCCCGACGTCGCCACGACCCGGGGCCGGATCAAGGTCGAGGCGGTCGGCAACGTGTTCTTCGACCTCAACGACGCCGATCTGACCATCCAGGCCTCGCCGCGGGTGTCCAACGACGCCCCGTCCGGAACGGCCGTCGTGCAGTACAGCGACCCGCTGTCGGTGACGGTCAGCGCGACCGACCCGGACAGCCCCGGCCCGGCCCTCGCCGCGGTCGCCACCGGCCTACCGGCCGGCCTCACCCTCGTGTCCGGCTCGGTAACCGACCCGGACACCCGCCCCGGCGTGCACACCTGGACCGTCACCGGCACGACCACGGCGGCGCCCGGCGACTACCCGGTCAGCGTCGCCGTCACCGACGACGTCGGAATCGTCGGCACCAGCACGTTCCTGATCCGGGTGACCCCGGAGGACGCCGAGGCGACCTACACCGGCGACACCCTCGCCCAGAGCCGCGACGCCGCCACCGTCCTGCTCCGCGCGACGGTGCGCGACAGCGCGGTCGTTCCCGGCTCGACCGACAGCACCCCCGGTGACATCCGCACCGGCACGGTGTCGTTCACCTCGGCCGGCCGCCCTCTGTGCACCGCGCCCGTCGGTCTGCTCGGCGCGGAGACCACCGCCGCCTCCGCCAGCTGCACCGCCACCCTCCCGTTCGGCACCCACCCCATCTCGGTCACCGTCGGCGGCAACTACACCGCCACCGGCACCGGCACTCTCGAGGTGTCCCGCTCCGAAACCCGCCTGGTCCTGGCCAGCGGGGCCATCCGTGCCGACCGCTCAGCCGGCGCCCACCCCGCCGACCCCGGCACCAGCACCGGCTTCACCCTCCTCATCGGACACTCCCGCTTCACCGCCGCCACCACCGGTCTGGCCACCATCACCTTCCAGTCCGGTGGCCGCCGCTACCAGATCATCGCCACCACCTTCACCAACTTCGGAGCCAGTTCCACCCAGAACCCCCACCCCACCCCACTCGACCTCCGCCCCCAAGCCACCCTCCTGGACCTCCGCCCCCACTCCACCGCCCTGGACCTCCGCGCCCAGGCCACCCTCCTGGACGTTTCCTCTCCCCTACAGCCCCGCCCAGTAGCCACCAACCTCACCCTCCGCCTCACCGGCACCGACTCCCCCCACAACACCCCCGACACCCTCGCCATCACCCTCTACCAAGCCGAGCGCCTCCTCTTCTCCTCCCACTGGACCGGCACCACCACAACCCAAACCCCCCTGACCCAAGGCACCCTCGCCATCCTCTAACCCCGCCCCACCCCCCGAGGCCGCCTGTAATCCCCACCAGGTAGCCACCCCCCACCCGCGCCACAGCCGCGGGGGCGCCCAGGCAAGGGGCACCCAGCCACGCCCAGGCATCAACCCGGTGCCAGCCCCAACACGCAACTCCCGCCGCGCAACACGAAACCCGCCCACCCGCAATGCGGAACTCGCCGGGCTGGAGCTGGGAACTCGCCGAACTGGCGCCCCGGGCGAATCGGCGAGTCGCCCCTTCCAGCACCCGAACCGCCAATCGGGCGCCCGGCCCGCACCCCGGAACCGACACCGTGGCCGGCGGAACGTGCCACTCGCTGGGCGGCAATCCGGAATTCGCCGGGCTGGAGCTGGGAACTCGCCGAGCGGGCGCCTCGGATGAATCGGCGGGTCGCCCCTTCCGGCACCCGAGTCGCCAGCGGGAAGCGCCCAGCCCGCACCCCGGAACCGAGACGATGCCCCCGGCCCAGGAACTCGCCGAGCTGGCGCCCCGGGTGAATCGGCGAGTCGCCCCTTCTAGCACCCGAACCGCCGATCGGGCGCCCGGCCCGCACCCCGGAACCGACACCGTGGCCGCCGGAAAGTGCCACTCGCTGGGCGGCATGCGGAACTCGCCGGGCTGGAACTGGGAACTCGCCGAGCGCGCGCCCCAGGTGAATCGGCGAGTCGCCCCTTCCAGCACCCGAA
>NZ_DASTBH010000393.1:0-11543 GCF_035712165.1 Actinophytocola sp. | reverse complement strand
GATCACCTTGTCGTCCCGCGCCGGCTGCGGCCGGGCGTCCCGGGCCCGCAGCATCCGGGCGCGCACGTCCTGCCAGCGCGCCGGGTCGTCCGGTTCCGCCTCCAACTGCAGGGTGGACGTGCCGTGCTCGAACGTCCCGGAGCCGGTCACCCCGAGCAGGTTCGCCGCCCACGCCCCGTCCGCCTGGCCGAGCGCTTCGGCCAGCTGAACCGGCGTCCAGACATAGGTCAGGCCCTCCTCCCCGTCGGTGTCCGCGTCCAGCGAGGCGGCGAACCCGCCCTCCCGGGTGCGCAACCGGTCGAGCAGGAACCCGGCGGTCTGCTCGGCCACCTCGCGGTACCGGGCCGACCCGGTGAGCCGGGCCAGGTGCACATACACCCGCAGCAGCAAAGCGTTGTCGTACAACATCTTCTCGAAGTGCGGCACGCTCCACCGAGCGTCCACGCTGTACCGGGCGAACCCGCCGTCGAGCTGGTCGTAGATTCCGCCGGCCGCCATCTTCTGCGCCGTTCGCTCCACAATGGACAGCGCCTCGACCGACCCGGTCCGTTCGTGGTGGCGCAGCAGGAACTCCAGAACCATGGAGGGCGGAAACTTCGGCGCGTCACCGAAACCGCCGTTGCGGCGGTCGAACTCGCCGAGCAGCGACGTGGCCGCGCCGGCCAGCGCCGAGTCGTCCACAACGGACTCCTGCAGCGGTCCGGTCTGCCGGGCCAACTCCGCGACCACCCGGGCCCCGGCGCCGCGCACCTCCTCGTCGCGCGAGGACCACGCCTCGTGGACGGCGGTCAGCAACTGCCGAAACGACGGCATGCCGGGTCGCGGGGCCGGCGGGTAGTACGTGCCGCAGTGGAACGGCTCGGCTGCCGGGGTCAGGAAGCAGGTCATCGGCCAGCCGCCCTGGCCGGTCATCGCCTGGGTGGCGGTCATGTAGACGGCGTCGACGTCCGGCCGCTCCTCCCGGTCCACCTTGATGTTGACGAACCGGGAGTTCATCAGCGCGGCGGTCTCCGGGTCCTCGAACGACTCGTGCGCCATCACGTGGCACCAGTGGCACGCGGCGTAGCCGACCGAGAGCAGCACCGGCACGTCGCGCCTGCGGGCCTCGGCGAACGCGTCCTCCCCCCACTGCCACCAGTCCACCGGGTTGTCCGCGTGCTGCAGCAGATACGGGCTGGTCGCGCCTACCAGTCTGTTCGCCATCTCACATGCCTCTCAAATCACCTGACCCGCGGCCCCGGGTTCGGCGACACTCTGCGGGTGTTGCTGACCCTGACCACCACCGCCGAGCCTGCCACCGACCTGGGCTACCTGCTGCACAAACACCCGGATCGGCAGCAGAGCTTCCCGGTCATGGCCGGCACCGCCCATGTTTTCTACCCGCGGGCACAGACCCGGGAGTGCACGGCCGCGCTGTTGCTGGACATCGACCCGGTCGCCCTGGTCCGCGGCCGCGGCGCCACCCTCAGCCAGTACGTCAACGACCGTCCCTACGCGGCCTCGTCCATGCTGGCGGTGGCGCTCGGCAGCGTGTTCCGCACCGCGATGAACGGCCGGTGCGACGCCCGGCCCGAACTTGCCGCGCGAGCCATCCCGCTTCGGGTGCACGTCCCGGCCCAGCCGTGCCGGGGCGGGATCGAGCTCGCCGAACGGTTGTTCGCCCCGCTGGGCTGGCAGGTCAGCGCCGTGCCGGTGCCGCTCGACCCGGAGTTCCCGGACTGGGGCGACTCCCGCTACGCCGACCTGACGCTGGTCGGCGACCTGCGGCTGGCCGACGCCCTGCGCCATCTCTACGTGCTGCTGCCCGTGCTGGACAACGCCAAGCACTACTGGGTCGGCGCCGAGGAGGTCGAGAAGCTGCTGCGGGCCGGCGACGGCTGGCTGGCCGGGCACCCGGAGCGCAACCTGATCACCGGGCGGTACCTGCGGCACCGCGGGGAGTACGTCCGGTCCGCACTGGACCGGCTGGCCGAGGCCGAGGGGGTCGAGCCGGAGAGCATGGACAACGCCCTGGCCGAACCGGTGGTGACCGCGCCCCGCGACGCGCCCGAGTCGCTGGCCGAGAGCCGGCGCCGCGCGGTGCTGGCCGAACTGCGGGCCAGCGGCGCCCACCGGGTGCTCGATCTCGGCTGCGGCAACGGCCGCCTGCTCCGGGAACTGGTCCGGGACAGCACCTTCACCGAGATCCTCGGGGTGGACGTGTCGAGCCGGGCGCTGGCCGCCGCGGCGGACCGGTTGCACCTGGACCGGGCCGGCGACCGGGTCCGGTCCCGGATCACGCTGCGCCAGTCGGCGCTGACCTACGCCGATCCCAGCCTCGCCGGCTACGACGCGGCGGTGCTGATGGAGGTGATCGAGCACGTCGACGAGGCCCGGCTGCCCGCGCTGGAGCAGGCCGTGTTCGGCGTCGCCCGGCCCGGCACGGTGGTGGTGACCACCCCCAACGTCGAGCACAACGTCCGGTTCGAGTCGCTGCCGGCGGGGGCGCGGCGGCACCCGGACCACCGGTTCGAGTGGACCAGGGCACAGTTCCGGGACTGGGCCGACCGGGTCTGCGCGGCCTACGGCTACCAGGTGCGGTACGTGCCGGTCGGTCCGGACGACCCGGAGGTGGGTCCGCCGACCCAGCTGGCCACCTTCGACCGGACGGAGATGTCCTAAGTGGACCTGACGATTCCGGACATGGCCCTGGTGCTGATGATCGGCGCCTCCGGCTCGGGCAAGTCCACCTTCGCCGCGCGCCACTTCGCGCCCACCCAGGTGCTGTCCAGCGACTTCTTCCGGGGGCTGGTCAGCGACGACGAGAACGACCAGACGGTGTCCGCTGCCGCGTTCGACGCCCTGCGGTACGTGGCCGGCAAGCGGCTGGCCGCCGGCCGGGTCACGGTGATCGACGCGACGAACGTGCAGCGCGGCGCCCGCTCCGACCTGCTCGCGCTGGCCCGCGAGCACCACGTGCTCCCGGTGGCCATCGTGCTGGACCTGCCCGAGGCGGAATGCCTGCGGCGCAACGAGGCGCGGACCAACCGGGACTTTCCCGCGGCGGTGATCCGGCGGCACCGGGCCGACCTGCGCCGCTCGCTGCGCGGGCTGGAACGCGAGGGGTTCCGCCGGGTGCACGTGCTGCGCAGCCAGGAGGAGGTCGACGCGGCCCGGATCGTGGTCGAGCCGCTGCGCAACGACCTGCGCACCGAGACCGGACCGTTCGACGTGATCGGCGACGTGCACGGCTGCCGGGCCGAGCTGACCGAACTGCTGGAACGGCTCGGCTACCAGATCGCCCGGGACGAGCAGGGCCGCCCGTGCGGCGCGCACCACCCACACGGGCGGCGCGCCGTGTTCGTCGGCGACCTGGTGGACCGCGGCCCGGACACCCCCGGCGTGCTGCGCCTGGTGATGGGCATGACGGCCGCCGGGGACGCGCTCACCGTGTCCGGCAACCACGAGGTCAAGCTGGTGCGCGCGCTGCGCGGGCGCAACGTGAAGGTCGGGCACGGCCTGGCCGAGTCGCTCGAGCAGCTGGGCGCCGAGCCGGACGAGTTCCGCAAGCGGATCGAGGAGTTCTGCGCCGGGCTGGTCGCGCACTACGTGCTGGACGGCGGCAAGCTGGTGGTGGCGCACGCCGGGCTGCCCGAGCACTACCACGGCCGTGCCTCCGGCGCGGTGCGGTCCTTCGCGCTCTACGGCGACACCACCGGCGAGACCGACGAGTACGGCCTGCCGGTGCGCTACCCGTGGGCCGACGACTACCGCGGCCGCGCGATCGTCCTCTATGGACACACGCCGGTCCCGGAAGCGGAATGGGTCAACGGGACCATGTGCCTGGACACCGGGTGCGTGTTCGGCGGCGCGCTGACGGCACTGCGCTACCCGGAGCGCGAGGTGGTTTCCGTTGCCGCGCACCAGGTCTGGTACGAGCCGAAGCGCCCGCTGGCCGCGCCGGACCGGCCGGCGCGGGACAGCGGGACGCTGACCCTGGCCGACGTGACCGGCCGGCGGGTGGTCGAGACCGCCAACCACGGCCGGGTCTCGGTGCGGGCCGAGAACGCGGCGGCCGCGCTGGAGGTGATGAGCCGCTTCGCCGTCGACCCGGCCCTGCTGCCGTACCTGCCGCCGACCATGACGCCGCCGCCGGCATCGACGGTTGCGGGCCTGCTCGAGCACCCGGCCGAGGCGTTCGCCGGGTACCTCGCCGATGGCGTGCGAACCGTGGTGTGCCAGGAGAAGCACATGGGTTCCCGGGCGATCCTGTTGGTACACCAGGATGGTCGCGGCTCGCTGTACACCCGGACCGGTCGGCCGTTCTTCGAGCCGGCGCGCACCGCCGAGCTGCTGGCCCGGGTCCGCGCCGCGATCTCGGCCGCCGACCTGTGGCGCGAGCTGGACACCGGCTGGCTGCTGCTCGATGCCGAGCTGATGCCGTGGAACGCCAAGGCCACCCGGCTGATCATGGACCAGTACGCGGCCACCGGGGCGGCCGCGGCCGCCGCACTGCCGGCCGCGCTCGCGGCCCTGGACGCGACCGCGCGGCGCGGGGTCGACCTGGGCGACCTGCTGACCGGCGCCACCGCCCGGGTGGCCAACGCCGAGGCGTTCCGGGCCGCCTACCGGCGGTACTGCTGGCCGGTCGACGGGCTGGCCGGGGTCCGGCTGGCCCCGTTCCAGCTACTGGCCACCGAGGGCCGCACCCACCACGACCGCGACCACGGCTGGCATCTCGCGCTGCTGACCAGGCTGGGCGCCGCCGATCCGGAACTGTTCGCCCCGACCAGGCATCTGGTGGTGGACACCGGCGACCCGGAGTCGACCGCGGCGGGCGTGGCCTGGTGGACCGAGCTGACCGAGGGCGGCGGCGAGGGCATGGTGGTCAAGCCGATGGCGAACCTGGTGCGCGGTGCGCGCGGCCTGGTCCAGCCGGGGGTGAAGGTCCGCGGCCGGGAGTACCTGCGGATCATCTACGGCCCGGACTACACCGAGCCCCGGCACCTGGCCCGGCTGCGCCAGCGCGGGTTGGCCCACAAGCGCTCGATGGCGCTGCGGGAGTACGCGCTGGGCATCGAGGGTCTGGAGCGGTTGGCCCGGGGCGAGCCGCTGTGGCGGGTGCACGAATGCGTGTTCGCCGTGCTGGCCATGGAGTCGGAGCCGGTCGACCCCAGGCTATGAGTCCTGGGCGGGTTTGCGCTCCGGCTCGGCCGGCGGGTCGAAGGTGGCCGGGACCCGCTTGAGGTGCTTGGTCATCGAGCGGATCAGGAACGCCACCGCGATGAAGAAGATGACCAGCACGAGGAAGCCGACCGGGGAGGACTTGCCGAAGTCCTCCCCGCGTCCGCCGGGGTCCTCCGGGCCCGGCACCGGGGACGGCTGGGCCAGCACCATCGGCACCGCCGTCGCCGGGTCGGGACCGGCGAGACCAACGACAATCACGTGCTCACCTTCTCACGGATGCCGGAGAACAGGTCGTCCTCGGGCAGCGTGGTGTCGACCAGCGAGCGGGCCAACTCGTACTCCTCGTACGGCCACACCTCCCGCTGCACGTCGAGCGGCACGGCGAACCAGCGGCTGTTCGGGTCGATCTGGGTGGCGTGCGCCATCAGGGCGGCGTCGCGCACCTCGAAGTAGTCCGCGCACTCGATCCGGGTGGTGACCCGGTGGGTGATGTCACCGCGTTCGGCCGGCCACTTCTCCAGCCACTCGGTGTACGGCGACTCCAGGTCGCGGGCCAGCAGCGCCTCGTGCATGGCCACCATCCGGGCCCGGGAGAAGCCGTGCGAGTAGTACAGCTTGAGCGGGGTCCACGGCTCCCCGGCGTCGGGGTAGCGCTCCGGGTCGCCGCAGGCGTCGAACGCCGCGACCGACACCTCGTGGCAGCGGATGTGGTCCGGGTGCGGGTAGCCGCCGTTCTCGTCGTAGGTGATCACGACGTGCGGCTTGAACTCCCGCATGACCTCGACCAGCGCCGGCACCGACTCCTCCAGCGGGACGAGAGCGAAACACCCGTCGGGCAGCGGCGGCAGCGGGTCGCCCTCGGGCAGTCCGGAGTCGACGAAGCCCAGCCACCGGTGCTGCACGCCGAGGATCTCGGCCGCCCTGGCCATCTCCTGGCGCCGGTGCTCGATCATGTTCTCGGCCACGTCGGGCCGCTCCATCGCCGGGTTGAGAATGTCCCCGCGCTCTCCCCCCGTGCAGGTCACCACCATGACCTCGTGACCATCGGCCACGTACCTGGCCATCGTCGCCGCACCCTTGCTCGACTCATCGTCCGGGTGGGCGTGGACCGTCATCAAACGCAGCTTTTCGGCCATGCCTCCGTGAACCCTCTCGATCCGGTTGCCCCATACTCAACCTGGTTAGTTCGAACTCTTCAGATAGGGCCCATTGTTCCCGGTGGACATTCCATGACGGTCGGGAGTCAAGCGCTTCCCGAGGGTCGCTACGGCAACCGGGGCCGGCCGGCCTCGCGGCGGACCGTGTGGATCGTCGCGGCCTGCGCGATCGTGGTCGGGACGGCGCTTGGCTACGTTGCGTACACCAACCTCGGGTCGGCGCCGATCGAGGCCGAGCGCACCGGCTACGCCGACCTGCCGGGCGACGCGCTGCGGATGACCTTCACGGTGACCCGGGACCACCCCGAGCGAGCGGCCGTGTGCATCGTGCGGGTGCGCGGGCGCGACGGCGCCGAGGGCGGTCGCAAGGAGGTGTTGATCCCACCTGGCGGGAGCACCACGCCGATGAGCACCGACATTCAGAGCACCAATGACCCGGTGACGGCCGATGTTTTCGGCTGCTCCTACGAGGTGCCGGCGTATTTGCAGAGCACGCCGCCATCAGGGTGAACCGATCCGCAGCCTCGGGCTAACCGGACAAAACGGACAAGACCTTCGTCGTAACCGTGATATGCTTACTCACCGGCACGGCCCCGCGCGGGCCGTGTTTTTCCGTTCCGGGTTCGCACCAATGCCCGGGAAACTGTCGGTCCGCGCCCAGGCGACCGCGCAGGCGACGACGAGGAGATGGTGACCGTGAGCGACGCAGGGGTGACCTGGTTGACCCAGGATGCCTACAACCGGCTCAAGCAGGAGCTTGACGAGCTTGTTGAGAATCGCCCGGCCATCGCCGCGAAGATCAACGCGAGCCGCGAGGAAGGGGACCTCAAGGAAAACGGCGGATACCACGCCGCTCGCGAGGAGCAGGCCCACCAGGAGGCCCGCATCCGGCACCTGCAGGAGTTGCTGCGCAACGCCAAGGTCGGCGAGGCGCCGGCCAACGACGGTCTCGCCGAACCCGGCAAGATCCTGACCGTCCGTTATGAGGGCGACTCCGACACCGAGAACTTCCTGCTGGCCACCCGCGAAGAGGGCGCCGAGGGCGCGCTGGAGATCTACTCGCCCGAATCCCCGATCGGCCGCGCCCTGCTCGGCGCCAAGGAGGGCGAGACCCGCTCCTACGAGCTGCCCAACGGCTCCACCCAGAAGGTCACCCTCGTCAAGGCCGTCCCCTACGCCGGTTAGGCATACCGCCGGTTCACTCCGGAGTTTCCGGCTGTCCTTTCGCGCGTTCGAGCAGCGGCCGGACCCGGTACGGGATCGGCGTGGTCAACGCGATCGAGGTCGACGTGCGTTCCACCCAGCGCACGTCGACCACCTCGTCGATCACCCGCTGCAGGTCGGCGTTCGACCTGGCCACCATCCGCACCAGCAGGTCGCCCTGGCCGGTGGTGGCGTGCACCTCACACACCTCGTCGATCGCCTCGAGCCGCTCGGCCACCTCGACCCGCCGGCCCTGAGCGATCTCCAGCACCGCGAATGCGGTCAGCACGTAACCCATCGCGGCCAGGTCCACGGCCGGCGGAAACCCGCGCAGCACCCCGCGCCGCTCCAGCCGGTCCATTCGGGCCTGCACCGTTCCCCGCGCCACCCCGAGCTGCCGGGAACACTCCAGCACCCCCAGCCGCGGCTCGTCGCTCAACAGCAGCAGCAGCCGGGCATCCAGCTCATCAATCTCCGACATTGCTCTACCTTCTGAACAGTCTGCTCAATCTGTCGAGCGAATCTCCCATCAGTCTGCTCAAGTTGTCCAGCAAATCGGCGATGTGTTGCTCAGACTGCTCGGCCGCACCATCCTGGGCAGAGGAGTGAGGGAGGCCGCCATGACCGAGACGATGGACAACATCAGCTTCGACCAGCTGCGTCAGCTCGTCGGGCTCGTCGACTACGACGAGACCCGGGACCCGTTCCCGGTCCGGGCCATGGACGCCGTGGTGTTCGTGGCCGGCAACGCCACCCAGACCGCGTGGTTCTACCAGGCCGCGTTCGGCATGCAGCTCGCCGCGTACTCCGGCCCGGAGACCGGCAACCGCGACCACAAGGCCTTCGTCCTGACCTCCGGCTCGGCCCGGTTCGTGATCAAGGGCGGGGTGGCGCCGGACAGCCCGCTGATCGACCACCACCGCCGGCACGGCGACGGCGTGGTCGACCTCGCCCTCGAGGTCGGCGATGTGGACCAGTGTGTCGCGCACGCCCGGGCGCAGGGCGCCACGATCCTGGACGAGCCGTACGACGTCACCGACGAGCACGGCACCGTGCGAATGGCCGCCATCGCCACCTACGGCGAGACCCGGCACACGCTGATCGACCGGTCCCGCTACGACGGCCCCTACCTGCCCGGCTACGTCGCGCGGGAGAGCACCATGACCCGGCCCGCGGGCGCGCCCAAGCGGTTGTTCCAGGCCATCGACCACTGCGTCGGCAACGTCGAGCTCGGCCGGATGGACCACTGGGTCGACTTCTACAACCGCGTGATGGGCTTCGTGAACATGGCGGAGTTCGTCGGCGACGACATCGCCACCGAGTACTCCGCGCTGATGAGCAAGGTGGTGTCCAACGGCAACCACCGGGTGAAGTTCCCGCTCAACGAGCCGGCGATCGCGAAGAAGAAGTCGCAGATCGACGAGTACCTGGAGTTCTACGGCGGCCCCGGCTGCCAGCACATCGCGCTGGCCACCAACGACATCGTCGGCACCGTCACCGCCATGCGCGCGGCCGGCGTCGAGTTCCTGGAGACCCCGGACTCCTACTACGACGACCCCGAGCTGCGGGCCCGGATCGGGCAGGTCCGGGTGCCGATCGAAATCCTCAAGGAGCACCGGATCCTGGTCGATAGGGACGAGGACGGCTACCTGCTGCAGATCTTCACCAAGCCGATCGGCGACCGTCCGACCGTGTTCTACGAGCTGATCGAGCGGCACGGCTCGCTGGGCTTCGGCAAGGGCAACTTCAAGGCGCTGTTCGAGGCGATCGAGCGGGAGCAGGAACGGCGCGGGAACCTCTGAACGCCCCCCACGGGCAGCTCAACCTCAGGTACTCTCGGCAACGAGCAGGCTCGTAAGGGTGGGGTGAAGTGGAGATGGCGGTCGGCAAGCGTGTCGCCGGTGTACTGCCGCTGGCGGGTGCCATGGCCGCCGCGATGGCGCTGGCCGGCGTCGCGGTGTTCACCGTGACCAGCGCGGGATGCGCGGACTCCGGTCACTACGTCCAGCGCGACGGCGCGGTCGAGCTCGTCGGCGGCTGCCTGGACCCGGCCGACCTGCCCAGCGCGCCGGTCGAGCAGGAACACGGCCAGGCCCCGGCCCGCCCCGCGTCCAACGAACTCGTCAACCCCTGACTAGTCCCCCAGGGCTTGGAGGAGGTCGGCGACCAGGTCGGTGGCGTCCTCGATACCCACGGACAACCGCAGCACGTTGCCCGGGACCTGCAGCGGCGACCCGGTCGTGCTGGCGTGCGTCATCTTGCCCGGGTGCTCGATCAGCGACTCGATGCCGCCCAGCGACTCGGCCAGGATGAACAGCTTCGTCCGGGAGGCCACCTCCAGCGCGGCCTGCTCGCCGCCGGCCACCGAGAATGACACCATGCCGCCGAACCGGCGCATCTGCTTGGCCGCGACCTCGTGGCCGGGGTGGTCGGGCAGCCCCGGGTAGTAGACCTTGCCCACCTTCGGGTGGCCGACCAGGGCCCGGACCACGCGCTCGGCGTTGTCGCTGTGCCGCTCCATGCGCAGCGCCAGCGTCTTGGCTCCGCGCAGCACCAGCCAGGAGTCGAACGGGCTGGGCACGGCGCCGACGGCGTTGCGCAGGAAGAAGAACTCCTCACGCAGGTGCTCGTTCGACGTGATCAGCGCACCACCGACCACATCGGAGTGTCCACCCAGGTACTTGGTGGTCGAGTGCAGCACGACGTCCGCGCCCAGGCCCAGCGGCGACTGCAGGTAGGGCGTGGCGAAGGTGTTGTCCACCACCAGCCGCGCCCCGGCGGTCGCGGCGACCGAGGCCAGCGCCCCGATGTCGGCGATCCCGAGCAGCGGGTTGGTCGGCGACTCGCACCAGATGACCTTGGTGTTCGGCCGGACCGCGGCCCGCACCGCCTCCACATCGGACAGGTCGACGCTGCTGTGCGCGACGCCCCACAGCGCGAGCACCTTGTCCAGCAGGCGGAACGTGCCGCCGTAGGCGTCCCCGCCGAGGATCACGTGGTCGCCCGGCCGGGTCAGGGTGCGCAGCGCCACATCGGCGGCGGCCATGCCGGAGGCGAAGGCCAGCGCGTAGCGGCCGCCCTCGAGCGCGGCCAGCGCCTCCTCCAGAGCGGACCGGGTGGGGTTCGTGGTGCGCGAGTACTCATGACCGCCGTCACGTACCCCACCGACTCCGTCCTGAATGAACGTCGACGTGGCATAGATCGGCACGATGACCGAGCCCGTTCGCGGGTCGGGCCGCTGGCCCGCATGGATCGCCCGGGTCTCGAAGCCCCATCTGCCGGTCTCGTCTGCCATGGACTACAGCCTACGGCCGACCCGCCGATGGTTCACATCGTGAGATGGATCACCAGGTCGGCTGCGTCTCCGAGTACCCCGCGTCGGCCGAACCGCGCAGGTGGCGCAGGGTGGGCGGGAGGAGCGCGACGATCAGCGCGAGCGGCGAGAGGATCAGCGCGAGCGCGCTCATCGTGGCGCCCTTGTCGCCGAACTTGAACATCGCCTCCAGGTAGGCGCTGAACTCGATCTCGGCCAGGACCGGAACGATCAGGATCGCGGTGAGACCGGCCAGCCCACCGAGCACGACGACGATCGCGCCGGCCACCTTCCGGGCCACGACCAGGATCGCTCCGATCAGGAGCACCAGCGCGGCGGCGAAGTCCAGGATCAGGACGGTCTTCAGCTCCGCCGGCAGGTCGCCGAAGCTCGCCCCTTCGGGAATGGCGTTGAGGAAGTCGAAACCCACGATGGTGAGCGCGACGGCGGCGCCGAGCGCCAGCACGGCGGCGATGATCGCGGTCGCCGGGTTGGTCCGGGCCGGCGCCGGGGCCTGACCGCCCTGGTCGAGGTTCTGCGCCTGCTGCGGAAATCCCTGCTGCTGATAGGACATACGTCCCCCTCACTGGGAATGGACAGGATCTGGGCGCGCCCATCTAAGCAGCCTGACCGACCCAATGAGACCGTTTCGCCCAAACTGGGGGATATGCGAGTCGCCCCCGGCCGGGGCCGAGGGCGACTGG
>NZ_DASTBH010000392.1:0-8921 GCF_035712165.1 Actinophytocola sp. | reverse complement strand
TCGACCGACGGCAGCACCTGGACCACCGTCTACTCCACCACGACCGCGACCGGCGGCACCCAGACGCTCGCCGTGACCGGCACCGGCCGGTACGTGCGGATGTACGGCACCGCCCGGGCCACCGGGTGGGGATACTCGCTGTGGGAGTTCGAGGTCATCGGCGAACCTGCGTCTGGTGCCTGCGGCACCGCCAACGCCGCCGCCGGCCGGCCCGCGACCGCGTCGTCCACGGAGAACGCCGGCACCCCGGCGTCCGCCGCGTTCGACGGGAACACCGCCACCCGCTGGTCCAGCGCGTTCAGCGACCCGCAGTGGATCCGGGTCGACCTGGGCGGCAGCCGGAGCGTCTGCCAGGTGGTGTTGCGGTGGGAGGGCGCGTACGCGACCGCGTACCAGATCCAGACTTCGACCGACGGCAGCACCTGGACCACCGTCTACTCCACCACGACCGCGACCGGCGGCACCCAGACGCTCACCGTGACCGGCACCGGCCGGTACGTGCGGATGAACGGTACCGCCCGGGCCACCGGTTACGGCTACTCGCTGTGGGAGTTCGAAGTGCGGACAACCGGCGGCGGCACCACCGACCCGGTCGAGCCGACCGATCCGTTCAACCCGAATCTCGGACCGAACACGTACGTCTTCGACCCGTCGACACCCACCGCGACGATCCAGAGCCGGCTGAACACCATCTTCAGCCAGCAGGAGACCAACCAGTTCGGCGCCAACCGGTACGCGGTGCTGTTCAAGCCGGGCACCTACACCGCCGACGTCAACCTCGGCTTCTTCACCCAGGTCGCCGGGCTCGGATTCTCCCCCGACGACGTCAACCTCAACGGGCACGTCCGGGTCGAGGCGTTCTGGATGGGAGGCAACGCCACCCAGAACTTCTGGCGCGCCGCCGAGAACCTGTCGGTGACGCTGCCGGCCGGCGTGACCGTCGAGCGCTGGGCGGTCTCGCAGGCCGCCCCCTACCGGCGCATGCACCTGCGCGGCGCGCAGAACCAGATCCAGCTCTGGAACGGCGGCGACGGCTGGTCCAGCGGCGGCCTGATGGCGGACACCAAGGTGGACGGCCAGGTCGTCTCCGGGTCGCAGCAGCAGTGGTTCTCCCGCAACAGCGAGTTCGGCGGCTGGTCCGGATCGGTGTGGAACATGGTCTTCACCGGCGTGACCGGCGCACCGCCACCGAACTTCCCCAACCCGTCGCACACCGTCATCGGCCAGACCCCGGTCGTCCGCGAGAAGCCCTTCCTGTACGTCACCTCCGGTGGCGAGTACCGCGTCTTCGTGCCGGCGCTACGCACCAACACCCAGGGCACCAGCTGGTTCGGCCGGACGCCGGCCGGATCGTCGGTCTCGCTCAGCCAGTTCTCCGTCGTCCGCCCGGGCGCGACGGCGGCGAGCATCAACGCCGCGCTGGACGCCGGCCGGCACCTGCTGTTCACGCCGGGCGTCTACCGCCTGGACCAGACCCTCCGCGTCACCCGGCCGGACACGGTCGTGCTGGGCCTCGGTCTCGCCACGCTCCAGCCGGACAACGGCATCACCGCGATGACGGTGGCCGATGTGGACGGTGTGAAGGTCGCCGGCATCATGTTCGAGGCCGGCACGGTCAACTCCTCGGTCCTCATGGAGGTCGGCCCGGCCGGCTCGTCGGCGAGCCACGCGGCCAACCCGACCTCGCTGCACGACGTGTTCTTCCGGATCGGTGGCCCGCACGCGGGCAAGGCCACGACCAGCCTGCGGATCAACAGCGACAACGTCATCGGCGACCACATGTGGCTGTGGCGCGGCGACCACGGCACCGGCATCGGGTGGAACCTCAACACGGCCGAGACCGGGCTCGTGGTCAACGGCGACAACGTCACGATGTACGGCCTGTTCGTCGAGCACTACCAGAAGTACGAGGTGATCTGGAACGGCAACGGCGGGCGGACGTACTTCTTCCAGAACGAGCACCCGTACGACCCGCCGAACCAGGCCGCCTGGATGAACGGCTCGACCCGGGGCTACGCCGCGTACAAGGTGGCCGACTCGGTCACCACCCACGAGGCGTGGGGGTTGGGCAGCTACTGCTACTTCAACGCCGACCCGTCGGTGGTGGCCGAGCGCTCGTTCGAGGTGCCGAACGTCGCCGGCGTGCGGTTCCACAACATGGTGACCGTGTCGCTCGGCGGGGTGGGCACGATCAACCGGGTCATCAACAGCACCGGCGGCACGGCCAACGCCACCAACCAGGTCGTCTACCTGACGAACTACCCGTAGACCCGCACACGGTCGCACCCGATCACCCAATCACCCGAGCGCTTCGGCAGGAGCAGGCCATGACCAGACGCGTCCTGGCGGCGGTCGCCGCCGTCCTGACCGCCGCCACCGGCGCCTTCGTCGCGGTTAGCCAGGCCACCGCGGCCGGTGCGCTGCTGTCGCAGGGCAAGGCGGCCACGGCGTCCTCCGTCGAGAACGCCGGCACGCCGGCCTCGGCCGCCGTGGACGGCAACACCGGCACCCGCTGGTCGAGTCAGTTCAGCGACCCGCAGTGGCTGCGGGTCGACCTGGGCGCCGCCGCCACCATCGATCAGGTGGTGTTGAGGTGGGAGGCCGCGTACGCCACCGGCTTCCGCATCGAGGTCTCCACCGACGGTTCAACCTGGACGACGATCTACTCGACCTCCACCGGCGGCGGCGGGACGCAGACCCTCGCGGTCAGCGGCACCGGCCGCTACGTGCGGATGTACGGCACGGCCCGCGCCACCGGATTCGGCTACTCGCTATGGGAGTTCGGGGTCTACGGGACGGCCGGCGCGAGTTGCGGCACGGCCAACGCGGCGCAGGGCAGGCCGGCCACGGCCTCGTCCGTCGAGAGCACCGGCACGCCGGCCTCGGCGGCGGTCGACGGCGACACCGGCACCCGCTGGTCGAGCCAGTTCAGCGACCCGCAGTGGCTGCGGGTCGACCTGGGCGGGACGGTGAGCGTCTGCCAGGTGGTCCTGTCCTGGGAGGCTGCGTACGCCACCGCCTATCGCATCGAGATCTCCGGCGACGGTTCGAACTGGGTCACGATCCACTCCACCACGACCGCGACCGGCGGTACGCAGACCCTCACCGTGGCCGGCACCGGTCGATACCTCCGGGTGTACGGCACCGCCCGCGCCACCGCGTACGGCTACTCGTTGTGGGAGTTCGCCGTCCGGACCGGCACCTCGACGACCCCGCCGCCGCCACCACCCCCGAACCCGCCACCACCACCTGACTCCTTCTGGGGTGACACCAGCACCATCCCACCGGCCCGCAACGTCCTCATGGTGAAGGTCCTGAACCGCACCAACGGCCGCTACCCAGACAGCGCGGTCTACTGGAGCCACAACGGTCAGGTGCACTCGATCGCGGAGCAGCCGTACTTCGACATGCCGGTCAACACGGCCGGCCGGATGTACTTCCACCTCGGCTCCCCCGACAGCCAGTACAACGACTTCATCGAGTTCACCGTCGGGCCCTCGGTGTTCAACGGCAACACCACCCGGGTGGACGCGTTCGGCGTCAAGCTGGCGATGCGCCTGCACGCGCACGACGGGTACGACGTATCGGTCGGCGAGGACCAAGACACCTTCGCCGAGGACCGGTCGGTCACCTTCCAGCGGTTCATCGACGCGGTGCCCCCCGAGTTCAGGGTGCTGGCGCAGTACCAGGCGCCGTACCGGATCATCGCGCCCGGCAGCCATCCCAACTTCCGTGCCGGCGGGGTGAACGCGAACTACTTCACCAGCTACGCCGCCTCGGTCGGGGTATCCGCCAGCACCTCCGACATCTTCGGCTGCGCCGGCAGCCTGGCCGGCGACCCGGACATGTGCGCCGCCCTCAACCGGCACGTGGCCACGCTGCCCCGGTCGCAGTGGTCCGATCCCAGCCGGTACTACCTGGCCGCCCCGGCGAACCACTACGCCAGGTTCTGGCACGACCGCGCCATCAACCGCCTGGCGTACGGCTTCCCGTACGACGACGTCGCCAGCCAGTCCTCGTTCATCTCCCACGGCAACCCGCAGTACCTGCTCGTCGCCGTCGGCTGGTAGTCGTCTGGCACGTCCCAGCGCGTACCTCCCGCCCACAGGAGTCGTCATGCCACCGGTTTCGCTGTCCCGCCGCCCCGGACCGGCGCTCGTGCTGGCCGCCGCCACCGTCATCCTGGTCGCCGGCCACCTGGTCGGCGCCGCGCAACCCGCCCGCGCCGCCGGTGCGCTGCTGTCGCAAGGCAAGCCGGCTACCGCGTCCTCCACCGAGAACGCCGGCACGCCCGCCTCCGCCGCGGTCGACGGCAACGCCGGCACCCGCTGGTCCAGCCAGTTCGGCGATCCACAGTGGATACGCGTCGACCTCGGCGCCAGCGCCGCGATCGATCAGATCGTGCTGAGCTGGGAGACCGCGTACGCCACCGCCTTCGGACTCCAGGTCTCCGCCGACGGGTCGGCCTGGTCCACGATCTACTCGACCTCCGCCGGCACCGGCGGGACGCAGACCTTGGAGGTCAGCGGCACCGGGCGCTACGTGCGGATGTACGGCACCGCCAGGGCCACCGGCTGGGGTTACTCGCTCTGGGAGTTCCAGGTGTACGGCACCATGGGGCAACCCCCCTCCGGCGGCACGCCGATCTCGGAGTTCAAGCCGGTAGCGGCCTCGTCCTGGGAGGGTGGCAACGCGCCCGCGGCCGCGCTGGACGGGCGCACCAACACCCGCTGGTCCAGCCAGTTCAGCGACCCGCAATGGATCCGCGTCGACCTGGGCGGCACCGCCGCCGTCACCGGCGTGACGCTGAACTGGGAGGCCGCGTACGCCACCGGCTACCGCATCGAGGTCTCCGCCGACGGTGCGACCTGGACGACGATCTACTCCACCACGACCGGCCGTGGTGGCGTGGAGAACCTCGGCGTCACCGGCACCGGCCGCTACGTGCGGATGTACGGCACCGCGCGGGCCACCGGCTACGGCTACTCGCTCTGGGAGTTCCGGGTCTTCGGCACCGTCGACACCTCCGCGACGTCGCCCACCATCCTCTCCGGCCCGACCCGCCCGCCCGCCACCACCGGCCAGTTCGCGCTCTCCGCTCCCGCCGACGGCGCCATGGTCACGAACACGCGCCGGCCCACCCTGTCCTGGGCCGCCGTCCCGGGCGCGGTGCGGTACCAGGTCTGGATCAACATCAGCCGGACCGACTACGACTTCGCCGCCGCCGGGAACCTGATCGACCTCTATACAAAGGTCGCCGAGCCGACCTCAACCGGCTACACGCCCACCTGGGACCTGCCGGACCGCTGGACGTACAAGTGGTTCGTCGTGGCGGTGAACGGCTCCGGCGCGACCACCACGTCCACCATCCGGCAGTTCGGCCTCTACCTGCCCGCCGTCACCGCCGTCGCCGACGGCGTGCCGGTCGTCAACGGCAGCCGGGACCTGAACCGGAACGGAGCCGTCGAGCCCTACGAGGACTGGCGCCAGCCGGTCCAGGCCCGGGTCAACGATCTGCTCGGCCGCATGACGGCCGAGGAGAAGGCGTACCAGATGTTCTACAACGCGCAGGTCCACCCGCGGTCCGGCTGGCACTTCGGGCCGGCACAGCCGCAGGACCTGCACGCCGCGCTGCTCGCCTCGTCCGGCACCCGGCTGGGCATCCCGTTCATCTCCGCCGGTGACACCATCCACGGCTACCAGACCACGTATCCGACCCAGAGCGCGCTGGCCGCGGCGCGGAACTATCCGCTGGACTACAAGCTGGCCGACATGCAGCGACGCGAGCAACTGGAGGTCGGCACCCGCGGCGTGCTCGGCCCGCTGGCCGAGGTCGGCACGAAGGTGCTGTACCCGCGCATCCAGGAAGGCAACGGCGAGAACGCGGACGTCGCCGCGGCACAGGTCCGGGCGCTCGTCGCCGGCCTGCACGGCGGGCCGGAGCTGAACCCGCGGTCGGTGCTGGCCACCGTCAAGCACTGGCCGGGCGAGGGAGCCGGCGGCGAGGCGCTGATCACGTACGACGCCGTCACCATCAAGTACCACATGATCCCGGTCCGGGCGGCGATGGAGGCCGGCGCGGTCAACATCATGCCCGGGTACGCCGGCAGTTCCTACCTCGACCCGGGCGGACCAGGCGCCGGCGACAGCGCCAGGATCCTGGCCTACCTGCGGCAGAACCTGGGCTACACCGGCCTGATCACCACGGACTGGCTGCCCTCCGGCTCCTGGGTCGGCGCGGCGAACGCCGGCTCCGACGTGATGGGCGGCGCCGATCCGGGCGCGGCCGGGTTCTCCGTGGCCACGTTCATCGCCGGCGTGCCGGCCGCCCGGATCGACGACGCCGTACGCCGGGTCCTTCGCCTGAAGTTCCAACTCGGCCTGTTCGAGAACCCGTACGGCGATCCGGTGAACGGGCCGTACCGGCTCCACACGCCGGCGTACGCCGCGCTGGCCAACCAGGCCTCGCGGGAGGCGATGACCCTGCTGAAGAACAACGGCGTACTGCCGCTGCGGCTGGCCGCCGGCGACAACATCGTGGTGGCCGGACCCCGCGCCGCCGACGGGGCGTCCTGCTGCGTCTGGACCAGCTACTTCCACCGCGAGTACGGATCGTCGACCATCCTCGACGCCATCCGGGCCCGGGCCGCGAGCGCGGGCGTCAACGTCTTCTCCGACACCGGCCCGTCGCCCAGGCTGGCCGTGGTCGCCGTAGGCGAGCCGTCCTACACCCATGGCACCAGCTGGGTGAAGGAACAGCCGTACCTGCCGGCCGACCAGCTCGCCGTCATCCAGAACTTCCAGCGGCAGGGGATCCCGGTGGTCGTCGTCCTGGTCCTGCCCAGGCCGTACGTGATCACCGAGTGGCACGACCTGGCCGGAGCGATCGTGGTCAGCTACCGCGGCGGCGAGGAGATGGGTCCGGCGGTGGCCAGCCTGCTCTTCGGCGACTACGCGCCGGCCGGCAAACTGCCCTGGCAGCTGCCGCGCGGCCTGGACCAGGTGCTCCGGCCGGGAGGCGCGGACGTGCTGGCGGACGCGGTGGAGCACTGGGATGTCCCGTACGACCTCGGTGCCACCGCCGCCGAACGCGCCGACATCCGCGCCCGCATCGACGCCGGCCGTCCGGTGCCGCCGACCTACGGCACTCCCCTCTATCCGTACGGCGCGGGCCTGTCCGGCTGGAGCTGACCAGCGCCGAACGCGAAGCTCAATGCGTAGGGCAGTTCAGAAGTCTGGATCGTTCAGGTCGACCGTCAGCGACCCTTCGCCAAGGCAGACGTGGCCGGAACCGTCCGGCACCGGCACGTCTGCGCCACGAACGACGTCGATGTGCGTGACGTTGTCGGGATCAGTGCTCAGCATGGCTTCCAGGTCAAGCGACGGGCCAAGAGTCAACCGCTCCAGCCTGGTTCCGCCACCAAGCTCAACGACGCGCGCGGAGCCGTCCGCCCGGTAGATGCCGTCCCACACCGGGACGAGGCCGTCGCCCCATAGCTGAACGACCCTGGTGGTCACCCGTTCGCTCCTTTCCTCGACGCAGTCGCCCAACAGGTCCCAGGCCGGCCTGGCGCCGCGCGCTCCGCGGCATGCCTTCCGTTCTCGGCGCCGTGCAGCTCGACGGGCTGTGCCAGGACGTACAAGGCCGATGGCGAGACGAGGAGATGCTGGACGCCGGGTCCGGTGTCCGTAGTCCCTCGGTCTTCCGCGGGAGCGGGTGCATTACCTTCAAACGCGCAGCATACGGGAGCAGCGGTGAAGCCGTTCCAATAGACCCACAGGCGGCCGCAGGTACGCATTAGACATCGATTGACAGGCGAGGTAGATCTGCTGTAGGAGCCCGCGGACCTTGGCCGACGAGATGGGCTTGGACGAACGATGATCGGGACCTCGCCGTCGTTCGCGAGGGCCGGGAGGTCAGGTCGAGCGTGCCTGCCCGGCCTGGCGAGCGAGCCGATCGCTTCTCGGGTCAGCGCGGTGCCCACGCCTCGCACGCCTGGATCACCAAACGTGCCGCACGATCGTGTGTCGGGGCGGCCGGTCACTTCGCTCGGGATTCGCGGCTCAACAGATCCGCGGCCTCGCGGGCTGCCTCCCGGGCGCGCACGGCCGCTTTAGCGCGGGTGATCGAGCGTTGCGGGTCGAGGCGGTATGCGAGTGCGGGATCGCCGACCAGGTCCACGACGGTGAGCCATTCGCCGGAGCGGACCAGGTAGCCGTCGGGGCTGCACAGGGCGTGCACGATGGCGCCGACGTGGCCGGCGCCGTAGACGACGGCAACTTCGATGTTCTCCAATCCGCGCTGCTCGTGCAGTTGTCGCAGGGCGGCGATGAGTCGGCGGTCGCGTTCACCGCAGATCGCCTCTTCCAGTTCGGGGGCGTCCAGCGCCCAGTCTTCTTCCTCGTCGGTGGGCAGGTCGTCCACCTGCATGGCCGTGGACCAGATCGCGGCGGAGCCGCCGAAGAGCCGGCCCAGGATCACCACGGGAAGAACGCACCACATCATCAGCCGGTGGGTCCACGGCGCCCGGCGCCACGACGAGCGGAACTCGTCGGCGTCGACGTCTGGGTTGATCACCGGTATGCCCGACGCGGTGAACGCGGCGAAGTCGATGTCCTGCTCGACCAGGTCGACGCGCCTGTTGAACTTGAGGATCCGGTAGCTGAGGGTCAGGGCCGCGATCAGCGGCGAGCGTCTGGTCGTGCGTCGGACGCCCTCGGCGACGATCACGTCTGCGGTAGCCAGCCGGGCGGTCACGTCCGCGTAGAAGCTCAGGCTCGCCATGTGGATCATGGGGTAGATGACGAATTGCAGCGGCATCGTGCGGTGGCGGAGCCGGATCACCGCCGACCGGACACCGAACCGGGTCACCTCCAGGATCTGCATGGGCTCATAGTGGCCGCTTCGCACAAGACCCCGC
>NZ_DASTBH010000391.1:0-4209 GCF_035712165.1 Actinophytocola sp. | reverse complement strand
AACGCCGGCCAGCTCACCGCCGTCGGCCGGCTGGCCTCCACCATCCGTACCGTGTCCGCGTTCGGCCTGCACCTCGCCACGCTGGACGTGCGCGAGCACGCCGAGGCCCACCACGCCGTGCTGCGCCAGCTCTACGCCCGGGTGGGCGAGGTGGAGGATTACGGCCGGCTGGACCGCGCCGAGCGGACCGGGCTGCTCGCCCGCGAGCTGAGCGGGCGCCGCCCGCTGTCCACACCGGACACGCCGCTGACCGACTCCGCCCGGCGCACGTTCGACGTGTTCACCACGATCCGGGCCGCCCAGGAGATGTTCGGCTCCGAGGTGATCGAGTCGTACATCATCTCCATGACGCTCGGCGTGGACGACGTGCTGGCCGCCGCCGTGCTGGCGCGCGAGGCCGGCCTGATCGACCCGCACAGCGGCCGGGCGCGGATCGGCTTCGTGCCGCTGCTGGAGACGCCGGCCGAGCTGGACTCCGGCGGTGTGCTGCTGGACGAGCTGCTGTCGCTGCCCGCGTACCGCGAGGTGGTGCGCGCCCGCGGTGACGTGCAGGAGGTCATGCTCGGCTACTCGGACTCCAACAAGGAGGCCGGGATCACCACCTCGCAATGGCGCATCCACGTCGCGCAGCGGGCGCTGCGGGACGTGGCCGCCCGGCACGGGGTGCGGCTGCGGCTGTTCCACGGCCGGGGCGGCACGGTCGGGCGGGGCGGCGGGCCGACGCACGAGGCGGTGCTGGCCCAGCCGTACGGGACGCTGGACGGCGCCATCAAGGTGACCGAGCAGGGCGAGGTGATCTCCGACAAGTACGCCCTGCCGGCCCTTGCCCGGGAGAACCTGGAGCTCACGGTGGCGGCCGTGCTCCAGGCGACGCTGCTGCACACCACGCCGTGGGTGGAGCCGGACACGCTGCGGCAGTGGGACGCGGCGATGGACGTCGCCTCGGACGCCGCGTTCGCCGCGTACCGGTCGCTGGTGGAGGACCCGGACCTGCCGGCGTACTTCTGGGCCTGCACGCCGACGGAGCTGCTCGGCGCGCTCAACATCGGCTCCCGGCCGGCCAGGCGGCCGAACGCCGACGCCGGGCTGGGCGGGCTGCGCGCGATCCCGTGGGTGTTCGGCTGGACCCAGTCCCGCCAGATCGTTCCGGGCTGGTTCGGCGTCGGCTCCGGCCTGGCCGCCGCCCGCGAGGCCGGCCTGGCGGACACGCTGCGGGAGATGCACGGCAAGTGGAACTTCTTCCGCACGTTTTTGTCCAACGTGGGCATGATGCTGTTCAAGACCGACCTACGGATCGCGTCCCGCTACGTCTCGACGCTGGTGCCGGCGCCGCTGCGGGCGATCTTCGAGAAGATCCAGATGGAGTACGACCTGAGCGTGCGCGAGGTGCTGGCGGTGACCGGCGAGGCGGAACTGCTGGAGGCGCAGCCGGCGCTGCGGCGCACGCTGGCGGTCCGCGACACCTACCTGGAGCCGCTGCACCACCTCCAGGTGGCGCTGCTGCGGCAGTACCGCGACTCGGGCGCGACCGGCCGGGTGCCGGGCCGGCGCCACCCGGGTGACGCCGACCCGACGCTGGAGCGGGCGCTGCTGACGACGGTCAACGGCATCGCCGCCGGCCTGCGCAACACCGGCTGACGCCATTCCCACAGAGATCAATAGTTGACAATGTTTCGACAATTGATGTGTGGGCGGCACAACACCAAGTAATTCGATCTCTTCGTGGCGGCGAGGGATCATTGCCGGGATCATTCTGCTGTTCGCGCTCTCGCCGGTCGCGGCGTGCGGCGGGAGCCCGGACGAGTCCGGTGCGCCGGAACCCGGTGTCGCGTACAAACCGGTCCTGCTGCCGGTGAAGTTCTCGGTCACCCCGCAGGGCGTGAGCATCACGGGCGACACGAGCATCGTCACACCGATCGGCGAGTTCTCGATCAACGCGAGGTACACGCTGCCCAACCGGCCCCCCGGATCGATCTTTGTGATCATCCGCGACCACCTCCGGGGGCGGCACGGCACCGACGACATCTACCAGGTCAGAGCCGGGGGCGACAACTTCACGGCCGTGGTGAACGGACGGACCGTGATCGAGATCCGGGACGGCCACGTCACCATCGACGTCACGGACAGCGTCATCGAGTCCATCCAGTTCCGCCGGGTCGAACCGGTCGCCGGCAGGGCGGAGCAGGGCGCCCTGGGCGCCTGGTGGAGCGGCGCGGTCCGGAAATGGAACGCGGGCTGGAAATCGTCGTTCTACAAGCCCTTCGCGATGACCCGGTGGGCGTACGACGACAGCACGATCGGGGAATGGTACGGCCTCGGCTTCTTCTGGTTCATGCTCCGGTTCACGCTCACCGTGCTGGTGGCCGTCGTCGACGTGGTGCTGACGGCCGCCTTCCTCCTGGCGCAGTTCGCCTATCTGTTCTGGGGACCGACCGGACGCAACATCGTGTGGGCGCTCGTCGCACTGCCGTTCTTCTGGTTGCTGATCATGGGCGGCCTCGCCGTGCTCCGCGACCGTTACGCCTGACGCTGATCGTGGACACTAATACCCCTCTGGGGATAACCAGTGTCCACGATCACCCGCAGGGTTTTCGGGCGGCGCGGCGTCAGCACAATTGAGGCGCGACCGCGCCAGCCGCACGCGCCCGGAGGAACGCCATGGGCCTGTCCCGCCGTACCCTGCTCAAAGCCGTCCCCGTGGCCGCGTTGCCCGCGCTGGCCGCCTGCGACGCGGACCGGCCGGGCGCCGCGCCCGACCGCGGGCCGGCCCCCTCCCCCACCGGGGCACCGACGCGGCCGCTGGGCCTGCGCTTCCCGGAGCGGTTCGGCTGGGGCGCGGCCACGTCGGCGTACCAGGTGGAAGGGGCGGCGAAGGAGGACGGGCGGGGACAGTCCATCTGGGACACGTTCAGCCGCGAGCCGGGCCGGGTGCGCGGCGGCGACACCGGCGACGTGGCGGCCGACCACTACCACCGGTACCGCCAGGACCTGGACCTCATGAAGTCGCTGGGGCTGACGTCGTACCGCTTCTCCATCTCCTGGCCCCGGATCCAGCCGGACGGCCGCGGCACGCCCAACGTGCGCGGCCTGGACTTCTACAAGCGCCTGGTCGACGGCCTGCACGAGCGCGGCATCGCGCCGATGGCCACGCTGTTCCACTGGGACCTGCCGCAGGCGCTGCAGGACCGCGGCGGCTGGGAGCAGCGGGACAGCGCGGGCTGGTTCGCCGACTACGCCGAGATCGTGTTCCGGGCGCTGGGCGACCGGGTCCCGGTGTGGCTGACGCTGAACGAGCCGAAGACGGTGGTGAACGTCGGCTACCGGTACGGCGTGCACGCGCCGGGCAAGCGGGACTTCTCCGCCGCGATGGTCGCCGCGCACCACCTGCTGCTGGCGCACGGGCGGGCGGTGCAGGCGTACCGCGCGTCCGGCGCGAAGCAACGGATCGGGCCGGCGCTCAACCTGGCGCCGGTGTACCCGGCAGACGACACCGCCGGCCGGGACGCGCCGGGCGTGCGCACCGCCGACGGCTTCGAGAACCGGCTCTACCTCGACCCGGTGCTCAAGGGGACGTACCCGGCGGATCTGGAGATCGACCCGCTGCGGGAGGTGGTCCGCGACGGCGACCTGAAGGTGATCTCGTCGCCGATCGACCTCCTGGCCGTGCAGTACTACAACCCGGTCTTCGTCGGGCCGGGCGGCGAGTCGGTCACCAAGCTGCCCACCTCGATCGCCGAGTGGCAGCAGATCTACCCCGAGGGCCTGTACGACGTCCTGACCCGGGTCCGGCGCGACTACGGCGACCTGCCGATCACCATCACCGAGAACGGGATGCCCAGCGAGGACGAACTGGCCGGGGACCGGGTGGCGGACCCGGGACGGATCACGTTCCTGCGCGACCACCTCCGGCAGGCGCACCGGGCGATCGCCGACGGCGTGCGGCTGGAGAGCTACCACGTGTGGTCGCTGCTGGACAACTTCGAGTGGGCCGAGGGGTACGCGCAGCGCTGGGGCATCGTGTACGTGGACTACGAGACGCAGCGCCGGGTGCCCAAGGACAGCGCGCGCTGGTACAGCGACGTCATCCGCCGCAACGCCCTGTGAGGGAGCCGGCCGGCTGGCCCCGCCGGCTAGCTGGTCTCGCCGGCTGGTCTCGCCGGCTAGCTGGTCTCGCCGGCGACGCTGAACGACCGCAGCCGGTTGACCGCG
>NZ_DASTBH010000390.1:0-15439 GCF_035712165.1 Actinophytocola sp. | reverse complement strand
CCCGGAGCCGGTGACCCGGACGACCGAGCCGGTGACCGCGATCAGCGCCTGGGTGGCGACCACCGCGATCGCACAGGCACGTTGCAACCGGCGGCTCGGGGCGGGTACGCGTTCCAGCACCCCTTGATCGTAGGTTCCGGTCAGGTCAGCCGAGTGGTCCGGGTCGCCAGCGCGCCCGCGGCCAGCCCCCACCCGATGAGCACGACGAACACGCTCAGCGCGGGGGCGGTGCCGTCCACCAGCGCGGCGCGCATGCCCTCGGCCAGCGCGGCCGACGGCAGCAGCGCGACGACCGTTCCCATCGCGCCCGGCAGCGAGTCCGCCGGGAACACGATCCCGCCGGCGAACAGCAGCACGAACCACACGATGTTGGCCAGTGCCAGCACCACCTCGGCCTTGAACATCCCGCCGAGCAGCACGCCGAGGGCGCCGAAGGTGAGCGTGCCGGCGATCACCAGCAGCACCGCCCAGGCGAACCCGGCCGGGTCCGGCGACCAGCCGAGGATCGCCGCCACCACCCCGAGCACGACCAACTGAATCAGCACCACGACCAGACCGGCCAGCACCCGCCCGGCGACCAGCAGCCAGCGCGGCAGGGCGGTCGCCGCGAGCCGCTTGAGCACCCCGTAACGGCGGTCGAAGCCGAGTGCGATCGCCGCGCCGGTGAACGCCGAGGACATCACGGCCAGCGCGAAGATCCGCGGGGTGACGTGGTCGATCCGCGGCTCCGGGATCGAGAACATCGTCATCAGGGTCAGCCCGACCAGCAACGCCAGCGGGATCAGCAGGGTGAGCAGGATCTGCTCGCTGTTGCGCAGGGTCAGCAGCGCCTCGGTGCGGGCGTGCACGAACAGCATCCGGGCCGGCCGGCCGCGTCCGGGCGCCGGGGTGAACGTGCCGGGCGGAAACGGCGAGGCGGTGGTCACTGGCGCAGCTCCCGTCCGGTCAGCTCCAGGAACACGTCCTCGAGGCTGCGCCTGCCGACCCGCAGCTCCTCGGCGAGCACGCCCTGCTGGGCGCACCAGGCGGTGACCGCGGAGAGCACCTGGGGGTCGGCCCGCCCGGACACCAGGTACCAGCCCGGCGTCGGCTCACGCACCTCGCAGCCCTCCGGCAGCGCGCCGGACAGCAGTGCGATGTCCAGCCCGGGAGCGGCGCGGAACCGCAGCTGGGCGGTCTCGGGCTGTTCCAGCGTGAGCGCCCGCGGGCTGCCCTCGGCCACCACGTGTCCGTGGTCGATGATCACCACATGGTCGGCCAGCGTCTCCGCCTCCTCCATCAGGTGGGTGGTGAGCAACACGCTGACGCCGTCCGTGCGCAGCGCCGCCACGAGGTCCCAGACCAGCCGGCGGGCCTGCGGGTCGAGCCCGGCGGTCGGTTCGTCCAGGAACACCAGTTCCGGCCGGCCGACCAGCGCGCAGGCCAGCGACAGGCGCTGCTGCTGCCCGCCGGACAGGCGTTTGTAGGGGGTGCGCCGGACCGGGGTGAGGCCCAGCACGTCGAGCAGCCAGACCGGGTCGATCGGGTCGGCCGCGCACGCGGCCACCAGATTGATCATCTCGGTGGCCCGCACACCCGGGTAGGCGCCGCCGCCCTGCGGCATCACACCGATCCGGGGCCGCAGCCGCTCGCCCTCGGCGGCCGGATCCAGGCCGAGCACCCGGACGGTGCCGGCGTCGGCGCGCAGGAACCCTTCGCAGACCTCGATCGTGGTGGTCTTGCCGGCCCCGTTCGGGCCGAGCAGCGCCAGTACCTGGCCGCGGTCGAGGTGCAGGTCGAGCCCGGCGACCGCGGTCGTGGCGCCGTAGTGCTTGACCAGACCGGTGACCGCCACGGCGGGTGCGGTCGCGGAACTGGTCACGATCCAAAGCCTAGGGCGTGCGAATCCGCTCCGGCTGAATGGGATCCACCTAGGGTTTCTCGCGGGGCAGGCGGATCGGGCGGGGGAAGCGCCGGTAGGTCACGGCGACCGCGAGCAGGACCACGAGCACCGCGGCCACGTAGGTGTAGGGCAGCACGAAGGTGCGGCCGTCGAAGGTGTTGCCGGTCGCCGGCAGGACGATGGCGAGCACCGCGCAGATGACCGTCGCGGCCATGCGGAACCGGGTGTTGCCGGCCGCCGCGGCCAGCGGCACCGCCGCCCAGAGCAGGTACCAGGGCTGCACGACGGCGCCGAACAGCAGCACCGCGCCCAGCCCGGCGCCCAGCCCGATCATCGGGCGCAGCCGCCACCGGAAGCTGTCGAGCAGCAGCTTGGCCGCGATCATCGGGCCGAGAATGGCGCCGACCACGCGGCTGGCCGAGATCGCCGCGTCGATGTGGTTGCCGAGGCCGAGCAGGATGCCGAGACCGCCCGCGGCGAGACCGAGCGAGGTGGTCGGGGCCATCCAGCTCTTGATCGTGCTGGCCGTGTTGAGCGTGGTCACCCAGCCGAAGCCGGCCAGACCGAGCCCGCTGGCCAGCGCCGCCACGGTGAGCACGACCAGGAACACCGCCAGCAGCCCGCCGGCCACCAGGAACAGCTGCGACCACCGGCCGCCCATCCGGCGGGCGATCATGACGCCGAGGAACCCGAGGGCGAGGGCAGCGGGGATCTTCACGGCGGCGCCCACGGTGATCACGCTGGCGCCGATGGCGTACCAGAGCAACTCGCCGCGCTGCCAGGGTGGGAACGGCCCGTCGGGCCCGACCCGGGGCATCCTGCGCAGCGCCAACTCGAAGCCGACCAGCATGAGGGCGATCGCCAGAGCCTCGTTGTGCACGCCGACGACCAGGTGGAACAGCACCAGCGGGTTGAGTGCGCCGAGCCACAGCGCGCTCACCGGGTTGACCCCGAACCGGCGGGCCAGCCGGGGCAGCGCCCAGACGATCATGGCCAGGCCGATCAGCGCGAGCAGCCGGTGCAGCGCCACTCCCCACACCACGTGGTTGCCGGTCAGCCAGTTGATCATCTTGCCGATCGTGATGAACACCGGCCCGTAGGGCGACGGGGTGTCCCGCCAGACGGTCGGCACCCCGCGGGTGAGCGGGTCGTCGTTGCCCAGCGCCTGGGCCGGGCCGACCTCGTAGGGGTCGAAGCCGCGCGCGGCGATCTCGCTCTGCGCCAGGTAGCTGTAGACGTCGCGGCTGAACATCGGGACGCTGAAGACCAGGGGAGTGACCCACATGACCAGCGTGCGGGCCATCTGGGGGACCGACATGATGCGGTCCCGGCCGGGCCGGGCCAGCCGGCCGAGCGCGAGCCAGGCCAGCACGACCATGAACATGCCGGTGAAGGCGACGGCCAGCGCGATCGTGGGCATGCGGCTGAACAGCCCGAGCACGGGCAGCCGGAAGACCGGGTTGAACACCGGCGCCGCCCCGGCGCCGAGCGACCCGATCGCCAGCAGCAGCGCGCCGACCGTGCCGAACCGCCGGATCAGGTCGAGCTGTCGCCGCTCGCGGGCCTCTAAGGCCCCGCTGGAGCCGCCCGGTGCCGGAGGTCCGGCGTCGATGGGTGGGTCGGCGCTGCGGGACACGGTCTCACCTCGTGCTTCTCCCGCGACCACGCCCGAAGGGTAGCGACTTTCCCGGGGGCGTGAGCCCAGTCACCCTGGCCGGGCCGAACTTTGCCACGGTCCCATAAATACGACACACTTGTGTTGTGAAAAACGAGCTGCATGCCGAAGGGCGCACCCGCAGGGGTGTGGCCAGGCTGCTGCTCGAGGACGGCCCGATCACGGCCGCCGCGATCGCCGACACGCTGGGGATCAGCATGACGGCCGTGCGCCGGCATCTGGACGCCCTGGTGGCCGCGGGCGAGGCGTACCCGCGGGAGGCGCCGGTCCGGGGCCAGCGCGGCCGCGGCCGCCCGGCCAAGGTGTTCCTGCTCACCGAGACGGGCCGGGCCCGGTTCGGGCACGCCTACGACGACCTCGCGATCAGCGCGCTGCGGTTCCTGGCCGAGACCGGCGGGGAGGACGCGGTCCGCGCGTTCGCCCAGCGCCGCGTCGCCGGCCTGGTGGGTCCGCACCGGGCCGCGGTACTGGCCCAGGAGGACCCCGCCGAGCGGGCCAAGGCCCTCGCCGCCGCGCTCACCCGTGAGGGATACGCTGCGTCAACGCGGCAGGTGGGCGCGGGGGAACAGCTGTGCCAGCACCACTGCCCGGTCGCGCATGTGGCGGCCGAGTTCCCTCAGCTGTGCGAGGTCGAGACGGCGGCGTTCGCCGACCTGCTCGGCATCCACGTGCAGCGGCTGGCCACCATCGCGCGCGGCGACGCCGCGTGCACCACGCACGTCCCGCTGGGCGGTCCCGTTCCCGCCCCGCGGACACCGACCACCACAACCGAAGGGACGCCTTCATGACCACCGCAGCGGAGCGCACCCCGCTGACCCAGGAGGAGACGCTCGCCACGCTGGGCCGCTACGAGTTCGGCTGGGCCGACTCCGACGCCGCCGGCACGGGCGCTCAGCGGGGTCTGTCCGAGGCCGTCGTCCGGGACATCTCGGCGAAGAAGAACGAGCCGGAGTGGATGCTCGAGTCCCGGCTCAAGGCGCTGCGGCTGTTCGACCGGAAGCCGATGCCCAACTGGGGCGCCGACCTGTCCGGCATCGACTTCGACAACATCAAGTACTTCGTGCGCTCGACCGAGAAGCAGGCCGCCAGCTGGGAGGACCTGCCCGAGGACATCAAGAACACCTACGACCGGCTGGGCATCCCGGAGGCGGAGAAGCAGCGCCTGGTGGCCGGCGTCGCCGCGCAGTACGAGTCCGAGGTGGTCTACCACAAGATCCGCGAGGACCTTGAGGCCCTCGGCGTGATCTTCCTGGACACCGACACCGGCCTGCGGGAGCACCCCGAGCTGTTCCAGGAGTACTTCGGCTCGGTGATCCCGCACGGCGACAACAAGTTCTCCGCGCTCAACGGCTCCGTGTGGTCCGGCGGGTCGTTCATCTACGTGCCGCCGGGCGTGCACGTGGACATCCCGCTGCAGGCCTACTTCCGGATCAACACCGAGAACATGGGCCAGTTCGAGCGGACCCTGATCATCGTCGACGAGGGCGCCTACGTGCACTACGTCGAGGGCTGCACCGCGCCGATCTACTCGTCGGACTCGCTGCACTCCGCGGTGGTGGAGATCATCGTGAAGAAGGGCGGCCGCTGCCGGTACACCACGATCCAGAACTGGTCGAACAACGTCTACAACCTGGTCACCAAGCGGGCCAAGGCGGAGGCGGGCGCGACCATGGAGTGGATCGACGGCAACATCGGCTCCAAGGTCACCATGAAGTACCCGTCGGTGTTCCTGATGGGCGAGCACGCCAAGGGCGAGGTGCTCTCGATCGCCTTCGCCGGCGAGGGCCAGCACCAGGATGCCGGCGCGAAGATGGTCCACATGGCGCCGCACACCTCCTCGACGATCGTGTCGAAGTCGGTCGCGCGGGGCGGTGGCCGCACCTCCTACCGCGGTCTGGTGCAGGTGAACAAGCGCGCCCACAACTCCCGTTCCACGGTGAAGTGCGACGCGCTGCTGGTGGACACGATCAGCCGCTCGGACACCTATCCCTATGTGGACATTCGCGAGGACGACGTCTCGATGGGTCACGAGGCCACGGTGTCCAAGATCAGTGAGGACCAGCTGTTCTACCTGATGTCCCGTGGCCTGTCCGAGGACGAGGCGATGGCCATGGTGGTGCGCGGGTTCGTCGAGCCGATCGCCCGCGAGCTGCCCATGGAGTACGCGCTGGAGCTCAACCGGCTCATCGAGCTGCAGATGGAAGGGGCCGTCGGCTAAATGTCGGCTACTACGACGCCGCACTCGCACGGTGCGGTGGTACCTCAGGCATCCCGTGCCGAGTGGTTCACCTCGTTCGACGTCGACGCGTTCGAGGTGCCCGGCGGCCGGGAGGAGATCTGGCGCTTCACGCCGATGAAGCGGCTGCGCGGGCTGCACACCGGCTTGGCGGCGACCGGCGCGGCCACCGTCGAGGTGAGCGCCGGTGACGACGTTCGGGTGGACACCGCGCCACGCGGCGACGACCGGCTGGGCGTGGCCGGCACGCCGGGCGACCGGATCGCCGCGCAGGCCTGGTGCTCGTTCACCGAGGCCACCGTGCTGACCGTGCCCCGCGAGACGGCCGCTGCCGCGCCCGCCGTGGTCACCGTGACCGGGCCGGGGGCCGACGCGATCGCCTACGGGCACCTGCAGATCCGGGCCGAGCGGTTCGCCCAGGCCGTCGTCGTTCTCGACTACCGGGGATCCGGCAGCTACGCCGAGAACGTCGAGTTCGTGGTGGACGACGGCGCGAAGCTGACCGTCGTGGCCGTGCACGACTGGGCCGACGACGCGGTGCACGTGTCCGCGCACCACGCGCGGATCGGCCGGGACGCCACGCTCAAGCACACCGTGATCACCCTGGGCGGCGACCTGGTGCGGGTCAGCCCGACCGCCACGTTCACCGAGCGGGGCGGCGACGTGGAGTTGCTCGGGCTGTACTTCGCCGACGCCGGCCAGCACCAGGAGCACCGCACCTTCGTCGACCACGCGGTGCCCAACTGCCGCAGCCAGGTGACCTACAAGGGTGCGCTCCAGGGCGAGGGCGCCCACACCGTGTGGATCGGCGACGTGCTGATCCGGGCCGCGGCGGAGGGCACCGAGACCTTCGAGCTCAACCGCAACCTGGTGCTCACCGACGGCGCCCGGGCCGACTCGGTGCCGAACCTGGAGATCGAGACCTGCGAGATCGCCGGCGCCGGGCATGCCAGCGCGACCGGCCGGTTCGACGACGAGCAGCTGTTCTACCTGCGGGCCCGCGGCATCCCGGAGGAGACCGCGCGGCGCCTGGTGGTGCGCGGGTTCTTCCACGAGATCCTGATGAAGATCGGCGTTCCGGAGCTGCGCGAGCGGCTGGCGGCGGCGATCGAGGCGGAGCTCGAGGCGGTCGGCACATGACTCCGGTCTGCGCACTGTCCGATCTCGACGACGGCAAGCCGTTCGGCACCGAGATCGGTGACGTGCCGGTCGTCCTGGTGCGCCAGGGCGACCAGGTGCACGCGCTGCGCGACGAGTGCTCGCACGCCGAACTGCTGCTGTCCGAGGGCGAGGTCACCGGCAAGGGCCTGGAGTGCTGGCTGCACGGGTCCTGCTTCGACCTGCGCACCGGGGCGCCATCCGCACCGCCGGCCACCGAACCGGTCGACGTGTTCCCCGTGACGATCACCGACGGGCAGGTCTACGTGGACCTGACCCCGGTCAACTGAGAGCTGAAGGAAGTAGATGGCCACCCTCGAGATCAAGGACCTGCACGTCTCGGTCGTCGCCGACGAGGTCGAGAAGGAGATCCTCGCCGGCGTCGACCTGACCATCCGGGCCGGCGAGACGCACGCGATCATGGGTCCGAACGGGTCGGGCAAGTCGACCCTGTCCTACGCGATCGCCGGCCATCCCAAGTACCAGGTGACGTCCGGTTCGATCCTGCTGGACGGCGAGAGCGTGCTGGACATGAGCGTCGACGAGCGGGCGCGGGCGGGGCTGTTCCTCGCCATGCAGTACCCGGTCGAGGTGCCCGGCGTGTCCATGTCCAACTTCCTGCGCACCGCGGTCACCGCGGTCCGCGGCGAGGCCCCGAAGCTGCGGCTGTGGGTCAAGGAGGTCAAGGAGGCGATGGCCGCGCTGGACATCGACCCCGCCTTCGCCGAGCGCAGCGTGAACGAGGGGTTCTCCGGCGGCGAGAAGAAGCGGCACGAGATCCTGCAGTTGGCGCTGCTCCAGCCGAAGATCGCGATCCTGGACGAGACCGACTCCGGGCTGGACGTGGACGCGCTGCGGGTGGTTTCCGCCGGCATCAACCACTTCAAGGCCTCCGGCGAGGTCGGCGTCATGCTGATCACCCACTACACCCGGATCCTGCGGCACATCACCCCGGACTTCGTGCACGTGTTCGCCGGTGGCCGGATCGTCGAGTCCGGGGGTTCGGAGCTTGCCGACCGGCTCGAGGAAGAGGGCTACGTGCGGTTCACGGGCAAGCAGGAGCCCGCGAGCATCGGCTGAGAGGGGATTTGTCGTGGCTCTGGACGTCGAAGCGATCCGCAAGGACTTCCCGATCCTGGACCGGGTGGTGCACGGCGACAAACCGTTGGTGTACCTGGACAACGCTGCCACGTCACAGAAACCTCGGCAGGTCATCGAGGCGATCGTCGACTACTACGAGCAGCACAACGCCAACGTGCACCGCGGCATCCACACGCTGGCCGAGGAGGCCACGGCGCTCTACGAGTCCGCGCGGGACAGGGTGGCCGCGTTCATCTCGGCGCCCAGCCGCGACGAGGTAATCTTCACCAAGAACTCGTCCGAGGCGATGAACCTGGTGGCCCGGGTGCTCGGTGACGCCGATCCGCCGTACCGGGTCGGTCCCGGCGACGAGATCGTGATCACCGAGATGGAACACCACTCGAACATCGTTCCCTGGCACCAGCTTGCCGAGCGCACCGGTGCGACGCTGCGCTGGTTCCGGATCACCGAGGACGGCCGGCTCGATCTGTCCACTTTGGACGATGTGGTCAACGAGCGGACGAGGATCGTGTCCATGGTGCACGTGTCCAACCTGCTCGGCACGATCAACCCGGTGGAGACGGTGATCCGGCGGGCCCGCGAGGTGGGCGCGCTGGTGCTGCTGGACGCCTCGCAGTCCGTCCCGCACCTGCCGCTGGACGTTCAGGCCCTCGGCGCCGACTTCGTCGCGTTCACCGGGCACAAGATGCTCGGCCCGACCGGCATCGGGGTGCTGTGGGGGCGGGGCGAACTGCTCCGCGCGCTGCCACCGTTCCTCGGCGGCGGCGAGATGATCGAACTGGTCACCATGGAGCGCTCCACGTTCGCCGCGCCGCCGCACAAGTTCGAGGCCGGCACACCGCCGATCGCCGAGGCGGTGGGCCTCGGCGCGGCCGTCGACTACCTGACCGGCGTCGGGATGGACGCGATCGCCGAGCACGAGGCGGAGTTGACCCGGTACGTGCTGGAGCGGCTGCACACGGTGCCCGGCCTGCGGATCATCGGGCCGGACACCGCCGAGGGCAGGGTGGCCGAGGTGTCGTTCTCGCTGGAGGGCATCCACCCGCACGACGTGGGCCGGATCCTGGACGAGCAGGGCATCGCGGTCCGCGTCGGGCACCACTGCGCCCGGCCGGCGGTGGTGCGGTTCGGAATTCCGGCGACCACCCGGGCGTCGTTCTACCTGTACAACACGCCCGCCGAGGCGGACGCGTTGGTGGACGGACTGGCCCGGGTGAAGAAGGTCTTCGGCTGATGAACCTCGACTCCATGTACCAGGAGATCATCCTGGACCACTACAAGAACCCGCACCGGCGCGGGCTGCGGGAGCCGTTCGACGCGGAGTCCTTCCAGGTCAACCCGACCTGCGGCGACGAGGTGACGCTGCGGGTGAAGCTCGCCGGCGACACCGTCGAGGACGTGTCCTACGAGGGCCAGGGCTGCTCGATCAGCCAGGCGTCCACGTCCGTGCTCACCGACCTGGTGGTCGGCCACGGACTGCGGGACGCCATGTCCACAATGGACGCTTTCGTGACGCTGATCCAGGGTCGCGGCCAGGTGGAGCCGGACGAAGAGGTGCTGGAGGACGCGGTCGCGTTCGCCGGCGTCGCCCGGTATCCGGCCCGGGTCAAGTGTGCTTTGCTGGGTTGGATGGCATTCAAGGACGCGGTGTCCCGCGCGGATGGAGGCGAGACGCGATGAGCGAGGCCGAACTGGCGGCGGTGGAGGACGTCGAGGAGGCCATGCGGGACGTGGTCGACCCCGAACTGGGCATCAACGTGGTCGACCTCGGGCTCGTCTACGACATCCGGGTTGAGGAGGACAACTCCGCCACCATCGACATGACGCTCACCTCGGCAGCCTGCCCGCTGACCGACGTGATCGAGGACCAGACCCGCGCCGCGCTCACCGCCGGCCCTGGGGGTGGGCTGGTGCAGGACTTCCGGATCAACTGGGTCTGGATGCCGCCGTGGGGCCCGGAGAAGATCACCGAGGACGGCCGCGAGCAGTTGCGCGCCCTCGGTTTCACCGTCTGAACCGGTGCCGGGACCGACCGCCGCCGATCTGGTGGCCGCCCGTACCCGGACCATTCCGGACGTGCTCGGTCCGGACCTCACCGTGTTGTTCTGCGGCATCAACCCCGGCCTGTACTCCGCCGCCACCGGCCACCACTTCGCCCGGCCCGGCAACCGGTTCTGGCCGGCGCTGCACCTGTCCGGCTTCACCCCGCGGCTGCTGCGGCCCGCCGAGCAGGAGCTCCTGCCCGGGCTCGGCCTCGGCGTCACCAACCTGGTCGCCCGGGCCACCGCCCGCGCGGACGAGCTGACCGCCGACGAGTTGCTCGCCGGTGCGGCCCGGCTGACCGGCCTGGCCACCCGGTACCGCCCCCGGTTCGTCGCCGTGGTCGGCATCACCGCCTACCGCACCGCCTTCGCCCGCCCGAAAGCCGTGCTCGGTCCGCAACCCGAGCCCATCGCCGACAGCCGGGTCTGGGTGCTGCCGAACCCGAGCGGCCTCAATGCCCACTTTCAGCTCGACGGCCTGGCCGCCGAGTTCGCGCGGCTGCGCGCCGCGGTCACGCCGCCGCGATGACCTCGATCTCGACCAGCCAGTCGCCGTCCAGGGTCTGCGCGACGATCGCGGTGGTGGGCACCGCCCGGCCGCCGAGTGCCGCCGTCCGGGCAGCCGCGTTGGCCTCCGCGTACGAGGCGTCCCGCAGGTAGCTGGTCAGCCGCACGATGTTGTCCACCGTCAGGCCGGCCGAGGCCAGGATCGCGCGGATGTTGTGCCAGATCAGGTCCAACTGCTCGGAAAGCGTCGCGCCGGGCTTCCCGTCGGCGTCCAGGCCCATCGTGCCCGCCACGAACAGCAACCGCTGCGCGCCGCGCACCTCCATGGCATGGACGTAGTCGTCACTGGCCGGATAGACGCCGTCGGTGGGGTTGCGGACGAGGATCTCCATGTTGATCAGGTTAACGCCTACTCCGCCCAGCTGTTGCAGGCGGCCAGTGATCGGGTCTGATATCCCTTGTCCAGCCAGGCACTCGCATCCGCTGGAGCGTCTACATCGGACAGTCGATCGTGGATCTCCTTGGTGATGTTGGCGTCCACCGCGCCCTGCCCGGACATCGCGCCGGCCGCCACGCCGGCCAGGCAGGTCGCCTGCTGGGCCAGCCGCGTGTCCAGGTCGGCGATCCGCGCGTCGGGCTGGCTGCGCGCCGTGGCATGCAGGATGGCGAGCCCGGTCACCTCCTGCACCGCCTTGGCGTACGTGCGCAGGAACACCCCGAAGTAACGGCCGGGGTAGCGGCCGTTGCCCTCGACGTCCCGCAGGTGCGCCGGCGTCATGTACACGGTCGACCGGCACTGGGTGGCCGGGTCCGTCGGGTTGACCGGCCCGCACGGGGTGGCCACCGGCGCGCCCTGCACCACCACCAGGTCGATCCCCGGGGCCGGGATCCCGGCCGCGTCGAGGACCGCCGCCCACGCCGCGTCCGCGCAGACCTTGGCCTCCTGGAAGAAGGCCAGTTGCCGGTCGTCGGCGGGGTCGAACCTGTGCAGCGCGCACGCGGTGTTCGGCATGGTCATGGGGGAGGAGGACAGCGGGTGGGCGGCGAGCAGGGCCAGCAGGCCGCCCGCGGACTCGCCGGGGTTAGCAGTCGGCGACGGGTCGTCGCTCGGGGTGACCGCCGGGGCGCCACTGGTGGTCACCGGGCCGCTGGTGGCCGGCGTCTCGCTGGTGTTCGTCGTCACCGGGTCCAGTACCGCCACGCCGGCCCGGGCCGAACCGGCGATCGCCTCGACCGGGCCTTTCATGGCGAAGAATGCGACCACCGCGACCAGACCGCCCACCAGCAGCAGGATCGCCGAACCGGCGACCAGGAAACCGGGACGGGGCGTTTCTCGAATACGTTGCGCACCCGAAGTCGAGTACGGTTCGAACAGCCACGGCGGCGGCTTGGATTCCGGCTCGGGCACGTCGGACGGAGCCGGCGGCTCGGGCTCTGCCGTCGGTTCGACCTGTACAGACGACTCGGTGCCGTGCGCGACATCCGGTTCGTCGTCGGGTACCGGAGCGCCCGGGGCTGATGTGGTCATCAACAAATGAGACTAACAGCGACCGGTCGTCGAATCGTGCAGCATTCGGATGATTCATGCCCACAGTTGCCAGAATTCATCTGATACACACCGTGACGGATTTGCTGGACCGATTTTGGATCAGTTCCGCTACCTGCGAAGAAACGAATTGCGGGGAACTGTTACCGCTCACTCGCGGGGCGTCCCCGGGTGCGGCCGCCCGGTGGGAGCAGCGCCGGAACGGTCCAGGCAGAATGGAGCGCAGCGACAGGCGAGGCGGTAGGAGGCCCACGGGTGGAAGCTGGTGATCTGCGCGGCGTCGTTGCGCTGGACGGACCGTCGGGCACCGGCAAGTCGACCGTCGCGCGCCGTCTGGCCAGCCGGCTCGGGGCGAGCTACCTCGACACCGGAGCGATGTACCGGGCGGTGACCCTGGCCACACTGCGGGCCGGCGTCGCCCCGGACGACGAGGCCGCCGTGCTCCCCATCGCCGAGGCCGTCGACCTGCGGATGGGCACCGACCCGGAGCGGCCGACCGTGCACCTCGGCGACGAGGACATCGCGGCCGAGATCCGCGGCCGGGCCGTCACGCTGGCGGTGTCCGCCGTCTCGGCCATCCCGGGGGTGCGCGAACTGCTCAAGGCCGGCCAGCGGGAGATCATCGCGCGGGAGTGCGCCCGCGCCGGCGGGATCGTGGTGGAGGGTCGCGACATCGGAACCGTGGTCGCCCCGGACGCCGCGCTGAAGGTGTTCCTCACCGCCTCCTCCGACGCCCGGGCGCAGCGCCGCGCCCGCCAGGACGCCGCCGAGGGTCGAGTGTCCACTGTGGACGACACGCGGCAGGACGTGGACCGGCGGGACCGGTTGGACTCCTCGCGGGCCGCCGCGCCGCTGCGGGCCGCCGAGGACGCGGTGCGGTTGGACACCACCGATCTGGACCTGCCCGCGGTGCTCGATCGGCTGCTGGCCATCGTGGACGAGCGCGGTCTGCGCGGGGTGGCGGCCGAGCGCGCCGGGTGGTGAGGGTGCCGACCCCACCCGCCCTGCCGGACGGCGCGAAACCGTGGTTGCACGACCTCGGGCGCTGGGTGGCGACCTGGCTGCACCGGCCCGCGTTCCGGATCCGGTTCCACGGCAGGGAACGGATTCCGCCCACCGGGCCGGTGGTGCTGGTGGCCAACCACAGTTCGCTGGTCGAGCCGCAGGTCATCTTCGGAATGGTCGACCGCCGGGCGGTGTTCCTGGTCAAGGAGGAGTTGGCGCGCGGACCGGCCGGCCGCTGGCTGCGCTGGATCGGCCAGCTCAGCATCCGGCGCGGCGAGCCCGACCGGGAACCGCTGCTCGCGGCGGTACGGTTTCTGCGGGCCGGCGGGCTGGTCGGGGTGTTTCCGGAGGGCACCCGGGGCGGCGGTGACGTGTTGCGGGCCGAGCAGGGCGCGGCCTGGTTGGTGCGCTCCTCCGGAGCCGTGGTGCTCCCGGTGGCGTGCCGGGGCACGTTACGGCCGCAGGGGAGTGGCCGGCGGTTTCGGCCGCGGGTGGACGTACTGGTCGGGGCGCCGTTCACCGTGTCCGTCCAACGTGGACGGACCGGGCTGACGGTGGCCACCGAGGAGATTCGTGTCCGGCTGGCCGACTTGGTCGGGGAGCTGGACCGGTTGCGAGAGCAGGACAAAGCGGCATGACCGACTTCGATGGCACCTGGACCGACGAGTCCGAATGGACCGTCGCCGACGAGGAGTTCGGCCACGGCGACGACACCGATGCCCAACCGCCGCAACCGGTCCTGGCGGTGGTCGGCCGGCCCAACGTCGGCAAGTCGACCCTGGTGAACCGCATCCTCGGCCGGCGCGAGGCGGTCGTGCAGGACAAACCCGGCGTGACCCGCGACCGGGTCGCCTACGACGCCCTGTGGAACGGCCGCCGGTTCACCGTGGTTGACACGGGCGGCTGGGACCCCCAGGCCGCCGGCCTCGGCGCCGCCGTCACCGAACAGGCCGAGCTCGCCATGGCCACCGCCGACGCCGTGCTCCTGGTGGTGGACGCCACCGTCGGCGCGACCAGCACCGACGAGGCCGCCGCCAAGGTCCTGCGCCGCTCCAAGGCGCCGGTGCTCCTGGCCGCCAACAAGGTCGACGACGACCGCCTGCTGGCCGACACAGCCGCGCTGTGGTCCCTCGGCCTGGGCCACCCCCATCCCGTGAGTGCCCTGCACGGCCGCAACTCCGGCGACCTGCTCGACGCCATCCTGGCTGCCCTCCCCGAAACCCCCCGCGAGATCTTCGGCGTCACCGGCGGCCCCCGCCGGGTAGCCCTCGTCGGCAAGCCCAACGTCGGCAAGTCAAGCCTCCTCAACCGCCTCACCGGCGAAAACCGCGCCGTAGTGGACCCCGTAGCCGGCACCACCGTCGACCCCGTCGACTCCCTGGTCGAACTCGACGACGACATCTGGCGCTTCGTCGACACCGCCGGCCTGCGCAAACGCGTCAACACCGCCAGCGGCACCGAGTACTACGCCTCGTTGCGCACCCGCGCCGCCATCGAAGCCGCCGAAGTAGCCATCGTCCTGCTCGATGCCAGCGACCCCATCACCGAGCAGGACCTCCGCATCCTCACCATGGTGGTCGACGCCGGCCGCGCCCTGGTCCTGGCCCTCAACAAGTGGGACCTGGTGGACGAGGACCGCCGCCACCAACTAGCCAAGGAGCTGGACCGCGACCTGGTCCGCCTCCCGTGGGCGGAGAAGATCAACGTCTCCGCCCTGACCGGCCGCTCCGTCCGCAAACTGGCCCCCGCCCTCCGCACGGCCCTGGATTCGTGGGACAAACGCATCCCCACCGCCCAGCTCAACGCCTGGCTGGCCGAGCTCATCGCCGCCACCCCACCCCCCGTCCGCCACGGCCGCCAGCCCAAGGTGCTGTTCGCCACCCAAGCCCAAACCCGCCCCCCCACCCTGGTCCTCTTCACCACGGGCTTCCTCGAGGCGGGCTACCGCCGCTTCCTGGAACGCAAGTTCCGCGACCGGTTCGGCTTCCCCGGCACCCCCATCCGCATCTCCATCCGCGTCCGCGAAAAACACCCCCGCAAACGCTAACCCCCACCCCCACCCGCTACACTCCCCCGTGGCACCCCTCCCGGGGCGCCAGCCGGGCTGTGGCGCAGTTTGGTAGCGCACTTGACTGGGGGTCAAGGGGTCGCAGGTTCAAATCCTGTCAGCCCGACGCAGGTCAGGCCCCGTCCGCTTCGGAGCGGACGGGGCCTGAACCGTCTCACGGGTGACTAACTGGGTGACTACTGGTCGCTCGGGTCACCGGTCAGCGGGTTTGCTTGCCAC
>NZ_DASTBH010000389.1:0-20125 GCF_035712165.1 Actinophytocola sp. | reverse complement strand
GGCGGCGGCGGAACCGGACGCATCCGGGCGCTCGACCCCATCGGCGCGGCGGCGGCATTCGCCGGCTGCAGGTGCGGGTTCGACGCGACCGGCCGCATCCGCGGGTCCGACGCGACCGGCCGCAGGTTCGGGTTCGAGGCGACGGGCCGCATCCGCGGGTCCGACTCGACCGGGCGCATCCCCGGGTTCGACTCCACCGGGCGCATCCCCGGGTTCGACCCGACCGGCTGCAGCCGCCCGCTGGACCGGCCGGACCGGCCGCGCTTGGGATCGGCGGGCAACGCGTGCCGGCCGGACTTGCCCTTCTTGCCGCCCGCCGCGATCGCCGGCTGTGGGCGCGCCTCCTCGGGGTCGGGCACCACCGAGGGCCGGTCCTTCTCCGGCACCGGGTTCTGGTCACACACCTTGTCGGTCCAACTGAGCACCGCGGCCGGGCAGTCCACGCCGACCACGCCCATCAGCCGGCCCTCGTTCTTGTAGCCGACCAGCATGCCGGTGCCGGCGTTCGGCGAACCCAGGGAGACCTTCTCCTCGCCGAGCTTGGGCACACCGCCGGCCTGGATCCGAATGCCGTACTGCTCGGTCCAGAACCGGGGCATCGGCGTGAACGGCTTGGCGCCGGCCCGGCCGGCGAGCAGGCTCTCCGCCGCCGCCCGGCCCATCTCCACCGCGTTGAGCCAGTGCTCGACCCGGCGCGGCACCTCGTCGAACCGGAGGTTGGGCCACTGCGCGACGTCACCGGCCGCCACCACGTCCTCGGCGCCGACCACATGACAGGTCGCCTCGCACACCACGCCGTTGTCCAACGGCAGGCCGGAACCGCGCAGCCACGTGGTGCACGGCTCGGTGCCGGCCGCGACGACCACGCAGGCCGCGACCATGGTGCTGCCGTCTGTCAGTTGCAGCGCCACACCGTCCGGGCCCGGCGCCCACTCCTTCACCGAGTTGCCGAGGGCGAGATCCACCCCGTGGTCGAGGTGTTTGCGGGTCAGCCACTCCCCCAGCTTCTCGCCGAGGACGTTGCCGAGCAGGTTCTTGCCCCGGCCGATGATCGTCACCTCGCGACCGAGGTGGCGCAGGCTGGCCGCGATCTCACAACCGGTGAACCCGCCGCCGACGACCGCGACCGGGCCACGGTGTGCGCCGAGCGCCCGCTCGAGCTCCAGCGCGTCGGACAGCGTCCGCATCAACACGATCCGCGGGTCGTGGTACGGAATACCGTTGGGCCGCTTGGCTTCCACGCCGGTGGCGATGATCAGACCGTCGTAGCTGAGCTCCTCGGCGCCGGGCAGCCGGACGACCCGGTTGCGCGGCAACAGGTACGCCGCCTGCGTGCCCATCCGCCACTTGGCCCCGATGTCCCGGTAGGCCGGCAGCATCAGGTCGTTGGGGCGCATCGTGCCCATCAGCAGCTGCTTCGACAACGCCGGACGGTGGTAGGGCGCGACCCGTTCGGATCCGACCATCACCAGTTCGCCCTCGAAGTTCAGCTCCCGAAGCCGTTCCGCCGCGCGGAGACCGGCAAGACCGGCTCCGACGATGACGATCCGCTCGGCTTGGCTCATCAGTTGGACACCTCTTGCAGCTTGATCGCGCGCATTGGGCAGGACCGTGCCGCGGCCTGCGCCCCGGCACGGTCCTCGGAATGCGGGTCTCGGATGTAGCGCAGCCGCCCGTCCTCGAGCAGCTGGAACAGCTCGGGCGACTCGGCCTGGCAGATGCCGTACCGCTTGCAGCGTTGGTTGTCGACGTTGACCCGGATCTTGACCCGGCCGTTGCCGGAGCCGTTCACGGTGCCGTTGACGCCGGTGCGGTTGGTCGACCCGTTGCGGTTGACCGCGCCCGGGGATGCCACGGCGTACTCCTGGGGCACCGGCGAGGTGTCGGCGGCCGGGGCGGCGCCGAGCATGCCCATCCGGATCAGCCAGCGCGGCGGCAGCAGCCGCAGCACGCTCAGCGTGGCCGCCGGCACCAGCACGGTGATCCCGGTCAGCCACACCACGGCCAGGTGTCCGTTGGCGACCGCGCCGAACCAGGAGTGCACCACGACCATCGCGACGGCGGCGTAGGCGAGCTGGTGGAAGCGCAGCCACTTGCGGTAGGCGATGAACCGTTTGAAGCCGACCGCGACCGTGATCGCGATCATCAGCTCCAGCCCCATGATGCCCAGTGCGTGCCGGAACAGGCCGCTGAATGGCACCGCGATGCCGAACAGGGAAAGGCCCTGCTCACGCAGCAGCATGAACACCATGGCGTGGGAGATGCCGGTGGCCAGGGTCAGGCTGGCCAGGATCATGTGTCCGGAACGCACCGCCTGGTAACCGGTCAGCTTGCGGATCCAGCCGGTGGCGGTGAAAACCCCCCAGCAGAGGGTGAGGCACATCAGGACATAGGACAGACGGGCGGATAGCGCAGCGACCTCTCGAATACCGATGTCGTGCTGTGGCAAGGCGAGATAGCCATGCACCGGTCAGGCCTCCAAGCTAGGGCGGAAACAGGTTGGTCTTTCGGGCATGCGCGGCCGCTGCCGCGTACTGGTCACGGTCACCCGTCCGTCGGCGTTCCGCTCCGGGTGCCGGTCCGCACCACGAGGAGGGTGCCGGCGACCATGACGATGCCCAGCACGATCGCCAACACGATCGCGCTCTTGCTCAGCTTGTTCTCCGGGTAGGAGGTGGACCGGGCCGACGCCTGGGCGAACATCCCATGGTTCGAGTCGACCAGGCCGGTGCTCTCCAGCAGCCGCATGTGCTTCATCACGATGACGTTGGCGGTCTCGGCGAATGCCCGGATGGTGTCGTTGCGGGTGCCGGCGCGAACCTCGGCGACCAGACCGAAGACGGTCCCGTGCGCGGCGCGCAGCCGGTCGGCCCAGATGCGGTCGAACTCGGCGCCCGACTTGCTGGAGATCTCGTTCATCCAGGACTGCTGCGAGGAGGTCGCCTTGTCCGGCAGCGACACGCCGAACTTGTCGGCCAGCTTCTGGATGTCGATGTCCAACTGGGTGTGGTCCTTGGCGATCTCCGTACCGACGTCCTTGACCACCTGGGTGCTGCCGCGCTTGGCGGCCAGCTGACCCATCGGGATCTCCCAGAGGTTCGCGAACTTGATCACCGTCATGAATTCGCGCTCGATCGCCACGGCCTGGCCCGGGTCGGCATTCTCCTCGGGTTGTTCCTGTTCGGCGAGAACGACGCCGGCGACCGGGAACAATGCCCCCAGCACGGCCACCATTATGGCGATGATCCAGCGATACTTACCGCGCAGCATTAATTGAGCCCACATTCGGTCGGAATTATTGATGACAAATTGGCCGGTTATGCCCGATTCATCGCAATAAGGCCGCCAAGTCCGCGCTGACTCCGCTCGCCTTGCCGTACTCGCTGTCCACACCTTCACGCAGCTCACAGCCGCTCAGCAGGGCAGCGGCCATGGCCACCAGGGCCACCACGCTGGCAACCCGCAGGACCAGAACCCGCATCGAACCCGACCCCTTCCAGCAGATTCGAGATGATCGACTCCCCGCGCCCGCGCCCTCGGGACGCGATTCGCCGTTCGTCGGTGCCCATATATACGTTAGGTAACGGTTCGGCGGTTCAGGTTTATCCGACGTGTTGCGTATGACGTGGATCACACCAGCAATTTTGAACCGCGCCGGCCGGCCATCCGTAGCAGCCCGCCGGCGACCGCCGCGCACCCGCCGACAACGGCCCAGGGTAGCCAGACGGACACGGCGAACAGACCCACCACGGCCGGTGCCAGCACCCCGGGCACGGTGAAGGAGTACTGGAACGCCGCCAGATACCGTCCCCGGGCCGCCGCCGGGGCCATCGCCTCGGCCAGCGCGTTGGACCTGGCCCCGAACAGCACCGCGCTGAAGGCCATGAGCAACCCGGCCGCCAGCATCGTGGCCGGCCGGGCCGCCGGCGGCAGGGCGGCGGCGGCCAGGCACGCACCACACCAGACGACGACCAGCCCGGCGGCCACCGCGAGCGCGGCCGGCCGGGTCATCCGCCGGGTGACCCGCAGCGCGAGCGTGCCGCTGACGCTCGTGATCGCCGTGTGCCAGGCGAGCAGCACTCCGGGTAACCAGGGCTGGGTGTGCAACCGGTCCAGCAGGTAGACCGGGAGCCCGGCCAGAAAGAAGTCCAGCGAGAGCGCCAGCAGCGCGGTCATCCCGATCAGCCCCAGGAACGCCCGATCCCGCAGCACCGAACCGGCCTGCCGGAGCGGGACGGATCCGACCCGCCGCCGGTCCACCAGCACGAGCAGGACGACGGCGCAGCCCAGGAAGCTCAGCGCGTCCGCCGCCACCGCGACCCGGTAGGCCGTGGAACCGGCCACGGCGAGCACCCCGGCCGCGGCCAGCCCACCGAGGCCGAACGCGGCCGATCTGACCATGCCCACCACCGCGAACGCCCGGTCCTTCGGTCCGTCCCCGGCGACGTCGCCGATCAGCGCGAACACCGAGCTGTAGAACAGCTGCTGTCCGGCGCCGAGCAGGACGGCCGCCAGCACCACCGCGAGCGGACCGTCGGCGAGAAGGTAGGTGCCCGCCCCGAGCGCCTGCACGACCTGCGCGATGACCACCACCTGCCGGGCGCCGAACCGGTCGACCGACCGCCCGGCGACGGGAGGAACAAGCAGGCCGGCCACGGTGCCGATCGCGACCGCCGCACCGGCCACGCCGAGCGGCAACCCGACCACCTCGGTGACGTAAACGAGCGTCAACGGCAGGAACAACCCCGACCCGAAGTTGTCCACTCCGAGCGCGATCAGGAGCGCTGTCCGGTCGCGGCTCATCCTGCCGGTTTTGGCGCGAGGCCGGCGGGGAATCCATTCCCCGTGGGAAAACCGGTGCGTGTCGTAATGGCGGCGCTGGCCGCGCTGTTCGTGCTGTCCGGATGCGATGACGATCCGAACCCGGCCGCCGGCCGGTTCGCGTTCGCCGACCTGGACGGACGCCAGGCCGCGCGGCTGGACGTGGTGAGCGGGGCCACGGTGGTGGTCATGCGCGCAGCCGACCTCGGCGACCAGTTGTTCCGAGCCTGGACTCCGGACGGCGCCAAGGTGGTCCCCACCGCCACGGTCGACCAGGACACGGTTCGGTTGGCGCTACGCGACACCGGCGGTCCGGGCGCCGCCGAGTTGCACGTCGCGCTGAGCACCCGCGTGGACTGGCGGATCCGCCTGGATGGCGGCGCCAGCCAGCAGTCCCTCGACCTGCGCGCCGCACGGCTGACCGGGCTCGAGTTCGGCGCCGGCAGCAACCGGATCGAGGCCACCCTGCCCCGGCCGGAGGCGACCGTCCCGGTCCGGATGACCGGCGGCGCCAGCGTGATGGACCTGCACCTGCCGGACGGCGTCCCGGCCACCGTGCTGATCGCCGGTGGCGCCGGCTCGACGACGATCGACGGCAACACCCGTACCGGTATCGCCGCCGGCACCACCCTGTCCACACTGTCCACAACCGACAGTGGTTCGGCCGGCGGTGCTTCGGCAAACACTGGCCCCACCGGGTACGACATCAACCTCCTCGCCGGAGTGTCCGCGTTCCGGATCGACCGCACGTGAGGTTGATCCGCCTCGCTACTTCCAGGATCCCTTTCACCTCCAGGTTATTCTCACCGGCATGTTCGAGTTGGGCCCGCTGCGCGCCCTGCACGCCGTGGCCAGAACCGGTTCCATCCACGCCGCCGCGCAGGCACTGCACCTGACCAACTCGGCGGTGTCCCAGCGCCTGACCAAGCTGGAGCGCGACGTCGGTCAGGTGCTGCTGGAACGCCACGGCCGCGGTGTCCGGCTCACCGACGCCGCCCGGTTGTTGGTCGATCACGCTGAGCAGATCCTGTCGCTGGTGGACACCGCCCAGGCGGCGCTGGAGCACCACCGCGGCGCGGTCACCGGCCGGATGTCCATCGCCGCGTTCGCCACCGCGGGACGCGGCCTGCTGCCGCGTGCCCTCGCCGACCTCCGCGAGCACCACCCGCAACTCCAGTTGGAGTTCCACGAGTTGGAACCCGACGTGTCCATCCCGCTGGTACTGCGGGGCGACCTGGACCTCGCCATCGCCCAGGACTGGTTCAACGTCCCACTGGAGTTGTCCGCCGAGGTACGCCGGGCCGGCCTCCTCGACGACGTCCTGGACCTGGCCCTGCCGGCGAACCATCCCCTGGCCGACCGCACGGAGGTGGACATCCAGGAGGTGGCCGCCGACGTGTGGGTGAGCTGGCCACCCGGCACCATCTGCGGCGACTGGCTCCGCCACACCCTGCGCGGCTACGGGGTCGAACCCCGAGTCGCCCACGCTGTGGTCGAGTACCCGACCCAGCTTGCCCTCGTCGCCGCCGGCTTCGGCATCGCCGCGATTCCTCGGCTCGGCCGGGATCCACTCCCCCGAGGCGTCACGATCGTCCGCGTCCGGCCCGCCCTACGCCGCCACGTGTACGCCGTCTGGCGCGCCGAAAGCGCCCACCGCCCAGCCCTGGCCGCGGCCGTCGACGCCCTACAGGCCGCCGCCGACCTGCCGGTCGCCGAACTTCGCCCGGCCTAGCCCGTCACGGCCAACTCCCCGGCCAACGCCCGGAACTGGTCGTCGGACAGCCGCAGGTCGGCCGCCGCCATGTTCTCCTCCAGGTGCGCCAGCGTCGAGGTGCCCGGGATCGGGATCATCACCGGCGACCTGTGGAGTAACCAGGCCAACACCACCTGCGCCGGCGTAGCCGACAGTTCCCCAGCGATCCGCCCGACCACACCGCCGGACCCGGTGAGCCGGCCGTTGGCCAGGGGCGCCCACGGCATGAACGCGATCCCTTCCCGCTCACAGTGGTCGATCACCTCCTCGTGCCCGCGCTCGCCGAGGTGGTAGCGGTTCTGCACGCTGACCACGTTGATGTGCCGCCGGGCCGACTCCAGCTCGGCGATGGTCACCTCGGACAGCCCGATGTGCCGGATCTTGCCCTCGTCCTGCAACTGCTTGAGCGCACCGAACTGCTCGTCGGCCGGCACCTTCGGGTCGATCCGGTGCAACTGGAACAGGTCGATCCGGTCCAACCGGAGCTTGCGCAGGCTCAACTCGGCCTGCTGGCGCAGGTATTCGGGCCGACCGAGCGGCCGCCATTCCCCGCGCGAGGGCCGGCTCTGCCCTGCCTTGGTCCCGATCACCAACCCGTCCGGATAGGGCCACAAGGCGGTCGCGAGCACTTCCTCACTGGTTCCCGGGCCGTAAGAGTCAGCGGTGTCAATGAAGTTCACCCCCAACTCCACCGCCCGCCGCGCCACAGCCAGAGCGTTGTCCATGTTTTTGGGCGGCCCCCACACCCCGGGCCCGGTCAGATGCATAGCACCGAACCCCAGCCGGGAAACCGCCAGATCCCCACCCAAAGCGAACATGTCAAACCCCTTCGTCATGGCTCCCATCCTGCCCTCTATCAGCGCCTGAACTGCTGAAACCTCCTAAACCGTACTGATCAGCCGCCCTGAACCCCGCCACCCCAACGCCACCCCGCGAGTCCCCATTTCCAGCAACTGAGTTCCCATCTCGAGGCCGCAGCGGTGAGGACACTGTGGACGCTCAACGTGGTGCCATCCTCCAACCGCGCACGACCCGGCGCGGATGCCCGGCCCGCTGGAAACGGCTCCACAGCTGAATGTCCGACCAGCGAACCGGCGCTGGTTTCTGGTGGTGTTGCCTGGTTGCGGGTCCCTGGCGGGGGTCGGGATGCTTGGGGTGGTCGTCTTTGGGTGGGTTGGGGCTGGCGTTGCGGTGCACGGCTATGGACAGCCCCTGAGGGGTGCGTGGTTGTGGGGTTGGGGGCCTGCCCACAGCCGTGCACCGGGCAGGTCTCCCGCTCCGGGCAGGGTCAGGCGCGGCTTCTTCAAAACCAAAATCATTCATAGAAGAAAGGATGCGGGCGCGCGCGGCGCCTGCGGCGCCGCCCGCGCGCCGCGCCGCAGGCGCGGCGCGGGGGTGCCGTTCGGGGTGGTGGTCAGAAGGGCGGTGGATCCGGATCGGTGACCGGGTCCGGCTCGACCACATGCTCAAACCCCAGCGGGGTGGTCCACCGAAACACCCCCGGCGTGATCTGCTCTATCTGCCAGCCACCCTCATGCTTGGCTCGGTGATGCCGCCTGCACAGGCACACGCAGTTGCCGTCGCAGGTCTTCCCGGTGGGCCAGGGGGTCAGGTGGTCGATGTCGCAACGCCGCGCCGGCCGCAGACAACCCGGGTGCCGGCAGGTCCGGTCGCGCACCTTGACCAACTCCGCCAACACCTTAGGCGGGCTGTAGGCGGCGGTGGTCAAGTCCACGACCCGCCCAGCGGGGTCGGTTTTGATCCAGCGCCACCGCTTCGCCTGCCCGGCCAACTCCAGCGCGTGTTCCCGGGTGATCGGCCCGAGCCCGTCGATCTCCGCCGGCCCACGGGCCGGCAGAGTCACATGCATCTCAATCACCCGCCGGTCGGGGTCGGTCCCGAGGAGCAGGTCGGCGGCCACGTCAGCTTCGATCTGCGCCACCGTCCGGGCCTCCCCACCGAGGTTCTTGAGGTGCCGGGCGTGGGTGGCGATGGTCGAGTGCATCGCCGCGATGGTCTCGACCGAGTGGTAGATCGTCAGCGCAGCCTGCCCGTCCTCGGTGGGATAGCTGTACACCTGCCGATCCCGCACCTTGACCCGCCGCCGCTGCTCCGCCCCGGCGGGGTCAGCGGCAATGACCGCCCGCGCCAACGCACGCCGCAGCTGCGGCACCGTCTGCTCACCCGCGCGGGGCAACACCCGCGCTTCGACGGCGGCAGCCACCGCCGGGTCCAGGTTCGCCACCGCTTCGGTGATCACCCGCGCCCGGTACTCGGTAAGCCGACCCTCGGTGAACGCAGCCAGGGTCTGCGGCAAGAGGTGGGTGAGGGTGACCGCGAACTCCAACCGGTCTTGGGCTTCCCGCTCCGAGAGGTGCAGCAGGGCAGCGACCTCAAGATAGGCGAACTCCTCACCGGCGGTGGCGGTGGCGTAGGCGGCCAGCTCAGCCAACTCCCGCGCCTGGGCCCGCGCCGCCGCCAGGCGGTGCTGGGCCGCGCGCCGCAGCAGATCAGCCGTGGGGAACATGTGTTTGATTCTACCGACCACCCCAGTCCGGATCATGCCGGTGAGCTGCACACTTTCAGGTGATCCCCGGGTGACCAACAACGGCAGTGCGGGAGAACGACGTCGGTGCACGGCTGTGGGCAGGCCCCCAGCCCCACAACCACGCACCCCGGAGGGGCTGTCCACAGTCGTGCGTCGGAACGCCGGGCCCAGCTAAAGCAAGGCGACCACGCTGGGCGTTCCGATGCAGCCAGGGGACGGCCACCAGGCAACCCCGGTACCGGGAGCCGAGATCGACACCCACAGCAAACACGGAGCCGGACGGAACGCCGCCACCAGCGCCCGCCCAGCCGACCACCCCGGCGTTCCGGAAGAAACCCGAGCACCGCACCACGTGGCAACTCGCCGGGCTGGAAGTGGCGACTCGCGGGCAAAGCTGATCAGGCAGCGCTGGTGGCTAGCCGTAGCGCGGGGAGGAACTTCGGCACATTGTTGACGCACAACGCGTCCACCCCGGCGGCAAGAAGCTGCCGGGCGAAGTCGAGCCCCGGACACCATGCCAGGAACTCGCGGCCACTCGCGTGGACGGTGGACACCACATATTCAAGGGGCCGGTGCAGCTCGCGTGACTCCACCCCGTTGGGCCGTAGCGAACCCCAGTGCGGGGCCAGCACCTGCACGTCGAGATGGCCGGCGGCTGCCACAGCCTGACCGATGGGGAAATCCAGCCAGGTGAGGAGCGCGCGCGGAACACCGGGGGCCAGTTCGCGGGCGATGTCGAGGGCGCCGGGATCGAACGAGCTGATCAGCAGCGGCCGGCGGCTCGACTCGCGCCGGGCCACGGCGGCAAGTTGGCCCATGGTGGACCGGGCCCGCGACCGGGTGGCGTCCTCCATGGAGGTTTTCACGTCGAAGTCGACACCCACCATGGACGGCAACGCCGAGAGAAGCGTGTCGAGGTCCAACGCTTCGGCTTCGGTGGCGGTGATGTCGGCGTAGAACACACCGTCGGTGTTCGCCGGGTTGTGTGCCACGACCAACCGGTCGTCCGACGTCCGCCGAACATCGACCTCCACCCAGTCGATGCCCATGTCGACGGCCGCGAGGAACGACTCCAGGGTGTTCTCCAGATACCCGTTCACCGTCCCGCGGCCGCAGCCCCGATGCCCCAGGAGTACCGGCCTGGGCCCGAACACTCTGTTGCCGTCCATAACGCGCCGACACCCTGCGACGCGACGCCGGTCCCCTGGCGTCAGGCGGCAGAGGTGACGGTCCTGCCCACCTCCACGTTCGCACGCTCGAGATCCCCGGCGAAGTCCACCTCCACGACGAAGAACTCGGAGATGTCCAATGCCGCGACGCGCATCCCGGCCGCCCCGATCGCGGTCTCGATCCCGCGCTCGAAGTAGTCGGAGTCCGCACAGGCCTCCAGGTGCTCGACGAGCGTCGCCTTGTCCGACGACGCGATGTAGTTGATGCCCACGGCCTCACCGAGACCGTCCACCACCGATTTTGACAGTTCCTTCACGTAGCCGTCGACCGATGCGGTGTACTTCACCTCTTCTTCGCCGACAGTTTCCGTGTTGACACAGACGAAACTCTCATCCGCTGTGATCGCGGGCGAGATCCGGTCGAGAAGCCGGGGGTCGAACACGACGTCACCGTTGAGCCACAGCACGCCACCGGGCCCGGTGTGCCGCAGCGCCTTGAGCAGGCTCTTGGACGTGTTCGTGTGCTCGAACCGCTCGTTGTAGGTGAACACCGCCTCCGGCGCGGCCATCATGATCTGCTCGGCCCGGAAGCCGACCACGATCGTCACCCGCACCTGGTCACCGAACCCGGCCCGCAGGTTGCCCAACTGCTGCGCCAGGATGGTGCGCCCGTCCACCAGCGGCGTGAGCGGCTTCGGATGCGGCATGCCCAGCCGGGTGCCCATGCCCGCGGCCAAGATCACGACCTGTAGCTGCTCGTTCATGCGGACCTCTCCTGCGGGGTTGCGTGGGCTTCGGTGTTCAGCCGGCCGATCTGGTCGTCCCGGACGGCGATGGCGTCGTCGACGGCGGCAAGGAACCGCACGGTGCTCTCTCCCGGGTCGAGGTCGCCGAAGTAGAACCCGCGGGCCACCTCCCGGGCCGGGCGGTGCACATCGTCGGCGAGCCGCGAAACCAGCGTCGCAGTCAACTCGCCGATCGAGGACGAGTCGATCACGTCGGCACACCGGCTGATCGGCGCGGCGGCGTGCAGCCGGTCCCGGTCGTCGTACCGGTCGGTGATCATCATGGGCTGACCGGCCCGCAGGTAGAGGAAGTCCAGCCCGACCGAGGAGACGTCGGTGATCATGAGGTCACAGCCGGGGAACACCGCGAGGATGTCGCCGGTGGTGTGCACCTGGTGCCCGGCTCCGGGATCGCGCCGCGCGGCCGACTCCACCAGCCGGACGATCTCCCGGTGCGCCGCGGCCATGCCCGGCAGCGGGCTCATCGCCACCCGCGGGTGCGGCTTGTAGACGACCCGCACGCCGGGCACGGCCAGTGCCGCCGCGGCGATCCGCGGCCCGAACACGTCCACCGAGGTGTAGTTGTTCGACGCGTTCTCGCCCTCCCACGTTGGCGCGTAGAGGATCGTGCGCAACGGGCTCGGCGGCAGCAGTGGCTGCGGGCGCAGGTCCAGCTGCGGCCGGCCGACCGGGACCAGCTTCGCCTCGTCGAACTCGATCAGCGCGGCCCGGTGCCTGCGCACCGCGGCCTCTCCGGCGACCAGCACCCGGTCGTAGGCCTTGACCTGGTTGCTGACCATGCACACCTTGTCGCTCTCGCCATGGTTGACGTGCAGGTGCAGCATGTGCCGCTGCATCAGCGAGTGGAAGTTGTGCACCGAGTTGTTGACGTAGACGGCGACCTTGAAGTCGCAGTTCTCGTACAGGTCGACCAGGTCCGGGAACGCGGGAGCGAGCACACAGCGCAGCGGGGTGCTCGCGGTCAGCTCCGCGTAGGTCTCCGGGTTCCGCGTGATGATCACCAGCGGGTGCCGGGCGTCGAGCAGTTCGAACACCGGCAGCCACTGTCTGAGTTGGTAGAGCTTGCGCGGGTCGTCGGCGAAGTAGATCGCGATCTCGCCGGGCACCGGCATTCCCGGCTGGTAGCCGGCCGGCTGCGGACCGCGTGGGGTGTCCAGCAGCCGGTGGGTGTCGGCGGCCCTTCGGCCGAACCAGCGCATGCGGCGGCTCCCATAGGGGTAAGGAGCGGTCGGCGAAGCCGACCACTGGATAGGTGGGGGTGCACCGGACATGCCGGGGCAGGTACATCCTTACGGTCGGATCCCGCTACGCCAAGTGTCAGATGCCGGAGCGAAACCTAGTGTTTACGCGGTAGATGCGGGGGCCTCGTCCGGAACGGTCTCCAGCAGGCGGGTGGCCAACGTTCGGGCTGGACGGTCGAGCCGCGCCTCGAGCCGGTGGAAGACCCGCTGGGCGGCGACGGCCGGCCAGTCCTCGGGCAGGTGCCGCACCGGCAGCCGGGGATCGCGCCGGATGATCCGCAGCCACTCGGTGACGATGGACAGGTGCGCGGCGAGCGGGTCGCCGTCGAACGGCACCGGCCCGGCGCCGTCCCACCGGGCCAGGAACGTCCGGTATCCGGCAGCCAGCCGGTCGAGGTCGTAGGCGTCGTCGACCAGCCGGCCGATGTCGGTGAGCGCGTCGGCACGGGCCCGGAACACCCGCACGTGGGCGCCGAGGCCGGCCACGATCGCCTCGACCTGGACGTGGCCGGGGGCGATCCACAGACCGCCCTGCAGCGGACCGAACCCGGCCCAGGCGAGTTGGGAACGCAGGTCGTGCCGCTGCCGCTGCCAGGACTCCGGCAACGAGAAGCCCAGCAGCGTCCAGGTGCCGTCCCAGTCGCTGTTCACCGCGCCGGTCTTCCAGATGCGCTGCTGGCCGTCGTTGAGGATCTCGACCGTGCGCGGGGTGAGGCCGTAGTACATCCGCCGGCCGTCGCGCTGCCGGCGCAGCAGGCCGCGGTTGACCATGCGGGCCAGCGCGGAGCGGGTCGCGTGCTCGGAGACGCCGAGCCGGGCCAGCACCTCGATCACGCTGCCCGAGAACACGCAGCTGCCGCTGTCATAGAGGTAGTCGCCGAGGAACGTGAGCATCAGCGACCGCGGGGTGGACACCTCGACGATGTTAGGCACATCGTTGACGGCCGTAACCAATCGGCCTAATTTTGTAACCGACCATGACCGGGTTTTGTCCCGGTCCCACGGGGGTGTGTTCGCCGTGCGCGACGTCAATGGCGACGTCGCGCACGGTGAACTCCCGGGGCGGAGGGCGCGACGGCCATGCGTAACCAGGGAATCGGGTCCTGGGCCGCGCGCCGGGCCCGGATGTCACCGGGGCGCACCGCAGTGATCCACGAGGGGCGGGAGCAGACCTACGCCTGCCTCTACGACCGGGTGACCCGGCTGGCCCGGGCGCTGGCCGCGGTCGGCGTGCGGCCCCGGGACCGGGTCGCCTACCTCGGCCCGAACCACCCGCACTTCCTGGAGACGATGTTCGCCACCGGAACCCTCGGCGGGATCTTCGTCCCGCTGAACATCCGGCTGGCCGCCCCGGAACTGGCCTACATCCTGCGCGACAGCGGGGCCCGGGTGCTGATCCACTCCCCCACGCACGCCGGGATCGCCGCCGAGCTCAGGTCCGAAGTGGACACCACGGTGGTGGACTTCGAGTCCTACGAGCGGATGGTCACCGCCGGCTCCGCCGGTCCGCTGGATGAGCCGGTGGACCAGGACGAGGTCGGCATGATCATGTACACCTCCGGGACCACCGGCGAACCCAAGGGCGTCGCGCTCAGCCACGCCAACATCGTCTGGAACAGCCTGAACCTGCTGATCGACGTGGATCTGGCCGGGGACGAGGTGACCCTGGTCAACGCCCCGATGTTTCACGTCGCCGCGCTCAACCAGACCGTGCTGCCCACCTTTCTCAAGGGCGGCACGCTGGTACTGGACTCGGCGTTCGACCCCGGGCGCACGCTGGAACTGATCGAGCGGCACCGGGTGACCTACCTGTTCGGCGTTCCGGTGATGTTCCAGACCATCGCGGCCGCGCCGGGCTGGGCCGGCGCCGACCTGTCCTCGGTGCGTTCGCTGATCTGCGGCGGCGCGCCGGTGCCGGCGGCACTGATCGACACCTACACCGCGCGGGGGCTGACCTTCCTGCAGGGCTACGGGTTGACCGAGACCGCGCCGGGCGTGTTGTTCCTGCGCGCGCACGACGGCCCGGACAAGGTCGGTTCGGCCGGCACGCCGTGCTTCTTCACCGACGTGCGGGTGGCGCGGCCGGACGGCGCCGACGCCGGGGCGGGCGAGCCGGGTGAGGTTCTGGTGCACGGTCCGAACGTGATGACCGGCTACTGGCACAAGCCCGACGAGACCGCGGCCGTGCTCGCCGACGACGGCTGGCTGCGTACCGGCGACGTCGCCGTTGCGGATCAGGACGGTTACCTCACGATCCGGGACCGGATCAAAGACATGATCATTTCTGGCGGGGAGAACATCTACCCGGCGGAGGGGGAGGACGTGCTGTACCGGCATCCCGCGGTCGCCGAGTGCGCCGTGATCGGGGTGCCGGACGAACGCTGGGGCGAGGTCGGCCGGGCCGTCGTGGTGCTCCGCGAGGGCGCCGGCGCGCAGGCCGCCGAACTGCTCGACTTTCTCACCGGAAAGATCGCCAGGTACAAGATCCCGAAGTCGGTGGTGTTCGTGAACTCGTTGCCGCGCAGCGGATCCGGCAAGGTCCTCAAAGGACCGTTGCGCGGATGCTGAGCGCCTCGCTGACGCTGGACCCGGCGTTTCGGGTCGCTCCGGTGGGGCGGCGGCTGTTCGGGTCGTTCGTCGAGCACATGGGGCGGTGCGTGTACTCCGGAATCTACGATCCCGGCCATCCGGCGGCCGACGGGCGCGGGTTCCGGGGTGACGTGCTGGAACTGGTGCGCGAGTTGGGGGTCGGGGTGGTGCGCTATCCCGGCGGCAACTTCGTGTCGGGCTACCGGTGGGAGGACGGCGTCGGCCCGGACCGGCCCACCCGGCTGGACCTGGCCTGGCGGCAGGTCGAGCCGAACACCTTCGGTCTCGGCGAGTTCATGGCGTGGACCCGGGCGGCGGGGGTGGAGCCGATGCTCGCGGTCAACCTGGGCACGCGGGGCATCCAGGAGGCGTGCGACCTGCTCGAGTACGCCAACCATCCGGGCGGCAGCTACTGGTCGGACCTGCGGGTGCGGCACGGCGACGCCGAGCCGTACGGGATCAAGCTGTGGTGCCTGGGCAACGAGGTGGACGGTCCGTGGCAGATCGGGCACAAGAGCGCCGCCGAGTACGGCCGGCTCGCGGCCGAGACCGCCAAGGCGATGCGGGCTCTGGACCCGGACGTGGAACTGGTGCTGTGCGGCAGTTCCGGGGCCGGCATGCCGACCTTCGGCGCGTGGGAGGCCACCGTGCTGGAGGCGGCCTACGACGCGGTGGACCACATCTCGCTGCACGCCTACTACGAGGAGCAGGGTGATCTGGCGAGCCTGCTGGCCAGCCCGGCGGCGATGGACCGGTTCATCGCCGACGTGGTCGCCACGGCCGATCACGTGCGGGCGAAACTGGGCCGGTCCAAGCGGATCACGCTGTCGTTCGACGAGTGGAACGTGTGGAACATGTCCCGGTTCGCCGGCCGGACGCAGGCGCCGTTCGAGCACGCCCCGGAGTTGATCGAGGACACCTACACGCTCGCCGACGCCGTCGCGGTCGGCGGTTACCTGATCACCTTGCTGCGCAACGCCGACCGGGTGGCGATCGCCTGCCAGGCCCAACTGGTCAACGTGATCGCGCCGATCCGCACCGATCCCGGCGGCCCCGCCTGGCGCCAAACCATCTTCCACCCGTTCGCCCTGACCGCCCGGCACGCCCGCGGCGAGGTTCTCCGAGTGGAACCAACCGGCCCTGTGCTCAACACCGCCGCCCACGGCGAGGTCCCGGCACTCGACGCGGTGGCCACCCACGACCCCGAAACCGGAGCGGTGAGCCTGTTCGCGGTCAACCGCCACCTCACCGAACCCCTGACACTGCACGCCGATGTCCGCGCCCTCGGCGAAATCCGGCGCACCGGCGCCCAGATCATCGCCGGCCCAGACCCGCACGCGGTCAACGACCGGGCGAACCCGGATCGGGTCCTCCCCCGCCCACTGGAGGTCCCCCCACCCGAGGACGGGCGGCTCACCCTCACCCTGCCGCCCGTGTCCTGGGGTGTGGTCACGCTCGCGCGACCTCGGGTTTTGTCAATGGATACTGTCGCCCGATAACCAAATCGTGACGTTTGTTTGCACACCGTCCTGGTCACGCCTCTGTGCCAGTCGCGTACCGCGAGTTACCATTTGCTATGTGGCGAGGTGCTACTAGCAGCACCCGACTAGCCAAAATGAGGACACGCAATGGGACAGCGTGAGACCTCCGTTGTCAGGCAGCGCCGCCTGCGCGCGGAACTACGCCGCTTTCGAGAGGAAGCCTGCCTGACACAGAAGGGCGTGGCCGAGGCATTAGGCTGGTCCACCTCCAAAATGGTCCGATTGGAAAACGGATCAGGAAATGTCTCAACGTCCGACGTGATGGCCCTCCTGCACTACTACAGGATTGATGACACCGATATTGCCGAAAAGCTACTCGCCGCCACCCGAAACCTGGAAAAAGGCTGGTGGGAGGGCTATCGGGGTTTCATGACACCCCAGTTTCTTGATTTTCTCGGGTATGAGGCGTCAGCCACACGCATCCGTCAGTACATGGGTCAGATCGTGCCCGGACTTCTACAGACCGAGGAATACGCCAGAGCACTATTGGTCAAGTACGCCCAGCCCAACGAAGCACAGGTCGATCGCGGAGTCCGTATCCGCATGCGCCGGCAAGAAATACTGAACCATGCGGCCGGCCCGGAGCTGCTGTTCGTCTTGGACGAAGACGTCATCCATCGTTGGGTGGGCGGCGCAGACTTGATGGTGCGGCAGCTGGCTCGCCTCAAGGATCTCGCCCGCCATCCGCGCATCAGCATCCAGATCGTGCCGTTCAGCAAAGGCGTCTACGTGGGCATGCACGGCTCCTCGTTTACGATCTTCGAGTTTTCGTCACACGACTACGTCGTCGCTCTGGAGGACCCGGACCGAGACCTGATCCTCGGCCCAGAAACCAGCAGCTGCTATCTCGAAAAGTTCCTCGCGGTGCAGCAACTCGCCTGCCACGACGAGGAGGAGGTGGACAGGATCATCGATCCGGTGATCGACAGGATGCGCCTCGGCGCGATGGTGTGAGCGTGTCTGGCGCCTCGACGCCGGCACCTTCAGTCAGCGCGGCGCATGGCGTTGAGGAGGAAGGCCGGCCGCCGCTATGACCACAGATCCACGTTGGGGAGAAGACCGCACCCCAACCGGACGTTGCATTCCCGCGCCGCGGATGCCAGACAAGCTGGGCACGTGTCACCGCCCCACCGTCGGTCTTGTCACGGCGATACCCGAGGAGTTCGTCGCGATGCGCGCATTGCTAAACGACAGCGCGGAGACGTACGTGGCTGACGATCCGGCCGTCTATGTACTTGGCACACTGCCGAGTCGAGAGGAGGAGCTACCACATGGAGCGGCTTTGACCCTGCTCGGCGCTACAGCGACCAATGCGGCTGCAAACGGCTGCGCCAATCTCGTCCGCAGTTTCCCCTCCATCGTGATCGTGATCATGGTCGGGATCGCCGCCGGTGTGCCGTGCCCGCACCGTCCGCAGCGTCATGTCCGACTGGGCGACGTCGTTGTCGCAACTCGGATCGTGGATTTTGATCACATTCGTGCCGTCGAAGGCGGCATCGAAGAGCGGAGACCGATGTCGTTGCCCTCGCCGCGACTCGCCCAGTGCGCCGATATTCTGCGCGCCGATGAACTCAGTGGCAGTCAGGCATGGGAACAGTGGCTCAGCCTGTCCCGGACACCAGAACTGGCCCGGTATGGGCGGCCGCCCGAGCGGACCGACGTCCTGCTCGACGTCCAAGGATGGCAGTTGCACCACCCTCGCCGTAATTATTCTGGCCACCGCAAAGGGATGCCCAAAATTCATTATGGACCAATTGGGAGTTCCGACCGGTCGCTTCGAGACGCGGCTATGCGCGATCAGCTCGCGACCACGCACGGTCTCATCGCTCTGGAGATGGAAGGGGCGGGAATCGGCAGCAGCAGTTTCCTCAACGGCCGGGAGTGGTTCGTCGTCCGAGGAATCAGTGATTATGGCGACAGCCAGCGTTCCGGGCTATGGCGCAGATATGCCGCACTCGTTGCCGCTGCGTATGTCCGGGCACTGCTGTCGAAATGCCTGCCGCTCGACCCCCAACACGAGCGACGGCCAGTCTCAGATTCCGTCCAGTGAGTGGACGAAGTGTCCCCACTGGATGGGGCTGAACTCCAACCGAGGTCCGGTCGGATGCTTGGAGTCCCGCACCATCGCCGAGGTCGACGCGAAGGCGATTTCGACACACGAAGCGTTGTGGCTGCCGCTCTGAGAACTCTTGCGCCATTCGGGCCGCGTCAGTGTGGTGTCCTGGCTACCTTGATCACTCAACGCCTACTACCCTGCCCTCATCTCTCAGCCCCAGTTGATCAGTTGGGACGAGACATTACATCAGCACCAAGAGGCCCCGCCCCCGGGATCACCCATCCGGGTGTCACACTCGAGGCGGAGTTGAGCGATGGCGCGTCCTAGTGGGCCCGATCGTGGTTGTTGACGCTGTTCAAGACTACCTCAACATCAGAGAGGACCCACTCCTCCCCGGGTCACCCCACGCGGGCAACACTTACGGGCGACGGCCCGAGCGATGGTGCCTCACAGGATGCGATCGAGATCATCGAGGGCGGTGACCGCGCGGAGGAGCGCGTGGAGGGTGGTGTGCAGCGAACCGGACGCGGGAGTTGCGAGGTAGTGCGGTGAGTCGGCGTGGTCCAGGTGTAGGTCGAAGGGCTTCATGGCCATCAGGTAAGGCGAATACAAGATTAGCGGCGCGGTGGAGTTCAGGTCTATTGCAATGGCGGAGAAGCCGGGGAATACACGGGCCTGGTAGACGTGGAGGCGGTCGGCGATCAGGCCGTGGCGTTGTTTGAATCGGGCTAGTGCGGTTATGGTCGCGCGGATCTTGGCGGGCAGGTCCTCTTGGCAATAATCAGCCACGATTCTGGCGGATTCGCAGGAGGGGTCGAGAACAATACAACGGTATGTGCCGCCGGAGGCCAAGAATTGGAGGACGGCGTCGCGGTAGTGGGCGGGGCGCTCGGTGGTGCCCAGGTATCGGGCTCCGGTGTGCAGCGCGGTGCCGAGGTCGACGATGTCGGTTCGGGCCACGGATACCAGGCGCGCCTTTTCCTGTTGGCTGGGCCGTTGAGGATGGGCGAAGACCGGGTGGCAGTCGCTGAGGCCGACGGTGGCGAGCCATGCCGCGCGGGCGTCGGTGGGAGTTCCGGTGGCTGGCATCAGGTAGATGTTGTGGGTTTCGTATGTGCCGACCAGGGTGTAGCCGCCGTGGGGGCCGGCGGACAGGTGTACCTCCTCGGAGATTGCCACACAGTCCGGCGGAACGACCTTCTCCAGGTGGATTGCGAAGTTCACGTCCGGCGAATGGATTGTGCCGGTCTTGCCGTTGGCGGGTATGCGAATGGTTCCCTTGTGCACGGCCAGGCGGAGGTGCAGTTCGCCGCGCAGGTGCACGCGACGTAGCTCGCTCCTGATCTGTTCGAGGTCGAGCAGGAGGATGTCCCGGGCGGCGGTCAGGGCGACGTCCCGGGCGACGCTCTCATGGTGGTCCTGGACGGCGACGATTCCGCCGTCGCCGCGCCAGGACCACAGCCGGGTGCTTGCGCACCGGAACTCCGCGGACGCTGTGGCGATACGGCTGAGGATGCGTTCGCGCAGCAGATCGAAGGCTCGGGCCGTGAGGTCACGGGGATTGTGCCGCACGATGGTGGAGTAGCCCGACGCGTCTACCG
>NZ_DASTBH010000388.1:0-12624 GCF_035712165.1 Actinophytocola sp. | reverse complement strand
GCAGCCGCAGCCCACCCAGCCGTTGCAGGCTGAGCAGCCCGGGCAGCCCGCGCCGCCACCGGCCGCCGCGCCGGTCGCGGCCGCACCGCCCGCGAAGGTCCGCCGGGCCCCGTCCGACACGGTCCGCCTCGTGGTGGCGGCCGGCGTCGGCGCCGCCCTGCTGGCCATCGGCGGCATCGGCGGCTACTTCGCCGGCGCGGCCAGCCATGACCGTTCCGACCGGCCGGGCGTGGTCATGTTCGGCGACGGCGAGCACCGCGGTGGACCGTTCAACGGCCGGCCGGGCGCCCCGGACCGTCCGGGCGAGCTCCGCGAGCTGCCGCTGCCGGGTCGTTAACCCAGAGTGCCGGTGGCGAGCAGGCCGCCGTCGATCCGAACGGTCTCCCCGGTGATCCAGGACGCGTTGTCCGACACCAGGAAGGCCACCAGCTTGGCCACGTCCTCCGGGGTGCCCAGGCGCTTCATCGGATAGACGGCGGCCGCCTCGTCCTCGCGGTCGACGTAGAGCGCCTCGGCGAACTTGGTCTTCACGGTCGCCGGGGCGATGCCGTTCACCCGGATCTTCGGCCCGAGCTGCCAGGCCAGCTCCATGGTCAGGTGGTTCATCGCCGCCTTGCTCGCCCCGTAGAGGCCCAGCACGCCGGTGGAGCGCAGGCCGCCCACCGAGGAGATGTTGACGACGTTGCCGCCGTGCTCGGCCATCCAGCCCTTCACCGCGAGCTGCACGAAGCCCAGCGCGGCCACCACGTTGGTGTCGAAGATCTTCCGCGCGGCGGACAGGTCGGCTTCGATGAGCGATCCGTAGACCGGGTTGATCCCGGTGTTGTTGATCAGGATGTCCAGGCTGCCGAACGCGTCGATGGTGCGCCGGACGATCTCCGCCCGGTCCTCGTCCCGGCCGGCGTTGCCGGCGATGGCGAGCACCCGCGCGCCGTCGGCCTCCTTGGCCAGTTGCTCACCCGCCGCGGCGATGTCGTCCGCCTTGCGGGACATGATCGTCACGGCCGCGCCCGCGCGCACCAACTCGGCCGCGATCGCGTAGCCGATGCCTCGGCTGGCCCCGGTGACGAGTGCGGTCCGGCCGCTGAAGTCCCTGCCGCTGATGTCACGGTCCGACGTCAAAGTCATGGGCCGCACTTTAGCTAAGCGGGCGCTTAGTCGCGAGCCCTTCAAAACGCGTTGTGCGTCACCCGTAGACTGGTCGGGTGGTCGTTCGCATGGACTAGGTCGCTACCCGGCTCGCCGGCCACGGCAGGCGAGCTGCCGACCCGTGTCCACGACCAGCCACTCGGGGAGTCATCTCAGTGATCACAGCCACCGATCTCGAGTTGCGTGCCGGCTCGCGCATCCTGCTGTCCGACGCCACCCTGCGGGTGCAGCCCGGCGACCGGATCGGCCTGGTCGGACGCAACGGCGCCGGCAAGACCACCACCCTGCGGGTGCTGGCCGGCGAGGGGGAGCCCTACGGCGGGGCACTGCGCCGCACCGGCCCGCTCGGCTACCTGCCGCAGGACCCGCGCGAGGGCAACCTGGGCGTCATCGCCAAGGACCGGGTGCTCTCCGCGCGCGGCCTGGACGAGTTGCTGCGTGAGTTGGAGAAGGCGCAGGGCGCCATGGCCGAGCACGTCGACTCCGACCGCCGGGACAGCGCCGTGCGCCGCTACGGCCGCCTCGAGGAGCGGTTCGCCGCTCTCGGCGGCTACGCCGCGGAGAGCGAGGCGGCCCGGATCTGCGCCAACCTCGGGTTGGCCGACCGGGTGCTCGCCCAGTCGCTGTCGACCCTGTCCGGTGGCCAGCGCCGCCGGGTAGAGCTGGCCCGGATCCTGTTCGGCGCCGCCGAGCAGCAGGCCGGTTCCGGCGCCGGCACCGTGCTGCTGCTCGACGAGCCCACCAACCATCTCGACGCCGACTCCATCACCTGGCTGCGCGCCTTCCTCAAGGGCCACTCCGGCGGCCTGGTGGTGATCAGCCACGACGTGGACCTGCTCGCCGACGTGGTCAACAAGGTCTGGTTCCTGGACGCCATGCGCGGCGAGGTCGACGTCTACAACATGGGTTGGCAGCGCTACCTCGACGCGCGGGCCGCCGACGAGAAGCGCCGCCGCCGCGAGCGAGCCAACGCCGAGAAGAAGGCCTCGGCGCTCATGGCCCAGGCCGACAAGATGCGGGCCAAGGCCACCAAAGCGGTGGCGGCACAGAACATGGCCCGCCGGGCCGAGCGGTTGCTCTCCGGGCTCGACCAGGTCCGCCAGTCCGACAAGGTGGCCAGAATCCGGTTCCCGGAACCCGCGCCGTGCGGCCGAACTCCGTTGACCGCCGAAGGACTGAGCAAAAGCTACGGTTCTCTCGAAGTCTTTACCGGAGTGGATCTCGCCATCGACAAAGGATCCCGCGTCGTGGTGCTGGGCCTTAATGGTGCGGGAAAAACGACGCTGCTGCGGCTGCTCGGCGGGATGGAACAAGCGGACTCCGGCTCGGTGCTGCCCGGTCACGGGTTGCGGATCGGCTACTACGCCCAGGAGCACGAGACGCTCGACCACGACGCGAGTGTGTGGGCCAACGTGCGGCACGCGGCGCCGGACACCCCGGAGCAGCAACTGCGTTCCCTGCTGGGCACGTTCCTGTTCAGCGGCGAGCAGCTCGACCAGCCGGCCGGCACGCTCTCCGGCGGTGAGAAGACCAGGCTGGCGCTGGCCGGGCTGGTCTGCAGCGCGGCCAACGTGCTGCTGCTGGACGAGCCCACCAACAACCTCGACCCGGCCAGCCGGGAACGGGTGCTGGACGCGTTGCGGGGCTACGCCGGAGCCGTCGTGCTGGTGACGCACGATCCCGGTGCGGTGGAGGCACTTGAGCCCGAGCGGGTGATCCTCTTGCCGGACGGTACCGAAGATCACTGGTCGGCCGACTATCTCGAACTCGTTCAGCTGGCTTGAGAATCACCCTTACGTTGACCACCCGATCGGCGATACAAGCTGTCGTCCGACGGCCGCATTGGTGCGTCTGGGGGACGATCGAAGGGAATTTTTCGATCTCGCCTGGCGTTCCTGGCCGACCTGTTCGATCATTGCTCGGCAGGGGTTGCAAGGACCTCAGTTACAGGTTCGGAAGGCGGATGACGTGGCTGACCTGAAGAAAGGCGCGCGGATCACCGGCAACACGCGCGACAAGCTGGCCGCTGACCTGAAGAAGAAGTATGAGAAAGGCGCGAGCATTCGCGCCCTGGCCGAGTCGACCGGTCGCTCGTACGGCTTCGTGCACAGAGTGCTGTCCGAGTCCGGCGTCACGCTGCGCGGGCGTGGTGGTGCTACGCGCACCAAGAAGAAGTAGGGCTCACCTGCTTCTGCTTCGCATGTCAGTCGGGGGACCGCCGGGCGCGTGGGCTTCGGCGGTTCGATCCTCATGGCCGGGCACGGCCGAGAACCCGACCATCGCACCCAACATGGCTAGCGGGTAGATCAGGTATCCCCACCGCGTCGCTGGCGCGAGGAGGATCGCCGCGCCCAACCCGGCGGCGATCCGCAACATGGTGTCCGCCGCCGTGCGGGGCGGACGCAACACCAGCCACGCCGTGATGGCCGCTGCCGCGACGGCGAGCAGTCCGATCGCGACCAGATGACCGATCGGCCCGGTCTGCGCGATCAGATGGCCGGGCAGCGGGCTCTCCGCGGGCGAGTGTGCCTGCCCGAGCCCGGCGGGGTAGCGGATCACCTGCTCGACGAACGCGCCCGGATCCACCACCAGCACCGGCACGACCAGCACCGCCGTGCCGGCCAGCACGGTGCCCAGAAAGACGGCGAGCGCCCGGGGGCCTCGGTGGGCCAACATCGCCACCGCGAGCACCGCGAGGGCCGGCAGCGCGGTCAGCTTCATGGTGATCGCCAGGGCGCAGGCGATACCGGCGGGGACCGGGCCGGCCCGGAAGGTCAGGGCCGTCGCCAGCACGACCATCGCGATCACCGGCAGGTCGTCGCCCGCCACGGCCGCGGTGAACGCCGTCAGCGGGCTGATCACCGCCAGCTGCGCGGCGAGCACCGGAACACGCGGGCGCCCGGCCACCCGGAGGGCCAGCAGGACGACCAGCGCGCTGAACGCGAGGAACATCAGCCGGGCGTCGGTGGCCGGGCTGTCCCCGAAGACCGCGCGCGGCAGGCCGAACACGGTCATCGCCGGGCCGTAGGGCGTGTAGTCGTCCGGGTGCGGCGGCCGGCCCAGCGCGGTGAGGTCCGGGTAGGGCGTGCCGATGTCCAGCAGCAGCCGGGCCGAGCGTTCCACCACCCACACCTCGGGCTGCGCCGGGAACGACCAGGGCCACGGACCCCAGACGAAGTCGGGCGCCCGGCGCACCGCCAGGACGATCGTGGGCACGATGATCGCCAGCAGGCCGGCGACGCCGACCGGGACCCAGCGGGAGGTCAGCCGGGCCGGCCGCAGTACGAGCCGCACGGTGAGCCCGAACGCCAGCAGGTAACCCACGGTGGCGAAGTTGCCCCAGACGCGGTAGCCGTAGAACTCCGACCAGATCGCGGTCGCGCCCGCGAATGTCAGACCCACAAGGTAGAACAGGAGATCGAGCCGCAACGCTGGGTTGCGGCCGGCCGGGTCGGACATTCCCGCAGGGTAGCCAGCGCGGGAAGATCCGCGGGTCGGCGGGTGTTGTTGCCCTCGGTTGTCCGGTGAGAGGAGGGCGCCGTGGACGGATCGTGGATGTTCATGCGGGGTGCCATGAAAGCGGCCGACACGCCGAAGGCCCTGCGCAAGGGCACGGTCGCGCGGGTCTTCACCTTCGCGCGCCCGCACCACGCCAAGCTCGTGGTGTTCCTGCTGCTCACGGTGGTCTCGGCGGTCCTGGCGGTCAGCACGCCGCTGCTTGCCGGCCGGGTCGTCGACGTGATCGTCGGCGACGGCGCGGCCTCGACGGTGGTCTGGCTGGCGGTCGCCATCGCCGGGGTGGCGATCCTGGACGCCGGTCTGGGGCTCGCCGAGCGCTGGCAGTCGGCACGGATCGGTGAGGGGCTGATCTACGACCTGCGCCGGGCCGTCTTCGAGCACGTCCAGCAGATGCCGGTGGCCTTCTTCACCCGGACCCGGACCGGTGCGCTGGTGAGCCGGCTCAACAGCGATGTGATGGGCGCCCAGCGGGCGTTCACCTCGACGCTGTCCGGCCTGGTGACCAACGTCATCCAACTGGTCCTGTCGCTCGTTGTGATGATGACGCTGTCCTGGCAGGTGACCGCGCTCGCGCTGGTGTTGCTGCCGGTGTTCGTGCTGCCCGCGCGCCGGATGGGCCGGAAGATGGCCGACCTGCAGCGCGAGTCGGCCAACCTCAACGCCACGATGACCACGCAGATGACCGAGCGGTTCTCCGCGCCGGGCGCGACGCTGGTGAAGCTGTTCGGCCGGCCGCGCGCCGAGGCCGACGAGTTCGGCGGGCGGGCCGGGCGGGTGCGCGACATCGGGGTCCGCGCCGCGATGCTCACCCGGTGGTTCATGACCAGCCTGACCCTGGTCTCGGCGCTGGCCCAGGCACTGGTCTACGGGCTGGGCGGCTACCTCGCCCTGACCGGCCAGCTCGCGCCGGGAACCGTTGTGGCGCTGGCACTTCTGCTCACCCGGCTGTACACGCCGCTGACTGCGCTGGCCAACGTGCGCGTCGATGTGATGACCGCCCTGGTCTCCTTCGAGCGGGTCTTCGAGGTGCTCGACCTCAAGCCGATGATCACCGAGAAGCCGCAGGCGCGGACCGTCCCGCCGGGCGGGGTGTCGGTGGAGTTCGAGGACGTGCGGTTCAGCTATCCGGCGGCCAGCGCGGTCTCGCTCGCCTCGCTGGAGGAGGTCGCCGTACTCGACCAGCGCGGCGGCGAGGAGGTGTTGCACGGCATCAGCTTCCGCGCCGAGCCGGGACAGATGGTGGCGCTGGTCGGCCCCTCGGGTGCGGGCAAGTCGACCATCGCCAGCCTTGTTCCCCGGCTGTACGATGTGGACTCCGGCACAATCCGTCTGTCCGATGTGGACATCAGGGAAGCGTCCTTCGAGGCACTGCGCGGCACCGTCGGCGTCGTCACCCAGGACGGCCATCTCTTCCACGACACCATCCGCGCCAACCTGGCCTACGCCCGCCCGGAAGCCACCGACGAGGACATCTGGGACGCGCTGCGCCGGGCCCGGCTTCTCGATCTGGTCGGATCCCTGCCGGACCAGTTGGAAACCGTGGTCGGCGAACGCGGCTACCGCCTCTCCGGCGGCGAACGCCAACGCCTCACCATCGCCCGCCTGCTCCTCGCCCAACCCCGCGTGGTGATCCTCGACGAGGCCACCGCACACCTGGACTCCGAGTCCGAGGTGGCGGTCCAGGAAGCCCTCACCGACGCCCTCGCCGGCCGCACCGCCATCGTGATCGCCCACCGGCTGTCCACCGTCCGGGCCGCCGACCAGATCCTCGTCGTGGAGAACGGCGCCATCGTCGAGTCCGGCACCCACGACACCCTGCTGGCCGCCCAGGGCCGCTACGCCGACCTGTACACCACCCAGTTCGCCCCCCAACCCGCCGCCGCCTAGCGGGTGGTTTCCTACCGGGGGAGGTCGGCCAGCACTCGGTCCGGGCGGGTGCGGGGCTGGCCACCCGCCAGTCGGCTTCTTGGCCTTCGGCAGGTTTGGCTTGGGGTTCGGCCGGCACTGTGAAACGCGCCCTGGTCACGCGCTCCGGGGATCACGGCAGGTCGGTGGGGTGGTCCACGTCGGTGCCGCTGGCGATGTCCTCGCACGGAACGTCCCGGGTGGGGTGCCGGGCGAGGTAGGCGCGCGCCCCGGTGTCGGCGGTGGCGGTGGCGTGGACGGCCGGCCAGTGCGCGCGGCCGATCAGCACCGGGTGGCCCGGGGCGCCGTGGTAGGTGGCCCGGGCGAGGGCGTCGGCGGTGGCGAGGGCGGCGAGGCGGCGGACCGCGGCGGGGGTGACGCCGGGGGTGTCCACCGGGAGGACGACGACCGCGACAGCGTCCGAAATGGACAGAGCGTGCAGGCCCGCGCGCAGGGAGGAACCCATGCCGGTGGCCCAGTCCGGATTGTCCACAAGGGAGGATCCGGGCAGGGCGGCGCGGGCGCGGACCTCGTCTGCCGAGGCGCCGAGCACCACGACCACCGGGTCGCAGCCCGCCTCGTGCAGCACGTCGGCCGCCCGTTCCACGAACAGGCGGCCGCCGTGCCGAACGAGGGCCTTCGGCATGCCGTAGCGGCGGCCACCGCCGGCGGCCAGCAGCAGACCGGCGACCCGCTCAGGTCCGGTCAAGCACGACTACCGGGATCTCGCGGCTGGCCTTGGCCTGGTACTCGTCATAGTTCGGGAAGAGGCCGGCCATCAGCTTCCAGAGGGTGGCGCGTTCGGCGCCGGTCGCGGTGCGGGCGCGGGCCGTGAACCGTTCGGCGCCGACCTGGACCTCCACCGTCGGGTCGGCGGCCAGGTTGCGGTACCAGTTGGGATGCTCCGGGGACCCGCCGTTGGAGGCGATCACCACGTAGCGGTCGCCGTCCTGGCCGTAGTACAGCGCGGTGCGCCGCAGCTTGCCGGAGCGGCGGCCCCGGGTGGTGATCAGCAGCGCCGGCACGCCGTAGAACCGCTGGCCGGTCTCCCCGTCGGTGGCCAGGTATTCCCGCACATGCTTGGCCACCCAGCCGGTCGGGCTGTCGGTGATCTCCGTGTCGTTCAGGATTCCTCCCTGCGCAGGTCGTCGGCATGGTCGGCGGCCCATTCGGTGAGCGTGCGCCAGGGGCGGCCGGTCACCTCGCTCGCCGGCGACACCGCCGGGACGAGGGTGGCGTAGTTGTCGGGGTACCAGAGGATCATCTCATCGACGACCTCGGGCGCGATGCCGGCGGCGATCAGCTCGGCGCGGGCCTGGGCGTGGGTGATCTCCTCGAACCGGATCTCCCGGCCGAGACCCTCGCCGATCGCGGCGACCTGCTGGCGCAGGGTGAGCGCGGCCGGGCCGGTCAGCTCGTAGTGGGCGCCGGCGTGGCCGTCCTCCAACAGCGCGGCGACGGCCACGTCGGCGATGTCGGCCTCGTGGATCGGCGTGCCCCAGGCGTCGGCGTAGGCGGTGCGGACGACATCGCCCGAGCGGATCGACGGGCCCCACTGGTCCAGCTTGTTCACCGCGAACTCCCCGGGCCGCAGGATGGTCCACGCCATCCCGGACTCCTCGACGACCCGTTCCAGGCCGAGGAAGTCGGGGTCGGAGGAGCCCAGCATGACCACCCGGCCCACCCCGGCCGCGGCGGCCAGCCCGACGATCGCCTCGGTGGTGATCACGTCCTCGAACGACCGGATCTGTGGCGTGAGGTAGGCCAGCGGGAACAGGTAGAGCGCCTCGACGCCGGCCAGGGCCGGCCGCACGGTCTCCGGCGCGGCCAGGTCGCCGCCCACCACCTCCACCTCGTCCGGGAACCGGAACCGGTCCGGGGTGCGGGTCAGCGCGCGGACCTTCGCCCCGGCCCGCACCAACCCCTCGACCACGTTCCGGCCCACGTTTCCGGTCGCTCCGGTCACCAGGATCGTCATGTGCGCCCCTTACTCCGTATGCTGTACGTAGATAACCTCGTACAGCATACGGAGTTGTAGGATCGGCGCAAGATGACTGATCGAATCGATCCGGCCCGCAGCATGGCGCTGCTCTGGGGCTCCCGGGACCGGCCGAACCGCGGACCCAAGCCGGGGCTGAACGTGGACCTGATCGTGCGCACCGCGATCGGGATCGCCGACGCCGAGGGGATGGACGCGCTGTCCATGCGCCGGGTCGCCGAGGCGCTCGGCGTCGGCACGATGTCGCTGTACACCTACATCCCGGCCAAGTCCGACCTGTTCGAGCTGATGGTGGACGCCGCGATCGGCGCGCCCCCGTCGCCCGAGCCGGACGGCTGGCGGCCCTGGCTGGAGCGGTTCGCCCGGGACAGCCTCGCCGGTTACCGGCGCCACCCGTGGCTGCTGCGGGTGTCGCTGACCCGGGGGCTGATGGGGCCCAACCAGACTGCCGCCCTGGAGGCGTTCCTGCGCACGCTCTCCGGGATCGGCCTGAGCGCGGGGGAGATGATGGCCGTGGTGCAGGTGGTCGCCGGCTACGTGCGCGGGGTGGCGCAGAGCGCGGCGGAGGACGCGCAGGTGGAACGCAGCACCGGGGTCACCGACGAGCAGTGGTGGTCCGACCTCGCTCCGTTGCTGACCCGCTACGTCGAGCCGGCCGCCTTCCCCACCCTGAACCAGGTGTTCGCCTGCCCGGACTGGGTGGACCCCTTCGAGTTCGGCCTCTGCCGCCTGCTCGACGGGGTCGAGGCGCTCGTCGCGGCCCGGTCGGCATGAGGATGCCGCGACCCTGGCTGCGGGCCATGCACGCCGGTCCGGCGCGGGCCGTCGTGCTGCTGCTGCCCGGTGGGCAGGAGCACAGCAAGCGCCGGGCGCACCGATTTCGGCCGGCCTACATCCGGATGATCCCGTTCGCCCGGGACCTGGTGCGGGAAGGCCGGCCGCACGGAATCGGCGTGTGGTTGCTGCGCTACCGCTACCGGGGCTGGAACAGGCCCGACCTGGATCCGGTGGCCGACGCCCGGTGGGCGCTGGCGGAGATCCGCCGAACCCATCCGGACGCTCCGGTCCTTCTGGTCGGTCACTCGATGGGCGGCCGGGTGGCGTTCCGGGTCGCCGACGAGCCTGGAGTGGTGGCGGTCTGCGCGCTGGCGCCGTGGACCACCGCGAAGGACCACGTCGGCCAACTCGCCGGCAAGACGGTGCTGATCGCGCACGGTGAGCTGGACACGGTGACCAACCCGGCCGACTCGGCCGCCTACGCCGAGCGCGCCGCCCAGGTGACCGAGGCGGTGCGGCAGCTGGTCGTGCCGGGGGAGAACCACGCCATGATGCGCCGGCAGCGAGACAACACGCTGCTGGTCCGCCGCTTCGTGCTGGATGTTCTGACTACGGGTTAGGGTGACGGCAACCCTGCCCGGGTGTCCCACGTCCTGGTGATAAGAGCGTGGGGAGGTCGGGGAGAAATGTACGGAGAGCGGATGAGCTACGGCTACGGAGAGCAGCAACCCAGGCGAACGGGGTATGGCAGCACCCGGCGCATGGACGTGCCGCCCAGCGGACCGCCGCAGCCTGATCACTGGCAGCAACCGGGCGACTACCAGTGGAAGTCGGCCGGCGATGGGCACCGCCCGCCGCCCCCGCCCCAGCAGGGCTACGCCCCGGCGCCGCCGCGACCCCGGCGCAAGCGCCGGCTCGGCCGGACGCTGCTGATCATCTTCCTGGCCTTCCTGCTGCTGCTCGGCGGCGTGTGGCTGTACCTGGAGCTCAACCTCAACCGGGTGACCGCGCTGGGCGACTACGCCGGCCGGCCGGCCGCCGGCGCGGGTACCAACTGGCTGATCGTGGGCTCGGACAGCCGGGACGGGCTGAAGGCGGAGGACCAGGAACGGCTGGCCACCGGTGACGTCGGCGGCAAGCGCACCGACACGATGATGCTGCTGCACATCCCGGACAACGACACCAAGCCGACGCTGGTCAGCCTGCTCCGCGACTCCTACGTGGACATCCCGGGCAAGGGCAAGAACAAGCTCAACGCCGCCTACGCCTTCGGCGGCCCGCAACTGCTGGCGAAGACCGTCGAGCTGAACACCGGGCTGCGGCTGGACCACTACGTGGAGATCGGGTTCGGCGGCTTCGCCGACATGGTGGACGCGGTCGGCGGGGTGGAGATGTGCCTCAAGGAGCCGATCAAGGACGACAAGGCCGGCATCGACCTGGCCGCCGGCTGCCAGGAGCTCAACGGCCCGCAGGCCCTGGGCTACGTGCGGACCAGGGCGACGCCGCGGGCCGACCTGGACCGGGTGATCCACCAGCGGGAGTTCGTCGGCGCGCTGACCGACAAGGCGACCAGCGCCGGCACCCTGCTCAACCCGTTCAAGTCCGTTCCGCTGCTGGCCAACGCGCCGGACGCGTTCACCGTCGACGACGGCGACCACCTGCACAACCTGCCCGGCCTGGCGTTCGCGATCAGCGGGGCGGGCGACGGCAGCACGATCACCACCACCGTGCCGATGGGCGGCTCGCTGCGCACCAACGTGGGCTCGGCGATCGTCTGGGACGCCAAGAAGGCGCCCCGGCTGTTCGAGGCGCTGCGCACCGACCAGCCGGTGCCCGAGGACGTCCTGGTGGACGTGCCGAAGTAGCTAGCTCTTGTTGCGGGCGCGCAGGGCGTCCAGGGCCTTGTCGGCGTGCACGCCCATGCGCAGCTCGCTCTTGATCACTTCGAGCACCGTGCGGTCGGTGTCGATGACGAAGGTCTGCCGCCGGGTGAGCATCGGGCCGAACGAGCGGCGCACGCCGAACTGCTTGGCCACGGCGCCGTCCGGGTCGGACAGCAGCGGGAAGTCGAAGGAGTGCTTGTCGGAGAACTGCTTCTGCTTGTCCACCTGGTCCGGGCTGATGCCCACCCGGCTCGCGCCCACCTCGGCGAACTCGGCGGCCAGGTCGCGGAAATGGCAGCTCTCCGCGGTGCAGCCGGTGGTCATCGCCGCCGGGTAGAAGAACAGCACCAGCGGGCCGTCCGCGAGCAGTTCGGACAGCTTGCGGGTGGTTCCGGTCTCGTCCGGCAGCGCGAAGTCGGGCGCCTGGTCACCGGCCTTCATCGGGCCTCCTTTGTGTGGTCATGCGGCTGCGGCCGCGAAACTCCGCGACGATCTCCTCGCCGCGCAAGACGGTGACGTCGTAGACCCCGCTGCGCCCGAACCGGACCCGCTCGCTGGCGCGCGCCTCGAGGACGTCGCCGCGCTTGACCGGAGCCACGAACGTGATGTCCGCGCCGGCGGCCAGGGTGACCGGTCCGTGGCCGTTGCAGGCGCAGGCGAAGGCCGAGTCGGCGAGCAGGAACAGGTATCCGCCGTGGGCCACGTCATGGCCGTTGATCATGTCGTCGCGCACGGTCATCCGGACGACCGCGCTGCCCGGCGCGGCCGTCACCAGTTCCATCCCGAGCGACCGGGAGGCGACGTCCTCGGCCCACATCACACGTACGGGTTCAGGGATCACCAAGGCTCCATCGATACCATGAAAGGGCCGCCATATTCTCACAGCGGAGAGTTTGGCCACACAGTGGTTGTATCTCCGATAGTAGGAAGTCAAACTATTTCCATGGCAAGCGCAGAGCTGCACCGCCCTGTCCATCCGGTTCGGTTCGTCACCGCCGCCAGCCTGTTCGACGGGCACGACGCGGCGATCAACATCATGCGCCGGATCCTGCAGACCCAGGGCGCCGAGGTGATCCACCTCGGGCACAACCGGTCGGTCCGGGAGGTCGTGCAGGCCGCCATCCAGGAGGACGTCCAGGGCGTGGCGATCAGCGCCTACCAGGGCGGCCACGTCGAGTACTTCACCTACCTGGTGGAACTGCTGGCCGAACACGGCGCGGGGCACGTCAAGGTGTTCGGCGGCGGGGGCGGTGTGATCGTGCCTGCCGAAATCGACGAGCTCGAGCGTTACGGCGTCGCGCGTATCTTCTCGCCGCAGGACGGACAGCGGCTCGGGTTGCAGGGCATGATCAACGAGATCGTCGCAGCCTGCGACGTCGATCTCGGCCGATC
>NZ_DASTBH010000387.1:0-8244 GCF_035712165.1 Actinophytocola sp. | reverse complement strand
CGGCACCAGCAACCCGCCAACCGCCAGCGCACAGCCGCCGGCCACCGCGTACAGGCCGAACACGGTGCGCAGCGTGCGGTCCGACCAGGCGGTGCGCAGGCCGGCCCCGATCGCGCGCACCAGCGGCTCGCGCTCGGCGCGGGCGGCCGGGCCCGGCCGCAACAGCAACACGGCGCCGAGGACCAGCAGGTAGGTCACCGCGTTGACGCCGAGCACCAGCAGCAGGCCACCGAGTGCGATCAGCAGGCCGCCGACCGGGCCGCCGGCCAGGCCGGCCACGTGGTAGGCGAGTTGCCGCAGGCCCAGCGCCCGGGGCAGGTCGTCGGCCGGGATCAGGGTCGCGGTCAGTGCCGCGTTCGCCGGGAACAGGAACGCCGTCGCGCCGCCGAGCAGCACGGCGAACGCGACGAGCAGCCACACCGACGGCCCGGCGAGGACCAGCCCGGCCGCCGCACCGGCGCAACCCAGCGCGAGCGTGGCCTGCGCGCCGAGGACCACGGGCCGCGCGCCCAGCCGGTCGGTGACGGCGCCGCCGACCAGGGTCAGCAACACCCGAGGGCCGACGGTCGCGGCGAGCACCCACCCGGCCGCCGTGCCGCCGTAGGCGCTGGCCGTCCAGCCCAGCGCGAAGTACAGCGCGTCGTCACCGATCTCCGAGACAGTGGTGCCGGCGGTCCACAGCTGATACCGCCCGGGCAGCCCGCGGCGCACTTGAGTCCCCATGACTCAAGTTTCCAGCAGGCGTTGCGCTGAAGTCCAGCCTCAGACCAGCAGCGGCAGCAGCGCGTGCCGGCGGCGGACGACGGCTCCGAACCGGGCGTCGATGCGCAGCCAGGCGTCGGTCGCGGTGACGCGGACCTGTTCGCCGGCGTCGTTGGTGCCCAGGAAGCCCATGCCGGACATGGCGAACAGGCAGCGCAGCGGAACCTTGATCTCCATCCCGTCGCCGGACACCGTGAGCACGGTCTGGTCCAGCAGGGCGGCCGGCGGGGTGCCGTGCGGGCCGGCGCTCTCCCGGGCCAGCGCCAGGCCGCGGTCGGCCAGGTCCGAGACCACCCGGGCGGGCAGGTCGTCCACCATGTGCCAGTGCGCCACCGGCGGCAGCGCCGAGCGCCACTGCAGATCGCGGGCGGCGCCCGGGTCTACCCGGTCCCCGCGCACCACGGCCAGCGCCGCCAGCAGTTCGTTGCCGGACACCGTGACGTCGGCCGGCTGCACCTGCCCGCGCACGGTCCGGGTGGCCAGCACATCGAACGGCGTGGCCACCCAGGAGTCGATCAGCCCACCGTCCCGGCCGCGCAGCCGGACGACGGTCTGCCCGTCCAGCCGAACCGCGCGGGCCACGAACGCGCCAAGATCGTCCCGCTCGGCGGGATCGGCGAACACCAGCTCAGGCACCGTTGCTCCCGCTCCGCCAGGCCGCCAGAAAGTCCCGCTCCGCCTCGGAAAGCCGGCGCGGCCGGCCCGTCTTCAGGTCGTAGGGCACCAGCATGGTCTCCGCCGTCGCCACCACCGGATCCGACTCGGACAGTCCACTGTGGACGACGTAGTCCAGGGTGAAGGCTGCGTTGCGCATCTCCCGGACCGACATCTCCACCCGGACCGTCGCGCCGGTGGCCAGCAGCGGCGCGTGGTAGTCCACCACCAGCCTCGCCACGACCACGCCACCCGCCATCCCGGCCGCGCCGTGCCGGGTGGCCTCGACGAACAACAGATCGATCCGGGCCTCCTCGAGCAGGGTCACCGTGTTGGCGTGGTTGACATGCCCGAACGCGTCCATGTCCGACCAGCGCGGCCGAACCTCGGCAACGAATACACCCACTAACGGACCATACTGCGGATCTGCCGGGCGGCGACGGACAGCGTCGCCAGATCCAGCGGACCCGCCTCGCTGATCTCCTCCAGCGACATCCGGGCCCGGTTCAGCCGCGAGGAGTTGGCCCGCTCCCAGGACGCGATCTTCTCGTCGGCCGGCGTGCCGGGATCGTTCTGCCGCAACACATCCAGCGCGATCAGCCGCAGCGAGCCGTACAGGTCGTCGCGCACCGCGAGCCGGGCCAGGGCATGCCAGCGGTTGCCGCGCTCCAGTTGGTTGACCGACGACTGCATCTCCTCCAGGTTCAGGTGATCCGAGAGCGTGTAGTACAGCTCGGCGGTCTCCTCCGGGCTGCGCTCCACGTCCAGCGCCGCGTCCTGCTCGGCCAACTCGGCCACCTCGGTCACGTCCAGCAGTCCGTAGGCGTCCAGCAGGGTCGCCACCCGCATCGCCAACTCCGCCGGCACGCCGTCGCCGATCAGCTTCTCGGCGTCGGCGATCGCCGCCGCCCGCTGCCGCCCGCGCAGCAGCGTCGTCATCCGCGGGATCAGGTCCTGGACCACCGTCTGGAACCGGCTGATCTCCGCCCCGACCGCCAGCGGCTGGGGCCGGTTGGACAGCAGCCAGCGGGCCGCGCGGTCCAGCAGCCGCCGGATCTCCAGCACCATCGCGTCCTGGGTGGTGGTCGGCACCAGGTTGTCCAGCGCCTCGATCTCCCGCCACACCGCCGGCAGCCCGAACACGCTGGTGACCACGGCGAACGCGCGCACCGCGTCGGTGGCCGTCGCGTTCATCTCCTCGGCCAGCCGGAACGCGTAGGACACCCCGGCCCCGTCCACCACCTCGTTGACCAGCAGCGTCGTGGTGATCTGCCGGCTCAGCGGGTGCGCCTGGATCGCGTCGGCGAACCGCTCGCGCAGCTGCGACGGGAAGTACTCCGGCAGCCGCCGGGCGAACGCGTCCGCCTCGGGCAGCTTGCTCGCCAGCACCTCCTCCTTGAGCGCGAGCTTGACGTGCGCGAGCAGCGTCGCCAGCTCCGGCGAGGTCAGACCACGCCCGGCCTTCTCCATCTCCTGGAACTCCGGTTCGGACGGCAGCGCCTCCAGCGCGCGGTCCAGCCCGGTGGTCTGCTCCAGGCTGTGCACCAGCCGGGCGTGCACGGACAGCATGGGTGCCGCGTGCGCCCGGCTCACGCCGAGCACGGCGTTCTGCCGGTAGTTGTCGGTCAGCACCAGCTGGGCGACCTCGTCGGTCATCTCCGCGAGCAGCTCGGTGCGCTGCTCGGGCAGCAGCCGGCCCTCGGCGACCAGCTGGTCCAGCAGGATCTTGATGTTCACCTCGTGGTCGGAGCAGTCCACCCCGGCCGAGTTGTCCAGCGCGTCGGTGTTGAGCTTGCCGCCCACCTGGGCGAACTCGATCCGGCCGAGCTGGGTCATGCCGAGATTGCCGCCCTCGCCGACCACCTTCACCCGCAGATCCCGGCCGTCCACCCGGAGCACGTCGTTGGCCTTGTCCCCGACCGCCGCGTTGGTCTCGGTGGAGGACTTGACGTAGGTGCCGATCCCGCCGTTCCACAGCAGGTCCACCGGCGCCAGCAGGATCGCCCGCATCAGCTCCGGCGGCGAGAGTTTCTCGGTCCCGGCCGGCAGCCCCAGCGCCGCGGCGACCTCCGCGCTGATCGGGATCGACTTCACCGAACGCGGCCAGACCCCGCCGCCCGCGCTGATCAGACCGCGGTCGTAGTCCTCCCACGAGGACCGGGGCAGCTCGAACAGCCGGCGCCGCTCGGCGAAACCGGCCGCCGCGCTCGGGTTCGGGTCGAGGAAGATGTGCCGGTGGTCGAACGCGGCCACCAGCCGGATGTGCTCGGAGAGCAGCATGCCGTTGCCGAACACGTCGCCGGACATGTCCCCGATGCCGACCACCGTGAACTCCTCGGCCTGGGTGTCCACCCCCAGCTCACGGAAGTGCCGCTTGACGCTCTCCCAGGCCCCGCGCGCGGTGATGCCCATCGCCTTGTGGTCGTAGCCCACCGACCCGCCGCTGGCGAACGCGTCACCCAGCCAGAACCCGTAGCCGCGGGCCACCTCGTTGGCGATGTCGGAGAACGTCGCCGTGCCCTTGTCCGCGGCGACCACCAGGTAGGTGTCGTCGCCGTCGTAGCGGACCACCTCCTGGGCCGGCACCACGCTCCCGGACCGCAGGTTGTCGGTCAGGTCGAGCAGGCCGGAGATGAACATCCGGTAGCAGGCCACGCCCTCGGCGAGCCACGCCTCCCGGTCGATGCCGGCGTCCCCGGTCGGCGCGGGCGGGCGCTTGACCACGAACCCGCCCTTCGCGCCCACCGGCACGATCACCGCGTTCTTCACCGCCTGGGCCTTGACCAGACCAAGGATCTCGGTGCGGAAGTCCTCGCGCCGGTCCGACCAGCGCAACCCGCCCCGGGCCACCGGCCCGAACCGCAGGTGCACGCCCTCCACCCGGGGCGAGCACACGAAGATCTCGAACCGCGGCCGCGGCTCGGGCAGGTCCGGAACCGCGCGCGGCTCCAGCTTGATCGCCAGGTAGGGGCGCGGCTGGCCGTGCTCGTCGCGGACGAAGTAGTTGGTCCGCAGCGAGGCCCGGATCAGCGTCAGCAGGCTGCGCAGAATCCGGTCCGCGTCCAGGCTGGTGACCTCGTCGATCCGCTGCGTGATGTCGGCGATCTGGGCCGCGACCTGCTCCCGCCGGCCGCCCGCCGGCACCTCGGGGTCGAACCCCGCCTCGAACAGCCGCACCAGCGCGGTCGCCACCGCGGAGTGCGCGAGCACGGTGTCCTCGATGTACTCCTGGCTGTAGGTCGTCCCGGCCTGGCGCAGGTAGCGGGAGTAGGCCCGCAGCACCGACGCCTGGCGCCAGGTCAGGCCGGCGCGCAGCACCAGGGCGTTGAACCGGTCGGAGTCGGCGTCACCGTGCCAGGCGGCCGCGAACGCGTCCTGGAACCGGATCCGCAGCGAGGCCAGGTCCTCGGCCGAGAGGTGCTCCAGCACCGCCGGTTCCATCCGCAGCCCGAAGTCGTAGATCCACCACTTCTGCCCGTCCTGCGGCCGCAACTCGTAGGGCCGCTCGTCGAGCACCTCCACACCCATCTGCTGCAACACCGGCAGCACGTGCGACAGGCTCACGCCCGGCCCGGCGAGGTAGAGCTTGAACCGGCGCACCCCCGGTTCGGCGTCCCGCGGCTCGTAGAACGAGGTCGACATGGCGCCCTCGTGCGCCAGCGCCTGCATCCGGCGCAGGTCGATCAGCGCCGTGCCGGCGTCGAAGTCCTCCTTGTAGGCCTCCGGGAACACCCCGGCGAACCGGTGGCCCTGCTCGGTCGCCGACTCCGCCCCGACCGTCACGGCGCCGCTCGCCGGCCGGCCGCCGGACAGCTTCTCGTGCTGCTCCCCCAGCACCGCGTCCACCATGTGGTCGTCCCAGGTACGCACCGCCTCGGCGAGCCGCTCCTGGATGTGCGTCACGTCCGGCTCGAACTGCCGGTCCGGCTCGGTGTGCACGGTGAAGAACACCTGGGCCAGCGGGGTCTCGCCGATCCGCGCGCTGTACTCGAGGTGGTTGCCGGACAGCTCCTCCAGCAGCACCTGCTGCATGGCCAGCCGGGAGGTGGTGGTGTAGCGGTCCCGGGGCAGGAACACCAGGCACGAGTAGAACCGGCCGAACAGGTCGCGGCGCAGGAACAGCCGCAACCGGCGGCGGTCGGCCAGCGCGATCACCCCGGTCGCGGTCTGCAGCAGGGCGTCGGTGCCGGTGGAGAACAGCTCGGTGCGCGGCCAGTTCTGGATCACCTCGAGCATCTTCTGGCCGGTGTAGGACTCCATCGGGAAGCCGGCCTTGTGGATCACCTCGCGCACCCGGCGCGCCACCACGGGGATGTCCAGCACGTCCTCGTGCAGCGCGTTGGTGTTGAACACGCCGAGGAACCGGTGCTCGCCGGTGACGGTTCCCTCGTCGTCGAACGTCTTCACCCCGACGTAGTACGGGTAGACCGACTGGTGCACCGCCGACGGGGCGCTGGCCTCGGTGAGGATCAGCAGGTTGGGCGACAGCGCGTTGGCCGTGACGTCGGGCCCGGCGGTCAGCTTGCGGGCCTCCAGGCTGTCCTGGCGCAGCACGCCGAGGCCGCTGGCCAGCACGGCCCGCAGCGCCGGGCGGCCGGCCTCGTCGCCGGGCACCAGCTCGTAGTTGCGGTAGCCGAGGAAGGTGAAGTGCCCGTCCGCCAGCCAGCGCAGCAGCGCCGCCCCGTCGGTGACCTGGTCGGTGTGCAGCGGCGGCGGATCGGCCTCCAACTGGTCGGCCAGCGCCCGGGCGGTGCCGGCCATCCGGTCGGTGTCCTCGACCACCTCCCGCACGGCGTGCAGCGCCGAGTACAGGCTGTTGACCGTCTCCCGGCTGCGGTCGGCGTCGCTGATCAGGTCGATCTCGATCGACATCCAGGACTCGGCCAGCGCGTCGCTCGGCGGGTCGTCGGGATCGGCGGTGGGCAGCAGGTCGACCAGCCAGCCGGCGACGGTGCGCCGCACCACGACGATCGGGTGGACCACCCGGTGCACCTGCAGCCCGGACCGGCTCAGCTCGGCGGTCACCGACTCGACCAGGTAGGGCATGTCGTCGGTGACGATCTGCACCACGGTGCCCGGCATGCTCCAGCCGTCCGTTGCCCGGTCCGGGTTGAAGATCCGCACCGCGGGCCGGCCGGGCGCCCGGTCCATGGCCAGCTGGTGGTGTGAGCGCACCGCGCCGACCAGGTCGACCGGGTTGTCCTCGATGATCTCCTCAGGCGGCAGGTACCGGTAGTACAACCGGATCAGCTCGGCCAGCTCCGGAGAGAACTGGGCCGCCTGTTCGATGCGTTCGTCGCGGATCTGCTCGGGGCTCCGCTGGTCGGTCGACCCGGATCCGCCGGTCCTGGCGGCGGTGGCGGAATGGGACCGGGTACCGGTTGAAGCCATGTTCACGGGACTCCACGCCTCGGTGGCACCCCTGCGTGCCACATGCAGCTACACCCTAATGCGGCCTTCCCGCGCGCTCAGCACGACGGACAACCCTTGATCGAACACTGAATCGAAGTATCCGCCCCGGTCCCCACCCGCACGCCACCGGTCGCCCAGCGTGTTGCGCGGATCCCAGGTCGTCAGACGTTGCCCCAGTCGGGCATGCGGTGCCGGCCGCTGCCCGAGGGGAAACGAGGCACCGGGGCGGTGTTGTCGGGCGTCGGCTCGGCGGGCTGGGCCTGGGCCTCGTCGTCCGGGCCGGTTGCCTGGTAGGCGACCAGGGCCTCGGTCAGCAGGTCGGCGATGCTGATCGCGTCGGTCCGCTCCCGGCGCCGGGGCGGCCGCTGGCCCGGCGAGGCACCGTCGTCCGGAGGTGGCACCGGGGTCAGCCGCACGGTGTCCGGCTCGGTTTTCGGCGCGGCCGGGGGCGGCGCGCCCGGCTCGTCGCCGGGTGCGCGCTGCGCGGGCGGCGGCACGTCCGGGGGTGGCTCGGGGATCGGCGGGATCGGGGTGATCTGGTCGGGCTCGGGGGGCAGGATGACGTCCGGCCGGGGCGGCGGCTGGTCCTCCTCGCCCGGCCGGCGCGACGGGACCGGCTTCGGCCCCTCACCGGGCACCCTCGGCCCGAACTCCGGTTGCTTGGGACGCAGGTCCGGCCGGTGCGACGGCTGGTCCTGCTGGGGCGACGGGACCGGCTTCGGCCCCTCACCGGGCACCCTCGGGCCGAACTCCGGTTCCTTGGGAGTCAGGTCCGGCCGGTGCGGCGTCGGTGGCCCGCCCGGATCGCCCGGCGGGGTCGGCTCGTCCGGCCGGCGGGGCGTGACGTCGGGCTGGCCGGGCGGCTCGGGCACGTCGTCCGGTGGCGGCTCCGGCGGCACCGTGTCGCGCAGGCCCTTGCTGGCCAGCGTCGGATGGTGCAGCAGCGGCGCGAGCAGATCCCGGATCAGCCAGTTCGTGGTGCCCGGCTCCTTGTACCCGCCCTCGGGAGGGTTCGAACCGGGCGGCGGGACAGTCCCGACAGCCTGCACACCGTCCACGCTACCCGCGTCCGGCACCGGCTCCGGCACATCGACCGGCCGATCCGCCGCCCCGGGCAGGTCGACCTCGTCCCCACCGGACCCGACGACGAACGGCAGGTCCGCGCCGCCGGCATCGGGCCGGTCGGACAAGGCCGCCTCGGGTCGCGCTTCGTCGGACGGGTCAGCGACATCCCGGCCGGGTCCGTCCACCAGGTCCCCGCCGGGTGCCACCTCGGCACCGAGCGGGGCGGGCTCGGCCGGGGCGTCCTCGGCGACGACCGGGTCGGCGGGCTCGGGTTCGCCGGCGGGCTGTTCCTCGACGGTGTGTTCCTCGACGGTGTGTTCCTCGACGGTGTGTTCCTCGACGGTGTGTTCC
>NZ_DASTBH010000386.1:0-28260 GCF_035712165.1 Actinophytocola sp. | reverse complement strand
CGGGTCGGGTCGGCCAGCGCCGCGAACGTCGCGTCGAGCTGCGCGGCATCCATGTCTGTAACCTCTTAGTTCTATAACCAATCGGTTTTCTACCGCCGGGCGGCGTTCGTGTCAAGCGCGTAGGCGTCCCGGGCGAGGGTGATCAGGCCGGTGAGGTGCGCGGGCGGGTTGTCCCGCCACCAGGCGAGGGCGACCGGGATCGGCGGGGCGTCGCGGACGGGCCGGTAGGCCACGCCCGGCCGGGGGTTCTGCTGCGCGGTCGCCTCGGAGGTGATGCCGACGGCCTGGCCGGCGGCGATCAGGGTGAGCCATTCGTCGACGCCATGGGTGGCGCGGGTGCGGGCCGGGGCGGGTCCGGGCCGCCACAGGTCCGGGGTGGTGGTGCCGGTGCGGTCGTCGATGGCCACGGTGTAGCGGGTCAGGTCGGACAGCCGCACCGACCGGCGGCGGGCCAGCGGGCTCCCGGTGGCGACGGCGGCGCGGCGGGCCTCGAAACCGACCAGTGCCGTGTCGAACCGGTTGTCCTCCAGGGGCCTGCGGAGCACCGCGACCTCGGCGGTCCCGTCGGCGAGCCCGGCGGTGGCGCTGTGGGACTGGACGAACACCAGCGGGATGCCGGGATGCGCGGCCTTCCAGGCCTGCTGCAGCCGGCGGGTGTGTTTGCCCAGCGCGGCCCAGGCGTACCCGACGCGCAGTTCGGTGCGGGCCTGCTCGACGATGCGATGCAGGTGCGCCACGTCGTCCAGGACGCGGCGCGCGGCGGCGACGATCTGGGCGCCGGTGCCGGTGAGGTTGACGTGCCGGGTGTCGCGCAGCAGCAACCGGGCGCCGAGGGCGGCCTCCACCGCCGCCACCGCGCGCGAGACCGTGGCCTGGGACACGCCGAGGGCGCCGGCCGCGTCGGTGAAGGTGCCCGCGTCGACCACCGCGACCAGTGCGCGCAACTGCCGCAGTTCCACATCCATACGTCTAGCGTATGAGTACCGCAACCGTTGCATTTCTCGTATCAGCGGCCCGGCGCCGACACTCGGCCGGTGGATGTGAAGACAGGCGGTGGGTTCGCCGCGCTGGCCACGATGACGGCCAGCTCGGCCAGCAGCCAGGCCGGCGCCGCCCTCGGTGCGCACGCCTTCGCCACCCTCGGCCCCGCCGGGGTGGTGGCGGTCCGGCAGTTCGTCGCGGCCGCGGTCCTGCTCCCGGCGGCGCGGCCGAACCTGCGCCGGTTCACCTGGGCGCAGTGGTGGCCCACGCTGCTGCTCGGGGCGGTGTTCGCCACGATGAACCTCAGCCTCTACACCGCCGTCGACCGGGTCGGGCTCGGCCTGGCGGTCACCCTGGAGTTCCTCGGCCCGCTCGCGGTCGCGCTGGCCGGGTCCCGCACCCGGCTGGATCTGGCCTGCGCGGCCGGCGCCGGGCTGGGCGTCTACGTGCTGGTCCTGCCCGGACCGGCCAGCGACCACCTCGGCATCGCGCTCGGACTGCTCGCCGCCGCGTGCTGGGCGGCCTACATCCTGCTCAACCGGCTGCTCGGCAGCCGCCTACCGGGCCTGCAGGGACCGGCCGCGGCCACCGCCGTCTCGGCGCTGGCCTACCTTCCGGTCGCCGTGGTTCTGGCCGGGCAGGGCCGGCTGCACGGCGCCGGCCTGCTCTACGCGCTGGGCGCCGGCCTGCTCAGCTCCGTGGTGCCCTACGCGGCCGACCAACTCGCGCTGCGCCGGATCCCGGCCCGGTTCTTCGGCGTCGTGATGAGCCTGCATCCGGTGCTGGCCGCGTTCGCCGGCCTGCTCCTGCTCGACCAGGTCCTCGCCGCCCACGAATGGACCGGCATCGCGATCGTGGTCACCGCGAACGCGCTGGCCGTGGCCGGCCTGGCCTCACCGGCGTTTGCCGGTGGCGCAGCGGATGCACGTGGTGGCCGCGGGCAGCGCCTCAAGGCGCTCCGGGGCGATCGGCTGACCGCAGCGCTGGCAGACCCCGTAGGTGCCGGCGTCGATCCGGGCGACGGCGGCGTCCAGCGCCTCGAGTTCCTCGGTGGCCACCGCGAGCAGGCCGGCGACCTGCGCCCGCTCGAAGGCGACCGTGACCCCCTCGGGATCGTGCTCGTCGTCGTGGGCGGTCCAGCTCGAGGCCTCCATGATGCCGTCCAGCCGGCTGCGCAGGGACGCGACCAGCTCGACGATCTCCGCCCGCCGAACGACGATCCGGTCAGCACGGCTCATGGCGGCATTGTCCCCCGCACAGGCGGGTAGCCGCAGCAGGGACCGGCGCCTACCCCGTGGCCGGCGGCGCGGCGGCGTTGCCGACGCCCAGCCATCGGGCTATGCGTTGCATGAGCGACGGCCGGTCGTTCTGCTGCTCGGTGAGCCTTCTGCTGATTTCCCGGTCGACGTAAACTCGAGCCGCACGCAGACTCGCTTCCCGTTCCCGGCGCAGATAGCCGATTGGATCGTCCAGCATGGCGTCTACCTGTTGCAGTCCCTGCGGATCGGCCTCCGGGAGCTTCTCCGCCGCCATGCCTGTCTCCGATGCTTGGTCACGGGAACACCTGCCAACAATGGTAGGTGAATGGCTCAGCTCACGTGATTATGACCGAGATCTGTCATTACTCTGACCACCGGTTCCCGGACTGTCAATACTCTTCGTAGCGACGTGACTCGGCATTGCCACGATAGTAGTACTATCAGCCATCATGAGCAGGCAAGATCGTTTTTCCGATGCGCGCTGGCGGGTCGGAGCCGTCGCGGCCGGAGCGGTCGGCGGTCTAGCCTACATCGCGCAGATCATCGTCGGCTATCAGCTGCCGACCTGGATCAAGATAACACTGACCTGCGGCGGCGCGATCCTGCTCTTCTTCTCGATCGCACTACCGAACTGGCAGGTCGGCGTCGAGACCCGCAGGCGCGAGGCGGCTCAGGCGATGGCCGCGGACGCGGTCGCCGACTACGACGTGAAAGTGCACAAGATCCTGGTTCCGCTGAGCGGCCTGCTGGCGAAGATTGTCGCTGAGAAAGATCTCGACAGATGCCGGGCCCTGCAGGAGAAACTGAAGCAGTTCGTCGTGGACAGCGCGCTGGAGAACATGCACGACATCGATCCGCGGTCGTGCTTCTATGCCTATAGCAACCACGCGGCGCCAAATCTGACGCCCGCTCCCCGGCTGGTATTGGACGGTGTGTGGCGCGGCCGCAACACACCGCCCAAGGAGGAGTACCGGCGCGGCGATGACGAGGCGAACGAAGCCTTTCGCATTCTGGAAAGCGGCAAGGCGAGGTTCGTGTCCGATACGGACGCCGAGCACCAGCTCGGTTGGGCACGCGGCAGCGACTTCAAAACCTACATTCACGCGGCCGTGGTGAGTGGCGACATTCCGTTCGGACTGCTCTGGGTCGACGCGGTCAACCCCGGCGATCTCGGCGACGCCCACAAGCGCCTGGTCGAACTGCTCGCCCAGCTCCTGGGCTGCGGACTCGGTGTCGCCAACCTGAAGACCTCGGCCGCGACCCGGCGCAGATCGACCACGTGACGACCCTCGGCGGCCGGTTTACCGATGGTGTACCGTCACCCTGTGGCCTCGAAGATGATCAAGGTTGACGAGCAGACCCACGCTCGGCTCATTGAGCTGGCTGCTGAGAACGGCACCACGATCGGCGGGTACGTCGCCAAACTCGTGACGGCACAACGCACCCGCGCCGAGTGGGCGGACATCGCCCAGCAGACCTCCGACTACCTGCACGAGCAGTTCGGGTTCGTGGCCACAGCGGACGAACAGGCGACCGCCGAGGCATGGCTCACCCGTGCGCCCCGGTCGCGCTCGCGCCGCAGACGGGCCACCTCGTGACGGCGACGCATCCGGGTGGGCTCGTGCTGGACACCACCGCGCTGGCGGCGCTCGTCTCCAGTCGCAGCGTGTCCGCGATCGTGGCCTCCGCACCCAACCTCAAGCTTCCGCTCTACGCCCCGGTGACCTGTCTGGACGCCGCGGACCGGATCCGGCCCGGGATCGTCGCGCACATCGGCCGGCTACCCGCCATCGAGCCGCTCGAGCTGACCTTCACCGACCTGCTCCGCCTGCGGCACCGCGCGCCGCACGTCGCCCTCGACGTCGCGCACGTGATCGCCCTGGCCCTGCCGACCCCCACCATGCCCGGCGGTCTCGCGGTGGCCACCGTCCTGCCCGAGCTGTACGCCGACTACGACCTGAACATCAATCCCATCGGTGAATGACCGGCGCTCAGCGCAGCACCATCCAGATGGCGCCGCCGAGCGCGGTGGCGATGATTCCGGCCCGCAGCACAGGATCGGGCAGCCGGCCGGCCAGTCTGGTGCCCAGCCAGCCGCCGGCGAGGCCGGGCAGGGCGACGAGCGCGGCGGCGTGCCAGTCGACCAGCCCGGTGGCCGCGAAGGCGGCGGCGACGACGAGGGCCATGCCGAGCAGCAACACGTTGCGGACCCGGATCAGGCCGCCCAGGGAACCGCTCGGCCACCGGGTGGCCAGGCCGAGCACGACCAGGACGAGGGTGCCGCAGCCGACGCCGACCAGTCCGGCGTACAGGCCGCAGGCGAGCATCGAGACCGCGGAGGCGCGCGGGCGCAGCACCGGATGGCTGCGGTCGACGTGCCGTTTCACCCTGCCCTGCAACAGGACCAGGAAGACGGCCGGCACCAGCACGAAGGGCGCGAGGGCGGCGAACGTCGCCGGTGGGGTGATCGCGAGGACCGCGACGCCGGCGACGGTCCCCGAACATCCGGCCACCAGCAGGGGGATCGCCGGCCGGTGCCGGCCGGCGTGCCGCCCCGCGGCCAGAAAGGACATCGGGGTGACCAGTTGACAGGTGGCGTGGGCGGTGAGCGGCGGAATCCCGGTCGCGGTCATCGCCAGGAACGACACGATGGCGCCGCCGCCGGACGCGGTGTTGAGGATGCCGGTCACGAACGCGGCCAGCACCAGCGTCATGCCGGTCACGACGACACCCCCGAGCGTAATCGATCATCAGTTCGAATCCGGTTGGGCGCCGCTCAGGATGCCTGACTGGCCGGCATCTGTCCAGTGGCCATGATCGACAGCCGGCGTCCGGCACAACCCGGCGGCCCGGGACGGACGCTGGTAGAAGTAGTCCGTGCGGGACTTCGCGACCGGTGTTCGAATGTTCGTGCGGGGCTTGGGCATTCTGCTGCGGTCACCGCGGCTGCTGCTGATCGGCGCGCTGCCCGCGGCGCTGACCGCGGTGCTGCTGCTGGGCGGGATCATCGCGCTGTTCTACTGGATCGACGACCTGGCGGCGCTGGTCACCCCGTTCGCCGAGGACTGGGCGGCCGGCTGGCGGGAGACGGTCCGCGGCGTCACCGGGGTCGCGATCTTCGGTGGCGCGCTGGTCGTCGGACTGCTCGGGTTCACCGCGCTGACCCTGGCGGTGGGCGGGCCGTTCTACGAGCACATCGCGGAGAAGGTGGAGGACGACCTGGGCGGCGCGCCGGCCGAAACGGACCTGTCCGGGGGGCGGCTGTTCTGGTGGGGCCTGCGCGACGGCGTGCTGCTGGTCGTGCGGTCGCTGCTGTTCACCATTCCGTTGCTGGTGGCGGGATTCATCCCGGTGATCGGGCAGACCGTGGTGCCGGTCCTGCTGACGCTGGTCACCGCGTGGTTCCTCACCCTGGAGCTGGTCGCGGTGCCGTGCTACCGGCGCGGGCTGGATCTCAAGCGGCGCCGCGAACTGCTGCGTGGCCGGCGCACCCTGGCGCTGGGGTTGGGCACCCCCGCGGCCCTGCTGACCGCGATCCCGCTCGCCGCCATCATCGTCATGCCCGTCGCCTTCGTCGGCGGCGTCCTCGTCGCGCACGAAGCCCTCCGCGGCAGCCCGGCGCACTCGAAGTCCTAATGTCGCGGCCGTCAGTCGAGGCGGCGCCGCAGTTCGTTCGCCTCGTTCAGGTCGGCCGGTTCGCGGTACCGCTCGTAGCGGTGCAGCAGGGCGGTGGCCAGGTGCTGCAGGTCGGCGGGGCGCGCGGGTTGATGTTCCAGGACCTCTTGGCGCAACAGGGAGATCGCCCGTTCCAGCTGGTCGGCCAGGCCGGTGCGCCGGTACTCGGCCAGCAGCGCGACCGCGGCGTCGTGGGGCGGGGCGAGCCCGAGCAGGTCCCGCACCCCGGGCGGCACCAGCCGGGGGTCGACGGTGTGCAGGGTCCGGTAGAGGGCCAGCGCGAGCCGCCGGTCGATCTCGGCGTGCTCCGGTGGCAGCGCCTGGGAGCGGCACAGGTGCAGCGCCGCGACGCGGGTGAGGCTGCCGGCGTCCGGGCCGCCCGACTCGGTCAGCTCGGTGACCACGTCCAGGACCTGCTCGTCGAGCACCGCCGAGGAGTCGCCCTCGGCATGCCGGGCGATGCGGGCGTCGAGATCGGCAAGGAGCTGTTCCTTCATGGCTCAGGTCTCCACGAATGCCTTCAGTGCGCGCATGGTGCGTTCGCTTTCGGTGCGGAACTGGCGCAGCACGACCGGTTGTACGAGCTTGAGTGCGGCCGGGAGGGTCAGCGTGACAACCCGGCGGAGGTGGACCGAGTCCGCGGCCTGGGTCAGGGTGTAGCGCACCCGGATGTCGATGACGCCCAGCAGGTTCGGCTTCATGGTCATCGGCTGGTGGAAGGTGACCGAGTCCGGTGGCTGGTACTCGGTGACGGTGCCCCGGCGCACGCCTTGTGAGCTGGACTCGACGTAGGTGGTCCCGACGCCGACCGGACCCGGGCTGATCTCCGTGGTGCCCGGGAACGCCGACGACCGCGCCAGCCACCGGCCATAACCGCGAAGATCGACGAGCGCGGCGAAGACCGCGTCGGCGGTGCCGCGGATGTCGGTCTCGAGGCGGATCTCGGGCACGCGGCAACAATACGGCTCCCACCGCTCTCGCGGTGGGAGCCGTCGCGGTTACCGGCCGGTCAGCCCAGAGTCCACTGCTGGTTGGAGCCGCCGTTGCAGGTCCAGAGTTCCACCAGGGCGCCGTTGGCGGTGGATGCGCCGGTGACGTCCAGGCAGAGTCCGGACTGCCCGCCGGTGATCGTGCCGTTGGAGTTGAAGTTCCATTGCTGGTTGTTCTGGCCGTTGCAGGACCAGATGATCACCGGGGTGCCGTTGGCCGTGCCCCGGCCGGAAGCGTCCAGGCACAGCGTCGCGCCGCCGGTGGTGATCGTCAGCTGGTTCGACGAGGTGCGCGTCCAGGTCTGGGCGGCCAGGCCGTTGCAGGTGAAGATCTGCTGCTGGGTGCCCTGGGTGGCGGTCCCGTTCGGGTCGTCGAGGCACTTGCCGGCGCCCACCGCGCGCAGCGGGCCGGTGGTGGCCCCGCCACCGCCGCCGACGCCGTAGCCGGCGGCGACGATGTTGGCCTGCACGGCGTTCTCGGTGGCGTCGGACGGGAAGCCGGAGGTCATCACACCCTCGTAGAAGGTGCCGGCCGAACTGTTGCTGTTGTCGCCGCCGATGCCGAGCAGGATGGCGCCTTCCTTGCGCATCGGGTTGTACCCGGCGACGTTGGGGCGCGCCCCGTTGTAGAAGGTCGACAGGCCACCGGACTGGGCGTTGCCGCCCCGGATCGCCCAGTGGTTCGGCTCGCCCTTGATGATGGCGGTGGTGTAGCGGTGGTTGATGGTCGGGTCGTTGGCGTTGAAGCCGAAGTTCACGCCGGAGTACAGGCCGTTCTCCAGGTCGGCCATGATCCACGGGCCGTTTCCGGTGCCGGTGCCCCAGACCCGGATGTTGCCGAAGTAGATGGCCTCCATGGTGCCGTTGCCGTTGTTGCGGCTGTTGCGCTCGGCGTTGCCGTAGTCGAAGCAGCAGCCGGCGTTGAAGTGCGTGCCGTCGAAGATCGCGTACATCCCCTCCGGCTGGTCGCCGGTCGCGGTGCCGGTGGCGGTGTTGTTGCGGTACCCGGTGCCGGGCGCCACGAACACGCCGTAGGCCCGCTGGCCGTTGAGGATGGTCGGCGCCGCGGTCGCGTTGGCGAGGTTGTCGAACCCGCCGGGAGCCGGGCCGCGGAAGTCCCCGGGCGGGGCCTGGGTGAGGTGGTTCCCCCGGGTGGTCTGGTCGTAGATGATCGTGATGAGGCAGGTCGTCCCGGCACAGAAGGAGTCCTGCGCGGCGGCGTTGGCGACCCCGCCGGCGACCAGCGTGCCGATGTCCCGCGTCGTGTTGTCCGACGCGCGCCTGACCTGGTACAGCCGGCCGCTGTAGGCGCCGAACAGGGCGCGGGTGGTGCTGTGCGCGGCGACGCAGGGGGTGCCGCCGGAGGCGTAGATGTCACAGGACTGGGGTCCGGCGGCCGAGGAGCTACCCGGGACCGCGACCAGGACGGCGGCGCTGAGTCCCAGCGCCCCAACGAAGGACAGAATTCTGGGTCGACGCCGAACACGCATGATGAACCTCACTCACTGGTTTTCCGCGCGTGGGTCAGAGTTCGAAATTTCGAACGCTATTCGATATTCCGTTATCGGAGCGTAAGAGTGCCGCCACCCCCTGTCAATGGCGGCGGAACGCGCCGTGGCGCGTTGCCGACCAGCGCGTCGTCCTTTTCTGGACCCGATCAGGTTTTGCATGAGTTAAGCGGCGGATCCGTGGGTAGGTCTCTGGCGCCGAGCCTTCGACGAGAGGATTGCCGTGGATCCGATGAAGCCAGCCAAGGTCGTCAAGGACGCCTTGGCGAAGGCCGTGGAAAAGGTCGCCGACCTGGTCGACCCGCCGATCCCGGGTGCGCCGGCGAGCCGGCCGGCCCCGGTGGACCCGCCGAGCGAGCCGAGCGAGCCGTTGCCGCCCAAGGCCGACCAGGCCGCTCCGGAGACGGTGAGCCCGACCGGCGCGCCCACCGGGGCACCGGCCCGGGCGTTCGCCCAGCAGGCGGAGTATCTGACCACGGGGCAGGGGGTTCGGCTCTACGACACCGATCACTCGCTCAAGGCCGGTGACCGGGGTCCGGTGCTGCTGGCCGACCACCACCTGCGCGAGAAGGTCATGCACTTCGACCACGAGCGCATCCCGGAGCGGGTGGTGCATGCCCGGGGCGCGGCGGCACACGGCGTGTTCGTCGGGTACGGCACCGCCGAACGGGTCTGCAAGGCCGACTTCCTGGGCAAGGGCACGGAAACCCCGGTGTTCACCCGGTTCTCCACGGTGGTGGGTTCGCGCGGGTCGGCCGACACGGTACGGGACACCCGGGGCTTCGCCACCAAGTTCTACACCCGGCAGGGCACGTTCGACCTGGTGGGCAACAACATTCCGGTCTTCTTCATCCAGGACGGGATCAAGTTCCCGGACATCATCCACGCCGCGAAACCGCACCCGGACCGGGAGATCCCGCAGGCGCAGAGCGCACACGACACCTTCTGGGACTTCGTGTCCACCCACACCGAGGCCACCCACCACGTCATGTGGCAGATGTCCGACCGGGCGATCCCCCGCTCCTACCGGATGATGGAAGGCTTCGGTGTGCACACCTTCCGGCTGGTCAACGCCAAGGGCGAGACCACGCTGGCGAAGTTCCACTGGAAGCCCAAGCTCGGCGTGCACTCGCTGGTCTGGGAGGAGGCGCAGCTGATCGGCGGCGTCGACCCGGACTTCCACCGGCGCGACCTGGCCGACGCGATCGAGTCCGGCGCCTACCCGCAGTGGGAGCTGTGCCTGCAGGTGTTCCCGGACACGCCGGAGCAGACCTTCGAGGGCATCGACCTGCTGGACCCGACCAAGATCGTGCCGGAGGAGCTGGCCCCGGTGCAGCCGGTGGGCATGCTCACCCTCAACCGCAACCCCACGAACTTCTTCGCCGAGACCGAGCAGGTGGCCTTCCACGTCGGCCATCTGGTCCCCGGCATCGACATCACCGACGACCCGCTGCTGGCCGCCCGGTTGTTCTCCTATCTGGACACCCAGCTCACCCGGCTCGGCGGCCCGAACTTCGCGCAGATCCCGATCAACCGGCCGCACGCGCCGGTCAACGACATGTTCCGGGACGGCTTCCACCAGGACGCCGTGCACGCCGGGGTCGCGCCGTACAAGCCGAACACGCTCGACGGCGGCTGCCCGTTCATGGCCGGCGCGGACACCGGCGCCTATGTCGAGGTGCCGCAGCCGGTCGCCGCCGCGACCAGGATCCGGCAGGCTCCGGCCAGCTTCGCCGACCACTACAGCCAACCCCGGCTGTTCTGGAAGAGCCTGTCGGCGATGGAGCGGGAGCATGTCATCCGCGCCTTCACCTTCGAGCTCGGCAAGTGCTACGAGCAGGCCGTCAAGGAACGTGAGCTGCGCGTTTTGGCCAATGTGGACAGTGAGCTGTGCGCCCAGGTGGCCATCGGCCTCGGCCTGCCCGCACCCGAGGCCACCCAGCCGGCCCGCGACCTGCCGGCCAGCCCGGCGCTGTCCCAGATCGGCCAGACCTGGCCGCCCGACGGCCGCGTGATCGGCATCGTCGTCGACCCCGACCACCTCGACGGCGTACGCCAGGTCCGCGAGACGATCCTTGCCGCAGGCCTGGTCCCCCTGCTGATCGCCCCGCACGGCGGCACCCTCGACGGCGGCATCCCCGCGCAGCGCACCTTCCTCACCGCCCGCTCCGTCGAGTTCGACGCCCTGCTGCTGGCCGCCAGCCCGCCACCCGCCCCGGACGCGACGCCCATCCGGGACGCCAAGGCGGGAAAGGGACCCTCCACAGTGGACCCCCGGGTGCTCCTCCTGATCCAGGAGTGCTACCGCCATGCCAAGGCCATCGGCGCCTGGTCCGAGGCCGGCGCCGCACTGACCGCCGCCGGCTATCCCGCCGACGACCCGGGCATCGTCCGCGCCGACGATCCCGCCGAGGTCCTCGAGCAGGTCCTCAAACTCCTCGGCAGCCACCGGGTCTGGCAGCGCTTCGGGGTTCCCGCCTGAGCCGGGGTCACGTTGGTACCTAGGGGTTTTCCGGAAGCTCAGGTCCGGATTTCCGTGCGAAGATCGGGTGTGTGCGCAACTACCGGGCCTACGTTGCCGAGCTGATCGGGACCTTCTTCCTCGTGCTCACGGTCGGCACCGCGGTGCTGTCCCAGAACGCGTTGGCTCCGCTGGGCATCGGCGCGGTTCTGCTGGCGATGGTCTACGCCGGCGGGCACATCTCCGGCGCGCACTACAACCCCGCCGTGACCATCGCCGCGCTCGTGCGGCGCCGGATCTCGGTGACCGACGCCGTCGTCTACTGGGTCGTCCAGATCGTCGCGGGCCTGCTCGCCGGCGGTCTCGCCTACTGGATCGTGAACCCGGCGAACGTCGACACCCTGACCCCGACCGGCCGGGACCTGGCGGTCGCGCTGGTCGTGGAGGCGCTGTTCACCTTCGCGCTGGCGTTCGTGGTGCTCAACGTGGCCACCAGCAAGGATCATCCGGTCAACTCCTTCTACGGCCTGGCCATCGGTTTCACGGTCGCGGCGGGCGCGGTGGCCGTTGGCGGGATCTCCGGCGCGGTGTTCAACCCGGCGGTCGGCCTGGGCGTCGCGGCGGTCGGCCTGATCCACTTCGGCACGATCTGGCTCTATGTCCTGGTCCAACTCGCCGCCGGTGCCGTGGCCGGCCTGGTTTTCCTCACCCTGAACCCGGGTGAGCTGCCCGAGCCCGCACCGCGCGAGGTCCACGCGGACGAGGCCGGCGCCGAGGTCCGGAATCCGGGCTAGGGTGGGGATGCCGGACGTTGGATGGACCAAGGGCGGTTCTCCACGATGAGGGATGCACATCGGCTCGAGCACAGGTCGGCGAACCTGGGCGGCGGCACCGTACTCGCGGCGTGGGAACGGTTCGTGCAGGGCGAGGACCACGTCCCAGGGGTTCGGCCGGAGGTGGCGATCTCCTGGCACCGCTGCCGGGAGATGTATCGCGTCGACCCGCATCTCACCCAGGCTCCGATCGCCGTGGCGGAGTTCGACCATGCGCCGGAACACGATGTCGTGTTCACCGAGCTGGGGTTTCTCGCCGCGTCCGTGGCGCACGAGGTGGGCAACCTCGGCGGCGTCGTCACCGTCACCGATGCCACCGGCCGGATCCTGGCCGAGTGGGGCGACCAGGCCACGCTGGCCAGAGCCACCGACTCCAACCTGGCGCCCTGGTTCTGCTGGTCGGAGTGCGCGGCCGGCACGAACGGCATGGGCACGGCGCTCGAGGCGCACGGCCCGGTCCTGATCCGGGGCGCCGAACACTGGTGCCAGGCGTTCCACAACTGGGTCTGCGCGGGCGTCGCGGTACGGGACGTGGTGACCAGGGAACCCATCGCGGTGCTGAACATCTCCTGCTGGCGCAGCCAACTCCCGGCCGCCGCGGGAAGTTGGCTGGCGAGCGCGGTCACCAAGGCCCAGTACACGCTCCGGCGGCGGGCCCGTAACAGCGGCGCCGAACTGGTCGCGGCGTTCACCCAGGCCCGGCCCCGCTCCGGCGCCGCACTCGCCGCGCTGGACACCGCGGGCAAGGTGGTGATCGCCGACGAGACGGCCAGCCTGCTCATGGGTGTCCCGGCGGCCACTCCGGCGGTGGATCCCACCGTGCGCTGGAAGCCCGGCCTGCCGGAGTTGATCGCGGCCGCCCGGTACGCCAGCCGGCAGGCGGCGCGCAACCCGGACTGGGTCGGCTCCACGCAGATCTTCACCCACCTCGCCGACGAACCGACCACGATCAGCATCCGGCCGGTCTTCCTGTCCGGCCATCTGATCGGGAACCTGGTCGCGTTCGGCGCCTCCGACGGGGCGCAACTGCCGCAGGCGGAGGGTTCCGCGCACGCCCGGCCGCGGCCGCGCCGGGTGGTCGCGATGCGCGACAACCGGATGGTGCTGCTGCGGCTGCCGGAGGTCTGCTTCGCCGAGTCGGACGGCAACGACGTATGGCTGTGCACCGACCAGGGCCGGCTGCGGGCCGCCTCGGCCGGCATGGACCGGTTCGACGACGAGCTCGCGGATGCCGGCTTCCTTCGGGTGCACCGCCGCTACGTGGTCAACCTCAGCCGGATCCGCGAGATCGAGCGCGGGGTCAAGGGCGAGCTGTCGCTGGTCATGGACGACCGGACGATGGTGCCGGTCTCCCGGCGCAACGCCGCCGCCGTGCGGCGCGCGCTGGACATCTGAGTCCCTGGAAGGAAACCCGTGTCTGGCAAGGAGAACACCGGCGGTGGGCTCGGCCTGTCCGCCGACCGGGTGACCGCGCACGGCGGCGCCTCGGCCGGCGGCGCGCGCAACCGCGACTGGTGGCCCCACCAGCTGGACCTGACGATCCTGCGCAGGCACACCGCCGCGAGCGACCCGATGGGCCCGGACTTCGACTACGCCGCGGAGTTCGCCCGGCTCGACCTGGACGCGCTGGCCCGGGACGTCGACGAGGTGCTGACCACGTCACAACCGTGGTGGCCGGCCGACTTCGGGCACTACGGGCCGCTGGTGATCCGGATGGTGTGGCACTGCGCCGGGACGTACCGGGCCGGCGACGGCCGGGGCGGCGCGGCCGCCGGGATGCAGCGCTTCGCGCCGCTGAACAGCTGGCCGGACAACCGAAACCTGGACAAGGCTCGCCGGTTGCTGTGGCCGGTCAAGAAGAAGTACGGCCGGGCGATCTCCTGGGCCGACCTGATGATCTTCGCGGGCAACCGCGCGCTGAGCACGATGGGGTTGCCGGTCCTCGGGTTCGCCGGCGGCCGGGCGGACGTCTGGGAGCCGGACGAGGACGTCTACTGGGGCCCGGAGCGGGCCTGGCTCGGCGACGAGCGGCACAGCGGGGTCCGGGACCTGGCGCAACCGCTGGCCGCCAACCAGTTGGGGCTGATCTACGTCAACCCGGAGGGTCCGAACACCGTCCCGGACCCGCTGACCGCGGCCCGGGACATCCGCACGACGTTCCGGCGCATGGGCATGACCGACGAGGAGACCGTCGCGCTGATCGCCGGCGGGCACACGTTCGGCAAGACCCACGGCGCGGCCGACCCGGAGCGTCACCTCGGCCCCGAACCCGAGGGCGCGGGCCTGGCCGAGCAGGGCCTTGGCTGGCAGAGCCGCTACCGCAGCGGAACCGGCGCCGACACGATCACCAGCGGGCTGGAGGGCACCTGGACGCCCAGCCCGACCAGGTGGGACAACAGCTTCCTGGAGACGCTGTTCGGCTACGAGTGGGATCTGGAGCTCAGCCCGGGCGGGCTGTGGCAGTGGATCCCTCGGGACGGCGGCGGGGCCGGCACCGTGCCGGATGCCCACGACCCGGCGAGGACGCACGCACCGACCATCCTGACCACGGACCTCGCGCTGCGGTTCGACCCCGGCTACGAGCCGATCGCGCGGCGCTTCCTGGCCGATCCGGCCGCGCTGGCGGACGGGTTCGCCCGGGTCTGGTTCAAGCTGACGCACCTCGACCTGGGTCCGATCCAGCGCTACCTCGGCCCGCAGGTCCCGGCGGAGCGGATGCTCTGGCAGGACCCGGTTCCGGCCGTGGACCACGAGTTGGTCGACGCGGCCGGCGTCGCCGCGCTGAAGGCGGCCGTCCTCGGCGCGGGGTTGCCGGTCGCGGCCCTGGTGGGCGCCGCGTGGGCATCCGCCTCGACGTTCCGGATCAGCGACAAGCGCGGCGGGGCCAACGGGGCGCGCATCCGCCTGGAGCCGCAACGCGGCTGGCCGGTCAACGACCCGGACACGCTGGCGGAGGTGCTGCCCGCCCTGGAACGGATCCGGGAGTCCTTCAACGCCGCGCAGACCGGGGACCGGCGGATCTCGTTGGCGGACCTGATCGTGCTCGGCGGTTGCGCCGCGATCGAGCAGGCGGCCCGGGCCGCCGGCCACGAGGTCGAGGTTCCGTTCTCGCCGGGCCGCACGGACGCCGCGCAGGAGTGGACCGACGTGGCGTCCTTCGCGGCGCTCGAACCGACCGCGGACGGGTTCCGCAACTACCTCGGGCCGGGTAACCGGCTCCCGGCCGAACACCTGCTGGTCGACCGGGCGAACCTGCTGAACCTGACGGCACCCGAGATGACCGTGCTGGTGGGCGGTCTGCGGGTGCTGGGCGCGAACTCCGGACGCTCCCCGCTGGGGGTGCTCACCGCCACCCCGGGCGCGCTGACCAACGACTTCTTCGTCAACCTGCTCGACATGGGCACCACCTGGACGGCCGGGCCCGGGGAGCAGACCTTCGAGGGTCGCGACCGCGCAACGGGTGCGCTGCGCTGGACCGCAAGCCGGGTCGACCTCGTGTTCGGCTCGAACTCGCAACTGCGGGCGCTGGCCGAGGTCTACGCGAGCGACGACGCCAAGGCGAAGTTCGTGCACGACTTCGTGGCCGCGTGGCACAAGGTCATGAACCTCGACCGGTACGACCTGGGGTACGAACGGTAGCCGGCGGCGGACGAACGGTATTGCCCGCCGGAACGGGCGGACGCCCTTGTCGGCCCGATTAACCCGGCGTAAAGTGCTACTTAACGGCCATTTTGGCGATTTATGCCCCTGGCCGCGGGAATTAAATTCGATGTCATGTTTTCTTAGGCACGCACAATCGGGAGGTAAAGCCCCGATGACGACCACACAGGAGCGAGCCGACCTACTGGAGCAGCTTGGGTTGAATGCCCAGAACAAGGCCGCACTGGGCCAGGTGCTGGGCACCGGACGCATTGGACGGGCGACCGAGGAGGCCGATGGGCGCATGACGGCGACCATTCGGATCCGGCCCGACGAGATCGCCTGGGATCCCTCGATTCTGGTCATGCCCCACGGGGGTGATATCGAGCTCACGCTCATCAACGATGATTTGAACACGCACTGCGCGCTGCTGCCGAGCAATGGCGACCGGAAATTCATCTGGCTGGTCAACCATTCGAAGGGAAAGGCGACGCTCAACCTCGACGGACCGGGTTACTACTGGTTCAGCTCGCCCACCGGCAACGACGAGGGCCGGGGCCTGACCGGTGCCATCGTCGTGCTGGGCGACGTGCCGCCCGAGGCTCGCCTCGATCGTCCCGACCAGCCGCGGCCCTAGGAGGAGGCAGCAATGACCGTCGAATACGTGGACGCGGGCGAGGCCGTCGACCAGGGCAGGCTGAGCGGCAAGGTCGCCGGGGGCGAGGTCGCCCCGCCGGTGGTGCGCGACGTCGACTACGAACGGATCCGCAACGCCCGATCGGAGCCGCAGAACTGGCTCACCTACTACGGCGCCTACGACGGCCAGCGGTACAGCCCGCTGGACCAGATCAACACGGAGAACGTCAAGCGGCTCGCCCCCGCCTGGGTCTTCCAGGCAGGCGTGAGCGGCTTCATCGCCGGTGCGTCGACCTACTCGTTCGAGGCCGCCCCGATCGTCGTCGACGGGATCATGTTCCTGTCCGGCTGGGACGGCTGGGTCTGGGCGCTGGACGCGAAGACCGGCATCGAGATCTGGCGGTACAAGCACGCGGTTCCGTTCGATGTGTCGCTGTGCTGCGGGAACGTCAACCGCGGGGTCGCCGTCGCGCAGAACAAGGTCTTCTTCGTCACGGCCAACGCGCACGTGCTCGCGCTGGACGCCACCACCGGCAAACGGGTCTGGGACAAGACCTACGGGGACGTGCGGGCCGGCGAGAGCGCCACGGTCGCACCGCTGGTCGTGAAGAACATGGTCATCGTCGGCAGTTCCGGCGGTGAGTTCGGGGTGCGCGGTCACCTCGACGCGTTCGACCTCGAGACCGGCGAGCACCAGTGGCGCTGCTACACGGTTCCCAAGCCCGGCGAGCCCGGCTCGGAGACCTGGCCGTCCGACGGTGAGGCGTGGGCACGCGGCGGCGCGAACTGCTGGATCACCGGCACGTTCGACCCGGAGACCAACCTGCTGTACGTGGGCACCGGCAACCCGGCGCCGGACTTCGACGGCGGCGTCCGCGAGGGCGACAACCTCTACACCGACAGCATCATCGCCGTCGACGTCGACGCCGGTCAGATTCGCTGGCACTACCAGTGCACCCCGCACGACCTGTGGGACTACGACAGCATCGGCGAATGCATCCTGTTCGAGTCGGACGGGCGCAAGCTGCTCGGACACTTCGACAAGAACGGCTACTTCTTCGTCCTGGACCGCACCAACGGCTCGCTGGTGCGGATCACCCCCTTCGTGGACCGGATCACCTGGGGGGCGATCACCAGGGACGGCCAGGTGACGCCCAAGGTCTACCCCGACGAGGAAGGCGTGCCGGTCCACTTCTACCCCGGCCCCGCAGGCGCCAAGGAATGGACGCACGCCGCGTACAGCCCCAGGACCGAGCTCTTCTACGTCCCGGTGCAGGACGTCGGGGCCACGGCCACCCGGCGGCGCCGGGAGTTCAAGGAGAGCATCCCGTACTGGGGCGCCGGGGTTCAGGTGGACATCGAGGAAGCGGTCGGCTACGTCAGCGCGTTCGACGCGGCCGGCGACGAGAAATGGCGCTGGCGCAACGAGCTACCGATGTGCGCCTCGGTGCTGGCCACCGGCGGCGACCTGGTGTTCGCCGGTGAGCCCTCCGGGGAGTTCAACGCGCTCCACGCCCGGACCGGCGAGCAGCTCTGGCAGTTCCAGTGCGGCAGCGGGCACCACAGCAGCCCGACGACCTACCAGGTCGACGGCCGGCAGTACGTCGCCGTGCCGGTCGGCTGGGGCGGTTGGGCCGAGGGGTTCCTGCCCGGCATGCTCGGCGCCGGCCACGGCAGCGCGCTGATCGTTTTCGCTCTGCCGGAGACGACGTAGATAGGAGGTGGATCCATGGAGTCCGCGCTCATCGTGTGGGAGACGCCCGAGTTCGACGAGATCGGCGTCGCGCCCGAGGTGACCATGTACCTCGACCAGCTGGACGAGTAGACCGATGGTCTGGGCGCGGGTGCTGGGCTCGGCTGCGGGGGGTGGCTCCCCGCAATGGAACTGTGGTTGCCCGGTGTGCACCGCGGTCCGCGCCGGGTCCGGCATCCCGCGCACCCAGTCGTCGGTCGCGGTCAGCACCGACCGCGACCGGTGGTTCCTGATCAACGCCTCTCCCGACGTGCGCGGCCAGATCGAGGCGTTCCCCGGCCTGCACCCGCGGGCCGGCCGGACCACGCCGATCGAGGCGGTGCTGCTCACCGACGCCGAACTGGACCACACGCTCGGTCTGCTGCTGTTGCGCGAGGCCCGCGCGCTGCGGTTGTACGCCACGCCCGCGGTGCACCGGACGCTGTGCGACGGCTCGGGACTGTTGCGGACGCTGGAACGCTACTGCGCGGTCGAGTGGCGGGCGGTGGTCCCCGGCGCGGACCTGGCCCTGGCCGGCGGGCTGTCCTGCCGGGCCTTCGAGGTGCCCACCACCAAACGCGACCGGTTCGCGACCGGCGAGGAGTCCGGCCGCGTCGTGGGCTACCGGCTCACCGACGAGCGCAGCGGCGGGACCCTGGTGTACCTGCCGGGCGTGCAGGCGCTCACCCCCGCGGTGTGCGCGGAGCTGCGCGGCTGCCACACCCTGCTGATCGACGGAACCTGCTGGCACGACGACGAACTGGTCCGGCTCGGCCTGGCCGGCAAGACCTCCCGGGAGATGGGTCACCTGCCCATCGACGGGCCGGACGGCAGCCTGGCGCGGCTGCCCGCGCTCGGCGTGCGCCGGACGATCTTCGTACACATGAACAACACCAACCCGGTTCTGCTGGCCGACTCGCCCGAGCGGCGCGTCGTGTCGGACCGCGGCATCGAGGTGGCCATGGACGGTCTCGAGGTGGAGGTGTAGGCGTGACAACGACTATGGACGGTTTCGTCGACACGTTGCGGGCACATTCGCGGCGCTACCACCATCAGCATCCGTTCCACGTCCGGATGAACGCCGGCCGGCTGAGCCACCGGCAGGTACGGGGTTGGGTGGCCAACCGCTTCTACTACCAGGAGAACATCCCGCGCAAGGACGCGGCGATCCTGGCCAACTGCCCGGATCTCGACGTCCGGCGGCGCTGGATCCGGCGGATCACCGACCACGACGGCCAACATCCCGGCGAGGGCGGCATCGAGGCGTGGCTGCGCCTCGGCGAGGCGGCCGGGCTGACCCGCGACGAGATCACCGACCACCGGCACCTGGTTCCCGGCGTGCGGTTCGCCGTCGACGCCTACGTGAACTTCACCCGGACCCGGCCGTGGGTGGAGGCGGTGGCCTCCTCGCTCACCGAGATGTTCGCGCCGGACCTGATGGCCGAGCGGCTGGCCGCGTTCGAGCTGTGGTACCCGTGGATCGACCCGGCCGGCCTCGCGTACTTCCGCGCCCGCCTCGACCAGGCGCCCCGCGACTGTGCGCACGCCCTCGAGGTCGTCACCGCGCACTGCACCTCCGCCGAGTCCCAGGCGCGCGCCGTCGAGGCCCTGTCGTTCAAGTGCGACGTCCTGTGGAGCCTGATGGACGCCATCGACGCGGCCTACCCGGAGTGACCACAATGGACTCGACGCCGGCGCGGCCCCGGCTGGCCCGCCATGTTCGGCTCACCTTCTGCCGGATCCGGCAGCGGCCGATCCTGCAACTGCCCGAGACGGTGGTGGTGTTGAACGGAACCGGCGCGGCCATCCTCGAGCTCTGCGACGGGCGGCACACCGTGCCGGAGATCGTGGCCACGCTCGGCGCGCGCTACCAGAACGTCCCGGGCGACGAGGTCCAGCGGTTCCTGACCGGGCTGACCGCCCGGCGCTGTGTGGAGCTCTGACTCATGGACAGACCCTTCGGGTTGCTTGCCGAGCTGACCTACCGCTGCCCGCTGGCCTGCTCGTACTGCTCCAACCCGGTGAACCTGGCCGGCTACACCGACGAGCTCGGCACCGGCGAGTGGCAGCGGGTGCTGGCCGAGGCCGCCGACCTGGGGGTGCTGCAGTGCCACCTCTCCGGCGGGGAACCCTTGCTGCGCAAGGATCTGGTGGACATCGTGACCCGGGCGCACGACCTCGGCCTCTACACCAACCTGGTGACCAGTGCCCTGGGGCTGTCCCGGCGCACGGCCGAGCGGTTGCGCACCGCCGGCCTGGACCACGTGCAGGTGAGCATCCAGGATGCCGAACCGGCGGCCTCCGACCGGATCGCCGGCGTCCCGTCCTTCGCGCGCAAGATCGAGGCGATGGGCGTGGTCAAGGAGCTGGGCTGGCCGCTGACCGTGAACGTGGTGCTGCACCGGCACAACATCGACCGGGTCGCCGAGGTGCTGGCGCTGGCCGAGGAGGTGGGCGCGGACCGGGTGGAGCTGGCCAACACCCAGTACTACGGGTGGGCCTGGCGCAACCGGGACGCGCTGTTGCCCAGCCGGGCCCAGCTCGAGGCGGCCGAGGCCGTCGTGCGGGCCGCCCGCGAGCGGCTGCGGGACCGGATCGCCGTCAGCTACGTCGTTCCCGACTACTACAGCCGCTATCCCAAGCCCTGCATGGGTGGCTGGGCCGCCCGGCAGCTCACCGTCACGCCGAACGGCGACGTGCTGCCCTGCCCGGCCGCCCAGTCGCTGCCGTTGCCGCGGGCCAGTGTGCGCGACGAGCCGCTGGACCGGATCTGGTCGGACGCGCCGGTGATGACCGCGTTCCGGGGCACCGGCTGGATGCCGGACCCGTGCCGGACCTGCGCCCGCCGGGAGCTGGACTTCGGCGGGTGCCGCTGCCAGGCGTTCCAGCTCACCGGCGATGCGGCCCGCACCGACCCGGTCTGCCACCTGGCGCCCGACCACGACCTGGTGGTCCGGGCGGTCGAGGCGGCCAACGCCGGCCCGCGGGACCTTCCGCTGGTCCCCCGCCCGCACCAGGTTCGCGCTAACCGCCGAACACCAACGGAAGCGCCGCGGCCGCGATGATCAGGGTCACCCCGCTCACCAGATCCGGGCGGATCCGGACCAGGCGCGCCGCCGCCCGGCCGAGCCGCAGCCCGACCAGGGACAGCACCGCCGTCATGGTCCCGAAAACGGCGGCCGAGAACCACGGTGAGAGACCGAGGATGCCCAGGCTCGCCCCGGCGAACAGGTTGTCCAGGCTCAACGTCAGCGGAATGCCGAACAGCGCCCACGGGTGGTCCAACTCGTCCGGCTCAGGATTGCGCAGCGCCGAAATGACGAGATACAGGCCGTACCCGCCGAGCGCCACCGCGCCCACCAGTTCGCCGATATCGCCGACGAACTCCCCGACCTGGCGACCGATCAGCAGTCCGACCAGCGGCATGACCGCATCCCACAACCCGAACACCAACGCGACCTGCACTGCCCGCCGCAGTCCGAACGGGACGGTGCCGAGCGCGATGGACACCCGGAAGTTGTCCAGGCTGAGCACGAACCCGAGGAACAGCACTTCCCAGCTCATGATGACGCATCCGCCATAGTTTCAATGATATCCCAGGCGACCTCCGAAATACACTAGCGAGCCATTCCGGCGGTTATCCGAACAATGGCGTCGCGCAATTCAGCGCGCCTTTTCCGGTCATTTCCAGGTCATGTCGAGCTGGCGCTCGAAGGTGACGTAGCCGGCCGCGGCGAACGCCGCCGCCATCGGCTGGTTGCCGACGTCGGTGGCCGCGCGGATCCGCGGGACGTCCTGCGCGGCGAGCAGGCCGGTGCCCGCCGCGAGCACGTCGTGGATGTAGCCCCGGCCGCGATGTGCCGGTACCACACCGATGTAGGCGATCACCGGGTTGTAGCCGTTGTGCGCGGGGATCACGAACCCGACCGGTTCGCCGTCCGGTAGCGTCGCGATCCGCCACCAGTCCCGCGGGCTGGTGTAGCGCTCGAACTCGTCGCGGTACTGCTCCCGGGCGGCCTGGTCGGGGGTCAGCCGGGTCAGGTCGGCGCGGCTGTGGGCGTCGAGCGTGCCGTCCAGCACGAGCGTCATCAGCGCGATGAGCTCCTCCGGGTCGCGCACGGGCCGGAAGTTCAGGCGCCCGCTCGGTTCGGGAACGGGGGTGCCGGCTCGCCACTCCAGGCGCAGCCGTTCGACGAACAGCCGGGCGCCCACCCGTTCCAGGGCGTCCATCCGGCCCTCGACCGCCTGCCGGGTGGGGTGGTCGCGCCAGTCCGGTGCGACGAACTGGAGGTACTCCGGGGGTGTCGCACCGGCCGGGACCACCGCCGGCAGCGCGGCCTTCAGCAACCGCACCCCGTCATCGACGCCGTCGGTGTCGAAGATGTCCATTATCAACGGATGCGCGTCGCCGGGCCGCGACCACCAGCCGGCGCGGGCCACCACGCGGTCGCCGCGCAGGGCCAGCCACAGCCATTCCGGGCGGCGGCGTCCGGCCGCCAGGTCGGCGCCGACCTCGTCGTTGAGCACGTTCGGCCGGTTGTTGAACAGGTCCAGCTCATCAGGCCCGGTGATCGGGCGCAGGGTCAGGTCATGCTGATGCAGCGTCAAGGCATTCTCCGTCTGACGGCGCCCTGCCCGCTCCTCGGATCAGCTCAGCTGGCCACCCGGGAGAGCACGAGCGCGGTGTGCATGGCGTACATGGCAGCGCCCTCCTTTCTCCGCGTAGGGTCCAGACCCCGGATTTCTATGCGGTCTGCCCCCGGCCCGCAACCCAATTAGCCGGAACTGCCGCCATTCGGGTGAGCGCGGCGTGTCAAGCTGGACAATAGTGTGGCGATCGTGCCTGCGATCACTACCACACCTGTGTGGGACGCCGCGGCGCTCGATCCCGACGGTCGCACCATGGACGCCTGGCTCGGCGCCGCCTCGAGGTTCGTCGCATCGTTCGTCGCGGGGCTCGACGAGGCGCCGGCCATCGGTCCGGAGCTTCCCGCCGACGTCGCGACCTGGCTGTCCATGCCGCCGCCGGAGCGGTCCGGGCGGTTCGACGACCTGCTGGCCACCTTCGGCGAGGCGGCCAGCTATGCCTACGAGACGGCCGGACCTCGGCACTTCGCCTACATTCCCGGTGGTGGCCTGGTCGCCTCCGCGGTCGCCGAGCTGCTCGCCCGCACGGTCAACCGCTACACCGCGATGGCCCAGATCGCGCCCGGCCTGGTGGCCCTGGAGCACGGGGTGCTGCGCTGGCTGTGCTCGGAGTTCGGCCTGCCGCCCGGTTCCGGCGGCCTGATCACGACCGGGGCCTCGATGGCGACCCTGTCGGTGGTGGTCGCCGCCCGCCACCAGCGGCTGGGCCCGGAGTTCTCCGACGGCACGATCTACCTCACCGAGCACACCAACCACTGTGTGGCCAAGGCCGCCAAGATCGCCGGCATCCGGCCGGACCGGCTGCGGATCGTGCCCACCACGCCGCAGCTGCGGATGGATGTCGCCGCGGCGGCCCGCATGATCGGCGCCGACCGGGCCGCCGGCCTGCGGCCGTTCCTCATCGTCGGCACCGCCGGCAGCACCGACACCGGCACCGTGGACCCGCTGGTCGAACTGGCGACCCTGGCCCGCAGGGCGGGTCTGTGGCTGCACGTCGACGCCGCCTACGGCGGGTTCTTCCAACTCACCCGCCGCGGCCGGGAGCGGCTGGTGGGCATCGCCAGCGCCGACTCGGTCACCCTCGACCCGCACAAGGGCCTGTTCCTCCCGCACGGCACCGGCGTGCTGCTGGTGCGCGACCCGGCGACCCTGCGCGCCGCGCATGTCGAGGACGCCCATTACCTACCGGAGGCGCCCGACCCCGGTGCGCTGCCGAGCTACGCCGACCTCGGCATCGAACTGACCCGCGAGTACCGCGGCCTGCGCCTGTGGCTGCCGCTGCACCTGCACGGCGTGGCCGCGTTCCGGGCCGCCCTGGACGAGAAGCTCGACCTCGCCCAGCACGCTTACGAGGTGCTGAGCCGCACGCCCGGCCTGCACGTCCCGTGGGTCCCGGAACTGTCCACAGTGGCGTTCCGGGACGTCGCCGGAAACCAGGCCACCCTGCGGCTGCTGGACCGCATCCACGCCACCCGCCGGATCTTCCTGTCCAGCACCAGAATCCGCAACCAACACCTGCTACGCATGTGCGTGCTGAGCCACCGCTCCCGGGTCGAACACGTCAACGACGCCCTGGACACCATCCGCTCCGCCGCCCGAACGGCTCCGCCGCTGTCCTGATTTCGGCTGGAGGTTCGGCGAGATCACCTCCGACCGCCCGTCCAAGGGCACCTCGGTCGCCGAACTCCTGGACCTCGTCCACGCCGAGCACCGCCTCAACCCCAACAGACCCTGTCTGTTCGCAACGTCCTGGCTGCCGTTCAGCTCCGCCCGTCCGCGGCGAGGGTGTCGATCCACCGTTCCAGGTGGCGCACCTGGCCGGTCATGACGGCGGGGTCGCGCAGCGCGTTGGCCAGCAGGGCCCCACCCTGGATCCCGGCGAACAGACTGATCGCCAGCTGACGGGCGTTGCGCGCGCCCAGCAGGCGGATCTGGGTCCCCACCCAGTCCAGGATCTGCCGGATCGGCTGGGCCCCGTCGGTGTCGAGACCGTCGTCGCGGCGGTCGAGCTCGGTGGCGAGGGTGCCGATCGGGCAGCCGTGGCGGGCAATGACCTCGCGCATCGCCTCCCAGCGCCGCACCAGGGCCTTGAGCCGCTCGGCCGGCCGGGGCAGCGCGTCGAGCTCGGTGAGCAGCGCCGTCACCTGGCCGGCCTGCGTGTCGACCACGGCCTTGACCAGGTCGTCCTTGGTCTTGAAGTAGTAGTAGACGTTTCCGGGGGGCACGCCGGCGACCTGGGCGATGTCGGCCAGCGTGGTGGCGGCGATCCCCTTGCGGTGCAGCAGGTCGGCCGCGCCGGCGACGAGTCGCTCGCGCTTGCCGCCGCGGGAAAGAGGTGAGTCGGTCATCTCACTCAAACCCTAGCCCGGCCGGGTCCGGCCTGCTAGCGTCGAAGTTAGTAAGTCAACTAACTAAGGAGTGTGCATGAACGGTCTCTCGCCCTACGGACCCTGGGCCGTCATCACCGGAGCCTCGTCCGGCATCGGAGCGGCCTTCGCCGAACAGTGCGCCGCCGGCGGGGTGAACGTCGTGCTGGCCGCGCGGTCCACCGACCGGCTGGCCGGCCTGGGCCGCCGGCTCACCGACTCGCACGGCGTGGAGCACCGGCTCGTCACGGTCGACCTGACCGGGGCCGGCGGTGCGGCCGACCTTCTCGCCGACACGGCCGATCTCGACGTCGGGCTGCTGGTCTCCAACGCCGGCCACGGAAATCCCGGCCGGTTCCTCGACCAGGAGCTGACCGACCTGCACCGCAGGCTCACACTGAACACCGTGAGCCACCTGGAGTTGGCCTACGGCTTCGGGCACCGCTTCGTCGCGCGCGGCGGCGGCGCCATGGTCCTGGTCGCCGCACTCGGCGCCGCGCACGGCATGCCGAACATGGCCCACGAGGGCGCCTCGAAGGCCTACGTCCACAGCCTCGGAGTGGCGCTGCACCACGAACTGCGCGGCGCCGGCATCAAGGTCACCGTCATGCTGCCCGGCAACGTCGACACGCCGGCCATCGACCGGCTCGGCGTGGACCGGGCCAGCCTGCCGATCCGGCCACTCCCGGCGGCGACCGCGGTCCGGCAGACCGTGCGGGCCCTGCGCGCCGGGCGGTCGACGGTCGTGCCCGACCGCCGGCTGCGCGCCCTGGTCCGGCTCACGCCGGGCCGCGTCTCGGTCGCGATGAACGGCCGGATGCTCGGTCAGGCCGCCGCCAACCTGGCCCGGCGGAAGGAGACCGTCAGGTGACCGCGAGGTCGCGCGTGGCGAACCGGGTCACGTACCAGTGCGCGACGGCGAGGTGCAGCACCCAGGTCAACCACTGCAGCGAGTCGTAGATGACCGCCGGGCTGATCAGCGGGGCGAGGTGCGGCGCGGCGACCCAGAGTCCGGCGTTCATGGGGATCACGAGGGTCAGCGCGATGCTGTAGGCCATCCACTGCCGGTGCTTGGCGTACTGGTGTTTGCGAGCGGCCCGCCAGGCGACCATGGTGGCGGCCAGCCAGACCATGCCCCAGAAGAAGTCCGCGGTGTTCGTCGGCTCGCCCATCGCGAACAGCAGCCCGACCAGCATGATCGAGCACGGCAGCACACCGGCGAACACGTAGGCGCGACCGTTCCACCTGTGCAGGCGCGGATACCGCCGCCGCATTCCCGGCCAGAGCTGCAGGAGTGCGGTGACCATTGTCAGAATGCCGAACGATCCGTGCAACATCCGCACCGCCGGGACGTCCGGATCGACGAACTTCGGTATGAAGTGCGGCAACATGAAGCTGAGATGCAGCACCGCGCCCGCGGTGATCAACACCACCCCGACGGCCGGCCACGCCCAGGTTCGATGCGTGGCCGGCCGGGGGAATCCCGTCGGTGGCGGGGTGTTGAGCAGTTGTTCGGTCGACACAAGCGGACCTCCTGTTTGCCGGACATGCGAGGAGAAAGACGCCGGCCCCAGGTGATCAATTACCACGTTCGACCGACTACGCATCGGGCATTCGAAGGTTCGCATGCTGCCGGACGGCGCAGCGTCTTTTTCCGTGCGTAGCAGGAATTTCCGCACAACCGGCGATCAGAGATAGCCGAACACCGGTGGGAACACGAGGACAACGACCCAGGCCCAACCCGCGTAGACCGGGAGATAGTTGGTCTGCCAGCGTTCGAGTGCGGCGAACGGGGTGGTCCGGCGCACCAGACCCAGCAGCAGCCAGGCCGACCAGGCGAGGTTGGCCAGCAGGATCACGTTCTCGCCGAGCGCCGCCGCCTTGTTCGGGGTGGTGCCGAACTCGGTGATCCGGCCGATGATCTCCAGCAACACCAACACATCGATCGCCAACGCACTGACCACGAGGGCGAGTTGGAGCTTGTCGAACAGGCCGGGCGGAGCCAGCGGGTCGCGGGCCGAGATGGTGTAGAGCAGCAACGCCAGCACCACGACCAGCAGCATGTCGAACAGGATCAGCGCGTCCCGCTCCACCTCGATGCCGCCGCTGGTAACCCCTACGGCGACAAGGAAAGCCAGCAGTGCCGCGGTGAACAGCGGGGTGAACAGCCGGGTCAGCACCGGGGCGATGTTCTCCACGACGCTCTGCTTGGCTTCCACCAGCCAGCCGGCCACCACCACGGCGGCCACGGCGCCGCAGGGCAGCAGCCAGTTCGCGATGAAGATCTCCGGCGAGACGCCGATGGCCTCGAACGTCCCGTACATGAAGGCGATCAGCACCCCGCCGCCCAGCGCGATGAGGACGTAGTAGACGAACCATTCCCCGGTGAAGCGGATGAAATCCATGCGGCGGCGCGGGGAGCGCAGCTCATCGGACACATAGGACAGTCCGACCACGAACCACAGCGCGATCGGAAGGTGGATGGTGGTCAGCACCACCGACTGCGAGTTCTCGGCCAGCGGGTACACGTTGGCCGCGACCGCGCCCAGGGCGAACAACCCGACCAGTGTCGCGATCACCGCCGGGCCGGCCTGCCGGCGCCAGGCCAGGAACGCGGCCAGCCAGGGCAACGCGAACAGGCCGGCGTTGGGCGCGTAGAAGGCGCCGTCCGCTTCGAAGCTCAGCCCGAACAGAGCCGGCACCTTGATCGACAGTGCCGCACCGAGCGCGCAGCCGATCATCACCAGCAGCTCCCGGCGCGACCGGGGCGGCGCCGCCGGGCTGTCCGGTTCGCCGGTCAGCACCAGCTGTTTCCACAGCCGTTCCGAGTGCTCCCGGGCGAACTCCCGGGACAGGTCGTCCAGGCTGCCCATGCGCTTGACCGCGACCAGGAACGCCTCGTCGGCGTGCAGGCCGCGCGCGACCAGGTCGTCGACCGAACCGCGCAGGTGGTCCTCGAGCTCGTCGGCGTCCGCGGCCGCCAGCTCCGGGCGCTGCCGCACGTAGTGCCGCCACTGTTCGAACTGGACCTCCAGCTCGTCCTGACGTTCGGTCATGCGAGTCCCCCCAAAAGAATCGAGGTCATCGGCCGGGAGTCGCCGGGACCGTGCCAAATTTCCTTGAGCGCGCCGACCACGGTGTCCCATTGGCGACGCTGTTCGGCCAGTTCGGCCACGCCGCTACGGGTGATCCGGTAGTACTTGCGCCGCCGCTCCCCCGCGACCGCCTGCCAGTTCGACTCCACGTAGCCGAGGCGCTCGAGCCGGTGCAGCAGCGGGTAGAGCAGCCCCTCGGTCCAGTCCAGCTCACCCCCGGACAGCTCGTTGATCCGGCGCAGGATGGCGTAGCCGTAGCTGTCCCCACCAGCGAGGATGCCCAGCACCATCGGCGTCGCCGAGGCGGCGACAAGATCCTTGGTGACCCTCACCTGACCTCCAATACCCTAGTACCGCGATGCATAGTAGTACTAGGTATTAGGCCGGGCAACGGCACCCCCCGGACGGCCGGCTCGACCCGGACAAGCAGAACCAGGGT
>NZ_DASTBH010000385.1:0-11608 GCF_035712165.1 Actinophytocola sp. | reverse complement strand
CGGGCCGCCTGGACCCCGCCCGAGCCGGTCTTCGAACGCGGCTACGGCGCCCTGTACTACGAGCACATCACCCAGGCCGACCAGGGCTGCGACTTCGGCTTCCTGGCCCGGCCGGGCAAGAACCCGGAACCCGACCCGAGCTAGCCGCCCCAGCGGCCGCGGTGGATCACGTCGTCGGCCTTCTTGCGGCGGGCGCGCAGGTCGCGGACCGGCTCGTCGGAGTAGCCGGCCGAGATCGCGCCGATCGGGTGGAACTGCTCGGGCACGCCGAACGCGGAGCGGTAGTGGGGGATGCGCGCCTTGGGCAGGCCGAAGAAGCAGGCGCCGAGGCCGGCGTCGGTGGCGGTCTGCAGGATCAGCAGCGCGGCCATGCCGGCGTCGATGTCCCAGTAGGGCGCCGGCCACCAGTCCTCGGACCGGTCGGCGACGCCCTTGTCCGGCTTGGCGTAGCGGTCGAGGTAGACGTCCTTGTTGGAGTGCACCACGATCAGCAGCGGCGCCTCGAAGGTGATCGCGAGGTAGTCCTGCGCCCCACCCTCCGGGCGGCACACGTCGCGGAACCGGGCGAGGTCCGCCGGATCTTCCAGCGCGAGAAAGCCCCAGCCCTGGGAGAAGCCGGCCGACGGCGCCCGCACCGCGTTGGAGAGCATCCGGTCCACGATCTCCGGTGGCACCGGACGGTTGCTGTCATAGGTTCGAATCATGCGGCGGTGCCGCACCACGTCTTGGAACTCCACCCGGCCAAAGCTAGCGGGCGAGGGCCTCGACCACCTCCGCGCCCGGCAGCGCGGCCAGCACCGGGCCGGGCACCAGCAGCTTGCTGCCCCGGATCCCGCTGCCGATGATCAGCTCGGGCAGTTCGGCGACCGCCGAGTCGACCAGCAGCGGCCAGCCCTCCGGCAGCCCGATCGGCGTGATGCCGCCGTAGGCCATGCCGGTCAGCTCGACCGCGGTGTCCATCGGCGCGAACGAGGCCTTGCGGACGTCCAGCCGGCGGCGGACCACCCCGTTCACGTCGGCCCGGGTGGTGGCCAGCACCAGGCAGGCGGCGAACCGCTCCACACCGGACCGCTTGCCGGACACGACCACGCAGTTCGCCGAGGCATCCAGCGGCGTGCCGTAGGCCTGGCAGAACGCGGCGGTGTCAGCGAGGTCGGGATCGATGGCCGCGACGCCGATCGCCTCGGCATCCGGCAGCGTGGCCAGTGCGCTCGCGACCGGCTCGCCGAGCAGGTCGGGTCGCCGGACGGCGCCCTCGACGTGCAGCGAACCCGCGATCGTCCACGCGGTTACCACTTGTTCCCGCCGCGCTGGGCCTCATTGAGCTTGGGCCGCACGTCGACGATGTAGACCAGGGCGGCGACCAGCCCGGCCATCCAGAACATCCACGTGAAACCCGCGAAGTCGAACAGCAGCAGGGCCACTGCGGCACCCGCGTTGATGGCGAGCCAGGCCGGTTTGGTCATCCGGTCGGCGGCGGTGAAGGCGTCCGGCCGCTGGATCAGCGCGTGCACGAAGGCGAACACACCGACTGGTACGGCGGCCCATTTGATGATCCACAGGATCCATAGCGCGGCTTCCGGCACATGCCAAGACTACGGGACGCCGCAAAAATGCCCCATACGCGACGTGGACCGGCGCGTATGGGGCATTAACGAGGTGCTTACTTGCTCGGCGTCGTCTTGCTCGCGGCGGTCTTGCTCGCCGCGGTGCTGCGCCGGGGTGCGGTCCGGTTGGCCGCCTTGCGGGTGGTGCTGCGGACCTCGTGGGCCAGCTCGTCACCGGCCTCCTGCACGTCCTCGGCGACCTCGGCGGCCGCCTTCTTGACCGTGCGGGCGGTCTTCTCGCCCACCGACCGGGTGCGCTTGCTCACCCGGGCGAGCAGCTCGTCGGCCAGCTCGCGGGCGTCACCGGCGGCGTCGCCGACCCGCTCCTGCAGCGTGGCGATGGCCTCCTCCAGTTGGGTGAGGGCCTTCTTGACCTGCGGCTGGGAGCGCAGCTTGGCCACGGTGTCCTCGCCGGTGCCGGCCAGCTTCTGGTAGAGCTTGGTCGCCGCCTCGGTGTACTCGTCGACCAGCTTGCGCAGCTCGGCCGGGTCCAGCTTCTCGCGCAGCGTGGTCAGGTCGCTGGGCAGCCCGTCGACGGCGCCCTTGGCCGCGTCGGTCCCGGCGCGGACCTTGGTGCGGGTCCGGTTGACCGCGTCGACGACTGCCTGGGTGGCCAGGTCGCCGGCGCCGATGGCGGCCAGCAGCGGGGTGCGAACCTGGTCGGCGGCGGCGCCGAGCGCCTGCACGGCCTGCTTGCGCGCCTTACGCACGTCCTTCGCCTTCGGCATGGTCATCTCTCTCGCTCACTCCTCGGTGTGGGGCCCGTTCACTACTGTTTCGCCGTCCACATCAGACCCCTCCACTGTGGACCGTACTGCCTTGTTCTCGCTGCGGAAGGACTCGTAGACGTCCAGCAGCACCTGCTTCTGCCGCTCGGTGAGCTCGGCGTCCGCCCGGATCGCGTCGACCACCGGGCCGCCCGCCGGCAGATCGAGGATCCCGGCCTGCACGTACAGCGCCTCGGCCGAGATCCGCAGCCCCTTGGCGATCTGCTGCAGGATCTCCGCGCTCGGCTTGCGCAGCCCGCGCTCGATCTGGCTCAGGTACGGGTTGGACACTCCGGTCCGCTTCGCCAGCTGCCGCAACGAGATCTTGGCGTTGTTGCGCTGCGTCCGGATGTACTCGCCGATGTCGCGGCCGAGATCGGAGACCTTGTCAGCGACCTTCTCGACCGACTCGTTCACCGGGAGCCTCCCTTCCGCGATCTCGACATTACGCGCGGGTGCTAGCTCTAGCAAGCACCCAGTTCGCACTTTGCCGGTGTGCTCGGTCACAGGGCGACTACCGTGGTAGGGATGGCGACCAAGGGCGACGTCGAGGGCGCCGCGCGCCGGCACCGCGGGCGGTTGGTGCGCGCCCTGGAACGCGACCGGTTGCTGGCCGATCACCGGTGGCGGGCCGCGTTCACCGAAGTCCCGCGGCACGAGTTCCTGCCCCGGTTCTTCCGGCCGGTGAGCCCGACCGGCTGGGCCGCGATCGACTCTAGCGACGATGACTGGCTCGCGCAGGTCTACGCCAACCGGGTGCTGGTCACCCAGCTCGACGACGACCCACGGCGTTGGGAGCTGGCCCGGGCCCGGGGCGAGATCCGCGGCATGCCGACCAGTTCGTCCAGCATGCCGGCGATCATGGCGGTGATGCTCGAGGCGCTGGACGTCGCCGACGACCACCGGGTGCTCGAGATCGGCACCGGCACCGGCTACAACGCGGCCCTGCTCTGCCATCGCCTCCGCGCCGGCCGGCTGGTCACCGTGGACATCGACGGCCGGCTGGTCGAGGTCGCCCGGCGGCGGCTGGCCGCCCTCGGCTACCACCCGACGTGCGTGGCCACCGACGGCGCCGCCGGCTACCCGCCGGACGCGCCGTACGACCGGGTGGTGTGCACCTGCGCGGTGTCCACCGTGCCGTGGCCCTGGCTGGCCCAGACCCGGCCGGGGGGCGTGGTGGTGACCACCCTGAACCGCCCGCTCGGCGCCGGCCTGGTGCGCATCACCGTCGGCGCCGGCGGCGGCCAGGGCCGGGTGCTCGCCGACGACGGGCGGTTCATGCCGCTGCGCGCGCACCGCCGGCACGTCGACTCCGACCGCCTCGCCCGGCTGGCCGACGCGCCCGGCGCCACCCGGGGCACCGAACTGGCCGCGTCCATGGTGACCAACCCGTCCAGCCCGTTCGAGTTCTTCGCCGGCCTGCACCTGCCCGGCGTCCTGCCCGCCAGTACCGGCCCCACCGTCCTGCTGGTCCACTCCGACGGCTCCTGGGTCCGCCACCGCCGGTCCGACGACGGCTACCAGGTCACCCAGGGCGGTCCGCGCCGCCTCTGGGACGAAGCCGAGAAGGCCTACGCCCAATGGTGTGAACTCGGCCGCCCGCGCCGCTCCCGGTTCGGCATCACCGTCGACCCGGACACCCAGGACCTCTGGCTGGACACCCCCGACAGCCCCTACCGCTGGTCGCTCACAGCCGGGCGGTGACCCAGGTGGTGACCTCGGAGACGGTCTCGGCGACGGTGCGGGCGGTGGTGTCGAGCAGGGTCATGGGCGGGGCCGTGGTGGCGGCGTTGGCCCGGACCCAGTGGTTGAACTCGATCATCTCGGCGATCCGCGGCTCGTCCCACTCGCGCCAGGCGGGCCGGCGCCGCAGGCGCTCCGCGAGCGGCCCGTCGGCACAGGTCAGGGCCAGGTAGTGGGTGTCGCCGATGAGCACCCGCTCCGGGCGGAGCTCGAGCTCGGGCGGCACGACGGTGCCGCACAGCAGCACCGGGCGGCCGTTCTGGTTGAGCATCGCGATCATCCGTAGCCAGGTCCGGCGGAACGCCCCGAAGTCGTCGTGCGGGTCACGCAGCGCGTCCACCCAGAGCAGGTCCTGCTCCAGCACCACGACCCGGTCGGCCAGGCGCTCGACCAGCAGCCGGCACACCGTCGACTTGCCGGTGCCGCTCGGCCCGGTGAGCACGAACAGCGGCAGCCGCCGGAACGGCTCCCGGTGGCCGCACGCCCCGCAGACCAGCACCGGGCCGTCGTCGACCGCCGGCTGATCGGCCCACTCGCCGCAGCCGGCACAGATCATCAGGTTCAGTCGAACAGCTCCTCGAGGAAGCTGCGCTTCTTGCGCCGGCCACCGTGCCCGTAGCCGTGCGGCGAGTCCTTGTACCCGCCATGGCCGTAGCCGTGCGGCGAGTCGCGATAGCCCGCGTTCTGGTAGCCGCCGTGACCGCCGCGGTAGGGCGCAGGCGAGTCGGACCGGTAGGGCGGCGGCGCGGCCGGCTGGTAGTGCCGCTGCTCGGCCCCGACGATCTGTTCAAGCTCACCGCGGTCCAGGAAGATCCCCCGGCAGCCGTCGCACTGGTCGATGTGGATTCCCATCCGGTCGACGGTGTGCATCACGTTCTGACACTTCGGACAAATCACATCACCACCCTACGCAGGCCGGCCCGTTCGCGCGTGGATGTCGGGCGCCGACATGCCCGGTCGCCAGGTTGTGGCGAGCGGCCACATCGTCGCGGCGGCACCGGAAACCTAACGTCACAGGGCATGACGAACGACCTGGACGGCCGGATCGCGCTGGTCACCGGCGGCGCCGGGGGCATCGGCCGGGCCTGCGTGCTGGCCCTGGCCGCCGCGGGCGCGAAGGTGCACGTGGTGGACCGGGACGGCGCCGCGGCCGAGCGGACCACCGCCGAGGTCGGCGGCTGGGCGCACGTGGTGGACCTGGCCGACCCCCGCACCATCGACACGCTGCCCGAAGCCGTCGACATCCTGGTCAACAACGCCGGGGCCCAGCACGTGGCGCCGCTGCACGAGTTCCCGCCGGAGAAGTTCGCCGAGCTTCAGCGGTTGATGGTGACCGCCCCGTTCCTGCTGATCCGGCGCTGCCTGCCGCACATGTACGCACGCGGCTGGGGCCGGATCGTGAACATCTCCAGCGCGCACGGCGTGCGGGCCAGCGCCAACAAGGTCGCCTACGTGGCCGCCAAGCACGCCCTGGAAGGCCTGTCCAAGGTCGCCGCGATCGAGGGGGCCGCGCACGGCGTGACCAGCAACTGCGTCGACCCCGGCTACGTCCGGACCCCGCTGGTCACCAACCAGATCGCGGCCCAGGCGGCGCTGCACGGCATCGCCGAGGACGAGGTGCTCGAGCGGATCCTGCTGGACCGCTCGGCGATCAAGCGGCTGATCGAGCCGGAGCAGGTGGCCGCGCTGGTGCTGTGGCTGTGCGGCGACCACGCGGCCGCGCTGACCGGCGCGGCGCTGCCGATCGACGGCGGCTGGACCGCGAACTGACTTTTCCCGACAACCTTTCCCCCCAACGAAGTGCGGTGATGTCCTTGTCCTCCAACCCCACCACCGACCGGCAGAGTCTCGCCCGGGTGGTCAGCGCGAGCATGATCGGCACCACGATCGAGTGGTACGACTTCTTCCTGTACAACTCGGCCGCGGCACTGGTGTTCAACAAGCTGTTCTTCCCCACCGCGGACCCGCTCACCGGCACCCTGCTGGCGTTTCTCACCTACGCCATCGGGTTCGGCGCCCGGCCGATCGGCGGCCTGGTGTTCGGGCACTTCGGGGACCGGTTGGGGCGCAAGCGGTTGCTCGTGGTCAGCCTGGTGCTGATGGGGATCGCCACGTTCGCGATCGGCCTGCTGCCGACCTACGCGGCGATCGGCGTCGCGGCCCCGCTGCTGCTGACGCTGCTGCGGCTGGTGCAGGGTTTCGCGCTCGGCGGCGAGTGGGGCGGCGCGGTGCTGATCGTCTCCGAGCACGGCGACCCGCGCAGGCGGGGGTTCTGGGCGTCCTGGCCGCAGGCCGGGGTGCCGTGCGGAAACCTGCTCGCCACGGCGGTGCTGGCGATCCTCGCCGCGGTGCAGTCCGACGCCGCGTTCCTGTCCTGGGGCTGGCGGATCCCGTTCCTGCTCTCGGCCGTGCTGGTGGTGGTCGGGTTGTGGATCCGGCTCAGCGTGACCGAGTCGCCGGTGTTCCTGGCCGCCGCGCGCCGGGCCGAGCGCGCGACGGCGAAGGAGCACCCGCCGATCGTCGAGGTGGTCCGCCGCGGCTGGCGTTCGCTGCTGATCGCGATGGGCGCCCGGATGGCCGAGAACATGTCCTACTACGTGATCACCGCGTTCATCCTCGTGTACATCACCACCGTGCTGGGCATGGCCCGCTCGGCCGGGCTGAACGCGGTGCTGATCGGGTCCGCGGTGCACCTGGTGACGATCCCGTTGTGGGGCGCGCTGTCCGACCGGGTCGGGCGCAAACCGGTGTACCTGTTCGGGGCGATCGGCATGGGCGTGTGGGCGTTCGTCTTCTTCCTGTTGCTGGACACGAAGTCGTTCTGGGTGATGGCCCTCGCGGTGTCCGTCGGGCTGGTGCTGCACGGCGCGATGTACGGCCCGCAGGCGGCGTTCTTCTCCGAGCTGTTCGGCACCCGGGTGCGCTACTCCGGCGCTTCCATCGGCTACCAGCTCGCCTCGATCGCCGCGGGCGCGCTCGCCCCGATCATCGCGGTGGCGCTGCTCGCCGCCTACGACAGCACGGTTCCGATCTCGCTGTACATGCTCGGCATGTGCCTGCTCACCGTGATCGCGGTGCTGGCCGCCCGGGAGACCAGGGGCACCGCGCTGGACGACGCCACGCCGGACCAGGTGCCGGCCGATGATCGGATCGGCGCGAAGGCGGACACGGTGACAACATGACCGGATGGACGACATGACCACGTGGCCGACATGACCCACGTGGGCACGGGTTCCGACGCGGTGCGCCAGCTGCTCGACCTGCTCGCCAAGGACGCGAGCGGCGAGCGGCTGGCGCGCGCCACCGAGTTGGCGCTGCGCATCGACAACACCCTCGCCGCGCACCGCCGCCGCGAGGCCGAGCTGACCGCGTTGTTCGACACGGCAAGCGATCTGGCCCGGCTGCGGGACCCGGACGCGGTGCTGCGCTCGATCGTGCACCGGGCCCGCACGCTGCTCGGCACGGACGTGTCCTACCTGACGCTCAACGACGAGCAGGGCGGCAAGACCTACATGCGGGTCACGGACGGCTCGGCATCCGCGCTGTTCCAGCAGGTCCGGCTGGGCATGGGCGAGGGCCTCGGCGGGCTGGTGGCGCAGACCGCCCGGCCGTACGCCACCTCCGGCTACGCCGCCGACGACCGGTTCCGGCACACCGTGCCGATCGACGGCGCGGTCCGCGAGGAAGGCCTGGTGGCGATCCTTGGCGTGCCGCTCTCGTTGGGGGACAAGGTCATCGGCGTGCTGTACGCGGCCGACCGGGCGCCGAGGGAGTGGGCCGCCGAGGAGATCGCGCTGCTGTCGTCGCTGGCCAACCACGCCGCGGTGGCCCTGGACAACGCCCGGCTGCTGGACGAGGTGAGCGCGCACAACCAGGCGCTGCGCCGGGCGGCCGACGCGCACGACCGGCTGGCCGACCTGGTGCTGCGCGGCGGCGACATCCCGGACGTGGCGGCCGCGGTGGCCGGCGTGCTGCGCGGCGGGATCGTGGTGTTCGACGCCGAGGACACCGAACTGGCCAGGACGGACACCGCGCCGGTCCCGCCGCCGGTGGCCGCCATCGCCGCGGCCCGGGCCAGCGGCCGGGCGGTGTCCACTTCGGACATCTGGGTGTGTGCCGTGCTGGCCGGTCCGGAACTGCTGGGCAGCCTGGTGCTCACCGGGCGCACCGACCTGGGCGACGCGGACCGGCGGCTGTTCGAACGGGCCAGCGTGGTCACCGCGCTGCTGTTCCTGCTGCGCCGCTCGGTCACCCAGGCCGAGGAGGAGGTGCGCGGCGAGTTGCTGGCCGACCTGCTGACCGCGCCCGGCCGCAACCCCGGTGCGCTGGTGGCCCGGGCCCGCCGGCTCGGCATCGACCTCACCGCGCCGCACGCGGTGCTGATCGCCGCGGCCGACGGGGTCGCCCGGCGCCGGCTGGCCATGGCCTGCAGCCGGTACGCCGCTCTGGTCGGGGTGCATGCCGAGCAGGTGGTCCTCCTGGTGGCCGACCCGTCCCCCGGGCAGTTGGCGGCCAAGCTCGCCACCGAACTGACGTCCACTGTGGACCTTCCGGTCACGGTAGGAGCGAGCGGCCCGGCCGCCGGTCCCGAGGCGCTGGCCGCCGCGCACGCCGAGGCCGCCCGGTGCGTGCGCACCCTGACCGCCCTCGGCCGCACCGGACAGGGCGCCGCCCTGGCCGATCTCGGTTTCCTGGGCCAACTTCTCGGCGACCGCACCGACCTGGCCGGCTACGTGCGCGAAACTCTCGGCCCGGTTCTGGACTACGACTCCCGGCGCGGCACCGACCTCATCCACACCATGCGCACCTACTTCGACTGCGGCGCCAACCTCACCCGCGCCAAGGAGATCCTGCACGTGCACGTCAACACCGTCGTGCAACGCCTGGACCGGATCTCCGCCCTGCTCGGCGAGGACTGGCAGCATCCCGACCGCGCCCTGGAGATCCAGCTCGCCCTCCGGCTGCACGGCCTCACCTGAATTGCCGAAATCCGGAACACGCCCGGAAAGTTCCGGTCATACTGCCGTGGATTGCCCTTTCCCCGAGGGTGGCCGAATGCGCGGAGCTGAGGGGCACACCGCTCATGAGTGCAGCCAACGACCTGCCGGCCGGCAGGCTTCTGCGGGTTCACCGCTGGCCGCTGTGGCGGCAGCGACCGCGGCAGGTCGGCTACCACCTGCTGGTGTCGCTGGCCGCGGTGGGGGTCACGGTCGCGACCACGGTCGGGGTTGCCGTGTCCGCGCGGGATCTGGCCGTTCTCGCGCTGCTCGTCGCCATGGGCGTGACCCAGGCCGAACTGGGCCGCCAGGTCGAGCGGGCCCGCAGGCGCACCACGGAAACCGGCTATATCAACATGACCTCGGTATGGCTCCTGCCGGCCGCCCTGCTGCTACCGATGTCGCTGGTCACCGTCGCGATCGTGGTGCTGTACACGCACCTGCACCTGCGGAGCTGGTACCGGCTCAAACGGGTGCACGTGTTCCGCACCGTTTTCGGCGCCGCCGCGCTGGTGCTGACCTGTTACGCGATCCAGCGCGCCGCGATGGCAGTGGGAACCGGCGTCGCCCCGATCATCGTCGGTATCGCCGGGTATTTTCTGCTCAACCTGATCCTGATCATTCCCACGCTCGACCGGAACCTCCGCCCGCTGCGCAGCGTGCTGTTCGGCTGGGCGGACCACCTGCTCGAGTTCGCGACGCTGTGCCTGGGCGCCATGACCGCGATCGTCCTGGTCACGCAGCCCGCGCTGGCGGTGCTCGCCATCGCGCCGCTGTTCGTCCTGCACCGCGCCGCCCTCATCGGCCAACTCGAGTCCGACGCCCGGCAGGACGCCAAGACCGGCGTGTGGAACGCGGCCGGCTGGCAACGGGTGGCCCGCCAGCAGTTGGCCGGCGCCGGCCCGGTCACCGTGCTGATGGTCGACCTGGACCACTTCAAGCGGGTCAACGACACCCACGGCCACCTGGCCGGGGACGCCGTCCTGCGGGCGGTCGCCGACACGATCACCGCCACCGTCCGCCGGGCCGACGCGGTCGGCCGGTTCGGCGGTGAGGAGTTCGTGGTGCTGCTGCCGGACCTGACCGAGCAGGAGGCCCGCGCGGTCGCCGAACGCATCCGCGCGCGCATCGCCGGTCTCGAGGTCACCTTCCGGGACCAGCGGATCGGCGGGCTGTCCGCCTCCATCGGCGGGGCCAGGTACCCCGGCGCCGGCACCACGGTCGAGCGAGTCGTCCAGGCCGCCGACGCCGCCATGTACCGGGCCAAGGCCAACGGCCGCAATCAGGTCGCCGGGTTCGCCGACGGGTCGGGTGAGCGCAGGCCGACGCAGTCGAACGACCAGAACTGTTCGGCGTAGACGAGGGCGCCGGTCATCCAGGGCTCGTGGCCGGGCAGGGTCACCACCTGGAAGGCGACGTCGGGGATGCGCACCGAGGGTTTGGTGAAGCCGAGCGGCCCGGCCGCGCGGAAGCCGAACCGGGCGTAGTAGGCGGGGTCGCCCTCCAGGAACACGAGCGGGGCGGCGGCCTCGGCTTCCCGCAGGGCATGGGTGACCAGCCGGCCGCCGATGCCCTGGCCCTGGTGGTCGGGCAGCACCGCGAGCGGGCTGAGCACCAGAACCTCGAGCAGCCGGGCGGGCGCGTCCACCCACGAGCGGGTGAGCATGGTGCTGCCGACGATGCGGCCATCATCGGACTCCGCGACGTAGAACCGGCCGGCGGCGCCGGCCGGAGCCTGTTGCAGGGCCACCACCAGGTCGCCGATCACCTCGTCCCGGAAGGCCCGGACGGCCACGTCGCGGACCACGTCGAGCTCACCGGCGCGCTGGGCGCGGATCGTGACGGTCATGTGCGCAGAACGTAGGGGCTACCGGCCGAACGCGCACGCCATATCCCGCCCGACCGTCGCCGACGGCGCCGGCGACCGGCCATGCAGCCAGCCGGCCAGGGCGTCGAACGCGGCCAGGAAGCACGGGGCCATCGGACGCAGCCGGTCCGGGTAGACGTCGACCAGACCGTCGACGTGGTTGCCGGCCTCGATGCGGTAGTAGCGGAACAGCCGGTCCCGGCCGGCCCGGTCGACCATCCGGGCGTACTCGTCGGAGTCCTGGGAGATCGGCAGCAGCGCGTCCAGGGTGCCGTGCAACGTGATCAGCGGCCGGGTGATCCGCCCGGTGAGCGAGACCCGCCGCACCGCCCGGTGCACCGACTCCGGCCGGGCGGCGTAGTCGTAGTCGGCCTCGGCGCCGGCGTAGGACGGGTCGAACTCCTGCCGGTAGATCCGCTGGGTGAGGTCCCAGTAGACCCGGTAGTGGTAGTCCCACAGGAACTCCGAACCCGGCGCGAACCCGGCGTCGAGCACCTGCCGGGCGTCCCCGGCCGGATAACCGCGCAGCGCAGGCGGCAGGAACGTGAACAGGTTCGGCCCGGCCGCGGTCCACAGCGTGCCCTCCCATTCCACCCCGCCGTCGAACAGCCACGGGTTGTGCTCCAA
>NZ_DASTBH010000384.1:0-3044 GCF_035712165.1 Actinophytocola sp. | reverse complement strand
GGCCTGCCTGGCCGCGGTCGACGCGGTCGCCGCGGCCCTGGCCGGCGCCGGCCACGAGGTGGTCGAGGTGCCGGCGCCGTTCGGCCCCGACGTGTGGCCGCTGTTCGAACAGCTCTGGTACGCGCTGTCGCTGGCCCCGGTGCCGGCGGAGCGGGAGGACCGGCTGCTGCCGCTGACCCGGTGGCTGCGCCGGCGCGGTGCGGCGCTGAGCGCCGGTGGGCTGATGGCCACGCTCGCCGAGTTGCACCTGCGGGCGCGCCACGGCGTGGCCGCCCAGGCCGGCGTGGACCTGCTGCTCTCGCCCACCCTGGCGGTGCCGCAGGCGCCGGTCGGCTGGTTCACCGACACCGGCGACCCGGCGGACGACTTCGACCGGCAGCGCCGGTTCTCGCCCTTCTGCGCCGCCTACAACGTGACCGGCCAGCCGGCGGTCTCGCTGCCGACCGGCACCGACGAGTCCGGCCTGCCGGTGGGGGTCATGCTGGCCGCGCCGATGGGCGCCGACGCGCTCCTGCTGGCCGTCGCCGCCGAGGTGGAGCGGCTGCTGCCGTGGCGGGACCGCCACCCCGCGATCTGGCGCGCCACGGCCTCGGCTACCGTGATGTCCGACCCTGGAAATTGACGCCTTGGGGGCGTTGCGTGTCCGTTTTCGAGACGGTGTTCTGGTTCGCCGTGGTGCCGTTGCTCATCGCGTTGGTCGTCGGCGGGCTGGCGTACGCCGGCGGACGGCCGAACAGCGATACCGGCGGCAAGCGGTACCGACCCGGCCGCCCGTACGAGGCGGCGCCCGTCTGGTTCCTGTCGGCCGTCGAGAAGGCGGCCGCGGTGGCTGTCGCCGGCGAGGCACAGCGGCCGGCGCTCACCTCCGGCGGTGGCGAGCGGCACGCGGCGCCGCAGCAGGGGTCGACGGGAGGCGCAAGTGACCGCTGGTGAGAACCCGACCGGCGCCGCGGGCGCGACCGGTCAGGACGTGTTGGAAGGGCCGTTCACGACGCGCCAGCTGCTGCGGCTGGACCAGGCGCTGCGGGTCGCCGACTCGTCTACCGGGCTGACGTTCAGCGTGTACGTGGGCGACCTGGAGGAGCCGACGCGCGGCCACGCGGAGAAGCTGCACGGCCAGCTTCCCGACCCGGCCAGGTCGGTGCTGCTGGCGGTGTCACCGGCCCAGCGGGTGCTGGAGATCGTCACCGGGGCGCAGGCGCGCCGGCGGATACCGGACCGGGACGCCAAGCTGGCCGCGCTGTCGATGGCGGCGGCGTTCGGCGGCGGCGACCTGACGGGCGGCATCGTGATCGGCCTGGACCAGCTCGCCACCCGCGCCGGGCGGAGCTAACCGGCGCTCGCTCCGCTCGCGCGGCCCTGGGGCTTGTCAACCGCCGTCTTCCCTCGTCGCTCCGGTCGCTGCGCTCCCTGCGCTCCTCAGTCCAGATCGGCGGCGCCCCAGGGCGAGCTAGTGTCGCGCGTCGTCGATTCCTTGACACGCCTGCGCCAGCCGAGCCACCGCCCTTCCGACTCCCTAATGAGTTCTGGGAGTGGGCCATCGGGCAGACTCCTGGTGGGTTGGTAGCCGCTAGTTGGTGAGCACTCGTGACTCCTGGACGTTGAGTCCTGAGCAAAGATCGTGCCCCGGCTGGTCGGTGTGGAGAGTTGATCGCTGATGGGATGTCGTGCCCGCCCGGTTGCGGCGTGAGCACTGTTTCATTAGGTCGCTGATGGTTCTCCTCCTGGCTATCTGCGGTGATCGTGCGGTGCTCGGCTTGGCAGGGGGAGACGCGTTGCTGTTCGTGGGAGATGACTGGGCGCAGGACCACCACGATGTGGAGGTGATGGACGCTTGCGGTCGCCGGCTGGCCAAGGCCCGGCTGCCGGAGGGCGTGGCGGGCATGGCCAGGCTGCACGCAATGATCGGTCAGGCGCTCGGCGACGACGTCGACGCCGAGGACGCCGACGGGCGGGTGAAGATCGGCATCGAGACCGACCGGGGTCCGTGGGTGCAGGCGCTGGTCGCCGCCGGGTACACGGTGTATCCGGTGAACCCGTTGCAGGCGGCCCGCTATCGGCAACGTCTGGCGGTGTCGGGGGCCAAGAGCGACGCGGCGGACGCGCACCTGCTGGCCGACATGGTGCGCACCGACTCCCACCAGCTACGCCCGATCGCCGGGGACTCGGCCGAGGCGGGGGCGGTCAAGGTGGTCACCCGGATGCACAAGACCCTGATCTGGGAGCGCACCCGTGCGGTCCAGCGGTTGCGGCACGCGTTGCGGGAGTACTTCCCGGCCGCGCTGGCCGCGTTCACCGACCTGGACGCCGCCGACGCTTTGGAACTGTTGGCCAAGGCGCCCGACCCGGCCGCCGCCGCCCGGTTGAGCCTGGCGCAGATCAGCGCGGCTCTCACCCGGGCCCGCCGCCGTGACATTACGGCCAAGGCCGCCGCGATCCAGGCCGCCCTGCGTGCCGAGCACCTGGGCCAGCCGGCCGTGGTCATCGCCGCGTACGCCGCGACAGTGCGGGCGCTGGTCGCGTTGCTGGTCACTCTCAACGAGCAGGTCAAGGCCATGCAAGGGCAGGTGGAGGCCCATTTTGGCCGGCACCCGGACGCTGAGATCATCCTGTCCCAACCCGGACTCGGTGTCATCCTCGGCGCCCGGGTGCTCGCCGAGTTCGGCGACGACCACCACCGCTACGCCTCGGCGAAGGCTCGTAAGAACTACGCCGCGACCAGCCCGATCACCCGCGCTTCAGGCAAGAAGAGGACCGTCGCCGCCCGGTTCGTGCACAACGACCGGCTCATCGACGCACTGCTGACCCAGGCCTTCACGTCCCTGCGCAACTCCCCAGGCGCCCGCGCCTACTACGACCGGCAACGCGCCCGCGGCGCCACCCACAACGCCGCCCTGCGCCAACTCGCCAACCGGCTCGTCGGCATCCTGCACGGATGCCTCAAAACCGCCACCGCCTACGACGAAACCACCGCCTGGTCACACCACCCCAGCGAGGCCGCTGCTTGACACCCAAGCTCCTGGGATGTCTTTGCTCTGCTTACC
>NZ_DASTBH010000383.1:0-4449 GCF_035712165.1 Actinophytocola sp. | reverse complement strand
CGGACTACCTGCTGGAGACCACCGACGTGTTCGGCGACGACCGCATGGTGTCTCCCGCGGTGATCGGTGAGGACCCGAACCTGGAAGAGAAGTGACGATCTTGGGCCTGGGGACCGAACCGGAGGTCGACCACGATCCCGTGGTCATCTCGGCGCTCGAGTTCGACGTGCTGTGGGAGCACCTTCAGCTCGGCTCGATGCCGCTGGTGGTGAAGGTGCCCTCACCCGGCAAGACCTACGAGGAGCGGGCCACGCTGGAACAGCGGGCGTGGTCCGACCTCGAGGGTCGTGGGCTCGGCCGGCCGGTCGCGGTCCACCCGGAGATCGACTACGTGTTGCGGCTGCTGTCCCGGCCCGAGCGCGAGGTCGACGGCCGCGCCTACGTGGAACGCGGCGTTCGGCTGATCGTGGCCGCGGCCGGCAACTCCGCCGCGATCGCGGTGCTGGCCGGTGACGAGGTCACGCTGCGCCGCGCCTCCGGCGGCAACCTCGCCGCGCTCGCCGTCGAGCTGCTGCCGGACCGTCCGGCCGGCACCGGGCAGTCGGTTTCGTTGCGCAGCGCGGACTTCGAGGCCGCGGCCAACGCCGCGGGCGGCACCCAGCAGGGGTTCCACGCGGCCCTGCTGGACCGGGGCGTGCGCCCCGACGACGCGGACGCGCTGGCCGGCATGATCAAGGACGTGCACGGCACCGGCAACTTCGGCGCCGCCGCGCGGGACCGGCTCGGCCGCCGGCTCCGGGCCGACCGGGTGGTGTCGTTCTTCGACACCGAGGACGGCCGCTACGTGCAGATCCGCCGCGCCGCCCAGGACGGGGTGCTGTGGACCACGATCTCCCCGGCCGACTCGCGCAAGCTGATCCAGCACCTGGACCAGCTGCTGACCGAGATCACCAAGACCGCCGAGGACTAAGTGCGCCGCGCCGTCGATCCGCATGAGCTGCGGGAGGGGATGGCGGCCGTGCAACCCTGGCTCTCCGGCGGCGAGCAGCCGGACCGGGCCACGGTGGCCACCGCGGTGCGGTTGAGCCTGCGCACCCTGGCCCAGCTCGCGCCCGGCAACACCGTCGAGGTCCGGGTGCCGCCGTTCGCCGCGGTGCAGTGCGTCGAGGGGCCTCGGCACACCCGGGGCACCCCGGCCAACGTGATCGAGACCGACCCGCGCACCTGGCTGGAGCTGGCCGCCGGCCGTCTACAGTGGACGGACGCGGTGCGTGCCGGCCGGGTGACAGCATCCGGCACCCGGGCGGACCTGGCCCGGTTCCTCCCCATTGTGCGGTTGTGAATCTTGGAGTGTGGGGCGACCCACCCTTCCGGGTAGCCCGGATGGCCCTGCGGAGCACCTACACTCGGGGACATAGCTGACCCCACCCCCTGGAGACGCTTCGGTGGCTACCGACCAGTTCGACGCTGGATCCGACCCCGAGCCCCGAGAGGAATGTGGAGTTTTCGGGGTCTGGGCCCCCGGCGAAGAGGTTTCCAAGCTCACCTACTACGGCCTGTACGCGTTGCAGCACCGCGGGCAGGAGGCGGCCGGCATCTCGGTGTCCGACGGCCAGCAGATCGTGGTGTTCAAGGACCTCGGCCTGGTCAGCCAGGTCTTCGACGAGCAGGTGCTGTCCTCGCTGCGCGGGCACGTCGCGGTCGGGCACTGCCGCTACTCCACCACCGGCTCGACCACCTGGGAGAACGCCCAGCCGACGTTCCGCACCACCAGAGTCGGCGGCGGGCTGTCCCTCGGGCACAACGGCAACCTGGTGAACACCGCCGACCTGCTGGAACTGGCGCAGGCCGCGGGGGTGGCCACCGGCACCGGCGCGACGACCGACTCCGACCTGCTCACCGGGCTGCTCGCCGCCACGGCGGCCGACCGCGGGCTGGAGCAGGCCGCGCTTGAGCTGCTGCCCATGGTGCGCGGCGCGTTCTGCCTGGTCTTCGCCGACGAGGACACGCTCTACGCCGCGCGCGACCCGCACGGGGTCCGGCCGCTGGTGCTCGGCCGGCTGGCCCGGGGCTGGGTGGTGGCCAGCGAGACCGCCGCACTGGACATCGTCGGCGCCTCGTTCGTGCGGGAGGTCGAACCGGGCGAGCTGCTGGCCATCGACGAGGGCGGGCTGCGCTCGTCCCGGTTCGCCAACCCGGAGCCGAAGGGCTGCGTGTTCGAGTTCGTCTACCTGGCCCGGCCGGACACCACGATCAGCGGCCGGTCCGTGCACGCCAGCCGGGTGGACATCGGCCGCAGGCTGGCCGACGAGGCGCCGGCCGAGGCCGACCTGGTGATCCCGGTGCCGGAGTCGGGCACGCCGGCCGCGATCGGCTACGCGCAGGCCTCCGGCATCCCGTACGGGTCGGGTCTGGTCAAGAACGCCTACGTGGGCCGCACCTTCATCCAGCCGTCGCAGACCATCCGCCAGCTCGGCATCCGGCTCAAGCTCAACCCGCTGCGCGACGTGATCCGGGGCAAGCGGCTGGTGGTGGTGGACGACTCGATCGTGCGCGGCAACACCCAGCGGGCGCTGGTGCGGATGCTGCGCGAGTCCGGCGCGGTCGAGGTGCACGTGCGGATCGCGTCGCCGCCGGTGCGCTGGCCGTGCTTCTACGGGATCGACTTCGCCTCGCGTGCCGAGCTGATCGCCAACGGCTTGGACGCCGACGGGGTGCGGCGGTCCATCGGCGCCGACTCGCTGGGCTACGTGTCCCTGGAAGGGTTGATCGCGGCGACCGAGCAGCCCAGGACGCGGCTGTGCTCGGCGTGCTTCGACGGTGACTACCCGATCCCGTTGCCGCAGGACGCGATGGCCGGGAAGTTCCGGCTGGAGGGTCTCGGCCGGGGAATCGGCGGCTCCGCCACGCCGGTGTTGCCCGCCGGGTACGGTGCCGAGGAGGCATTGCAGCGACCCTGACGCTGTGGCCACCCCGACCGAATTCGACTGGACCGATGACCGACGCCTCCTCCGAACCCCCACCCGCCACCTACGCCGCCGCCGGCGTGAGCATCGAAGCCGGCGAGGCGGCCGTCGAACAACTCAAGCCGTGGGCGCAGCGCGCCCAACGGCCCGAGGTGATCGGCGGGATCGGCGGCTTCGCCGGCCTGTTCAAACTGCGCCTGGACCGGTGGTCCGAGCCGCTGCTCGCCTCCTCGACCGACGGGGTGGGCACCAAGACGGCGGTGGCCCAGGCCCTGGGCATCCATGACACGGTGGGTATCGACCTGGTCGCGATGGTGGTCGACGACCTGGTGGTGTGCGGGGCCGAGCCGCTGTTCCTGCAGGACTACATCGCGGTCGGCAAGGTGCTGCCGGACCTGGTCGCCGGGCTGGTCAAGGGCATCTCCGAAGGCTGTGTGCAGGCCGGTTGCGCGCTGCTCGGCGGGGAGACGGCCGAGCACCCGGGCCTGATGGCCGAGGGCGGCTACGACCTGTCGGCGACCGGGATCGGTGTGGTCGAGGCGGACAAGGTGCTCGGTCCGGACCGGGTCCGGCCGGGTGACGTGGTGATCGGGATGGCCTCCTCCGGGCTGCACTCCAACGGCTACTCGCTGGCCCGGCACGTGCTGCTGGACATCGCGCGGATGCGGCTGGACGGCATGGTCGAGGAGTTCGGCCGCACGCTGGGCGAGGAGATGCTGGAGCCGACCCGGATCTACGCCAAGGACTGCCTGGCGCTGGCCGCCGAGACCGAGGTGCGCACGTTCGCGCACGTCACCGGCGGCGGGCTGGCCGGAAACCTGGCCCGGGTGATCCCGCCCGGGCTGCGGGCCGTGCTGGAGCGCGGCACCTGGAGCCCGGCACCGGTGTTCTCGATGATCGCCCAGCGCGGCCGGGTGGAGCGGGCCGAGATGGAGCGCACGTTCAACATGGGCGTCGGCATGGTCGCCGTCGTCGAGCCGGCCGACGTGGACCGCGCCCTGGCCATCCTCACCGCCCGCCACGTGCCGGCCTGGGTGCTCGGCGACGTCATCCCCAACCCGGACGAGGAAGCCCCCGTCACCCTCCGCGGCGACCACCCGCGCTTCTAGGGTGGGCGGGTACGGGCTTGCCGAAATGGCGTTTCGCGGGGTGGGTGGGGGTGCTTAACCTGTGGGGATGCCCGAGAACCTGCCCGTGACCCGGTCGCTGGTGATCCCGGCGACCGAGCTGCGCGAGCGGTTCTCCCGGTCGTCCGGGCCAGGCGGCCAGGGCGTGAACACCGCCGACAGCCGGGTTGAGCTGTCCTTCGACATCGCTCGTTCGCCGTCGGTGCCGGACTGGCTGCGGCCGCGGATGCTGGACCGGCTGTCCGGCCGGCTGGTCGACGGCGTGCTCACCATCGCCGCCAGCGAGCACCGCGCCCAGCTCGCCAACCGCGCCGCCGCCCGGGACCGGCTGGCCGACCTGCTCCGCGCCGCTGCCGCACCCCCGGCCGCCGCCCGGCGGCCGACCAAGCCGTCCCGCGCCTCGCGGGAACGCCGGC
>NZ_DASTBH010000382.1:0-11672 GCF_035712165.1 Actinophytocola sp. | reverse complement strand
TGGCGTGTCTGGAGTTGTTCGGGGGGAGGGGAGTCGGCGGAGTCGCCGGAGGTGGGCGCGAGGCCCGGAGTCAGTCGGGCGTCGGGGTCGGCGAGGCCGGATGCCGACCGGCTGCGCTTCCGCCACGGTCGGCTGGGGCCGACCCGGCCGGCGGTTCGGGTCTGTCCGGTCCGGACAGGACGACGAAGCCGCCCGGGGCGTCAGGTCCACAGGTGACACCGCCGGCCGGTGCGACCGGCGCGGACGGTCCGGCCGGGATCGCGCCGGGCCGCTCCTCGTTCTCGAGCGGCGGGCTCGGCGCGACCGCCGTCCCGGTTGGGACGGTCGCGGGCGCCGCGGCCGCGATGACGGCCGGGCGCCGGGGCGCGGTCGCCGCTCGGCTGCCCGTGGCGGGGCCGCCGAATGACCAACTCTGGGCCGCCAGTGCGGTCTGGTCCGAGGCCGGAGCGGGCGGGTTCGCCGGCGCGGGCGGCACGTCCGGAGCCGGCAGCGGGACCGGCGGCTGGTCCGGGAGCGGGGTGATCGCGTCGGGAGCCTGGTCGAACAGCCCGCCGGTGAGGGTCTCCACGGTGCCGGCCAGGCTGCCCAGCAGGCCGTCGGCCGGCGTGCCGGTCTCGTCGGCCGCGTTGTCCGCGGCGGCGGAACCCGAGCCGAGCAGCGTCATGAGCAGCCAACCGAGAGTCGCGAGAACGGAGACCGTGAGCACGTCGCGTAGCACCCGGGTAGCCCGGTGCCCGGCGACGCGCGCTCGGATCGTGCCGTCCATTGCGAACCCCACTCTCGGGCACCCCTCCCGCGTCTGCACGTGCACCCCGACGCAGCCCACTATCCAGCACCCTCGCGCCGCTGTGCACCCTGGTTTGACCGAATACACCCGGATAGACGTTACGGAACACCGTTGTCGGGTGGTGTCACGTTCCGTCAGCGACCGACGGTGAGCGCACCGGCCAACCCCTGAGTAGGGCTACTCATTCTCGGGTCCGTCCGGCTCCGCGCCGTGACCTGTGCCGTCCCACCGGCATGTGGACCTCTCATGATCAGCTCGGGGTGACCGACCTGGTTCTGCTGGCCCGGGCGCGCGACCAGGCGGCCTGGCATGAGCTCGTCCGGCGTTACGCACCGGTGGTGTGGCGGGTGGCCGCCGCGCACCGGCTGGGCGCCGCGGACCGCAACGACGTCAGCCAGAACACCTGGGTTGCCCTCGCCGAGCACCTGGCCCGGCTGCGCCGGCCGGACCGGCTGGCCGGATGGCTGGCCACCACGGCCCGCCGGGAGGCGCTGCGGGTGCGCCCGCCGGACCGGCCGGTCGAGCTGCCGGACCTGATCGAGGACCCGTGCCCGGACCACCGGCCGGAGCAGCGGGCCATGCGCAGCGCCCGGGACCGGCTGCTCTGGCGGGCGTTCGCCGCCCTGCCGGACCGCTGCCAGCGCCTGCTCTGGCTGCTCGCGCACGCACCCGACCTCAGCTACGCCCAGGTGGCGCGTTCGATCGGGACCAAGCCGGGCAGCATCGGCCCGACCCGCGGCCGCTGCCTGCACGAGCTGCGCCGGGAGCTGGCCAGGGTCGGCCTGAGCGAGGAGACGCTGGCATGACCGGCCCGCTGCCCGAGGACGACCTCGACCTGCTCACCGAGCTGGGCACGCTGCTGCGCCGGTGCGATCCGGTGCCGGCCGAGCTGGTCGCGGCCGCGACCGCCGCGTTCGCGCTGGCTACACCGCCAGCTTGTGCAACCGTTCGATGGCCCGGTCCAGCACCTCGTCCCGCTTGCAGAAGCTGAACCGGATGACGTGTTGCCAGGACTTCGGGTCGTCGGTGAACACCTGCACCGGCACGGCGGCCACGCCGATCCGTTCGGGCAGCTCGCGGCACAGCTGGGCGCCGTCGGTGTAGCCGAGCGGACGGATGTCGGCGCAGACGAAGTAGGTGCCGTCGCACCGGTGCACCGCGAAGCCCGCCTCGGCGAGACCGGCGGAGAGCCGGTCGCGCTTGCCGGCGAGCTCGGCGCGCAGCCCGCGCACCCAGTCCGACTCGGCGCGCAGCGCGTGCGCCACCGCCGGCTGGAACGGCGCGCCGCCGACGAAGGTGAGGAACTGCTTGACCGCCCGCACCGCCGCCACCAGCGGCGCCGGGCCACACACCCAACCGATCTTCCAGCCGGTGCAGTTGAACATCTTGCCGGCGCTGGAGATCGTCAGGGTGCGCTCGGCCATGCCGGGCAGCGAGCCGAGCGGCACGTGCGTGCGGCCGTCGTAGACCAGGACCTCGTACACCTCGTCGACGATGGCGATCAGGTCGTGCTCGACGCACAGCCGTGCCACCGCGGTCAGCTCGTCGTGGGTGAACACGGAGCCGGTCGGGTTGTGCGGCGTGTTCAGCAGCAACGCCTTGGTGCGCGGCCCGATCGCCGCCCGCAGCGCGTCGAGGTCGAGGCCGAACCGCCCGGACGGCTCGGCGCGCAGCGAGACGGTGCGGCGGGTGGCGCCGGCCAGGGCCACCGACGCGGCGTAGGAGTCGTAGTAGGGCTCGATCAGCACCACCTCGTCGCCCGGCTCGACCAGGGCCAGCAGCGCCGCCGCGATCGCCTCGGTGGCGCCGACGGTGACCAGCACCTCGGTGTCCGGGTCGAACACGGTGCCGTAGCCGGCGCGCTGCTCGGCGATCGCCGCCCGCAGCTCGGGCCGCCCCGGGCCGGGCGGGTACTGGTTGAGGCCGGCCGAGATCGCCCGGCGCGCCTCTTCGAGCATCCCGGGCGGTCCGTCGGTGTCCGGCGCACCCTGGCCGAGGTTGACGGCGTCGTTCGCGACAGCCAGGACGTTGATCTCCTCGAAGATCGTGGAGACGAACGGGCGCAGGCGCGGGATGAGCGGGGTTGGGGGCACGAGCAGCAATCCTCACGGACAATGGTGTGGTGCAGCAACTGACCGCCCCGGCGCCGGTCCGGCCGAGCGCGCTCCCGCCCGTGCCGGACGAGGAGGGCAAGCGCCGCGCCCTGCGCAAGATGAAGCTGGTCGCGCTGTCCTTCCTGCTCGGCGCGACGGTGATCTTCCTGGTGACCACGATCTGGCAGTCGGCGGGCGCGCCCGGCTGGGTCGGCTACCTGAAGGCGGCCGCCGAGGCGGGCATGGTCGGCGCGCTGGCCGACTGGTTCGCGGTGACCGCGCTGTTCCGGCATCCGCTCGGGATCCCGATCCCGCACACCGCGATCATCCCGACCCGCAAGGACGCGCTCGGCGACAGTCTCGGTGATTTCGTCGGCACGAACTTCCTGTCCGAGCAGGTGGTCCGCAACCGGCTGCGCAACGTCGGGGTGTCCGCGCGGCTGGGCGGCTGGCTTTCCGTGCCGGACAACGCCGAGCGGGTCACCTCGGAACTGGCCGCGATGGTGCGCGGCCTGATGACCGTGCTGCGCGACGAGGACGTGCAGGCGGTCCTCGAGCAGGCCGTGGTGCGCCGGGTGGTGGGGATTCCGTGGGGTCCGCCGCTGGGCAAGCTGCTGGCCGGGGTGTTCGCCGACCGGGCCCACCACAAGCTGGTGGACCTGGTGTGCGACCGGGCCTACGAATGGGTCAAGGACAACCACGACACGGTGCTGCGGGTGGTGTCGGACCGGGCGCCCACCTGGTCGCCGAAGTTCGTCGACGCGATGGTGGCGGACAAGGTGTACGGCGAGGTGCTGTCGTTCGCCTGGATGGTCAAGACCGACGTGAACCACCCGATGCGGGTCGCGGTGGACCGGTTCCTGGTGGAGTTCGCGGCCGACCTGCAGACCGACCCGGTGACCATGCAGCGGGCCGAGCAGGTCAAGCATCAGGTGCTGGAGCACCCGGAGGTGCAGAACCTGATCGGCGCCACCTGGTCGACCGCCAAGCGGATGCTGCTGGACGCGGCCGACGATCCGTCCAGCGAGCTGCGCACCCGGGTCCGCGACGGGCTGATCTCGCTGGGCGCCCGGCTGGTCGAGGACGACGCGCTGCGCGGCAAGGTGGACGGCTGGGTGGAGGGTGCCGCGGCCTACGTGGTGCTCAACTACCGGGCCGAGATCATCACGCTGATCACCGACACGGTGGCCCGCTGGGACGCCGAGGAGACCTCGCGCAAGGTGGAGCTGCAGGTGGGCCGGGACCTGCAGTTCATCCGGATCAACGGCACCGTGGTCGGCGCCCTTGCCGGGCTGGTGATCTACACCGTCGCCCAGCTGATCAGCTAACTAGAAACTGAGTGTATAGACACCAGGTATAGCTGGCCCTAGGCTGTCCGCATGTCGATCGGGCACACCCTGCTCGGCCTGCTGGAGAGCGGGCCGCGGCACGGGTACGACCTCAAGCGGGTGTACGACGAGCGGTTCGGGCAGGACCGGCCGCTGCACTACGGGCAGGTGTACGCCACGCTGTCCCGGCTGCTGCGCAACGGGCTGGTCGAGGAGAGCGGCGTCGAGCCGGGGGGCGGGCCGGACCGCAAGCGGTACGCGATCACCAACGCCGGGGTCACCGACGTGGCGGCCTGGCTCGGCCGGGCCGAGAAGCCCGATCTCTACCTGCAGAGCACGCTCTACACCAAGGTCGTGCTGGCGCTGCTGACCCGGCGCAGCGCCGCCGAGGTGCTGGACACCCAGCGCGCCGAGCACCTCCAGGCCATGCGTACCTTCACCGCCCGCAAGCGCACCGGCGACCTGGCCGACCAGTTGGTCTGCGACCACGCGCTGTTCCACCTGGAGGCGGACCTGCGCTGGCTGGAACTGACCGCCGCCCGGCTCGACGACCTGGCCAAGCAGGTGCTGCCATGACCGCCGATCCGCCGCTGCTGCGCGGCACCGACCTGCACAAGTCGTTCGGCCCGACGGCGGCCCTGGCCGGCGCCGGGCTGGCGCTGTGGCCGGGCGAGATCGTCGCGGTGATGGGGCCGTCCGGGTCCGGCAAGTCCACGTTCCTGCACTGCCTGGCCGGCATCATCCAGCCGGACGCCGGCACCGTGCACTACCGCGGCCAGGCGATCTCCGCGCTGTCCGACGGGCCGCGCAGTGCCTTGCGGCGCACCGAGTTCGGCTTCGTGTTCCAGTTCGGACAGTTGGTCCCGGAGCTGAGCTGCGTGGAGAACGTCGCGCTGCCACTGCGGCTGAACGGGATGCGGCGCGGCCAGGCCGAGCGGATCGCCGTGGACTGGCTCGGCCGGCTCGAGGTCGCCGACGTGGCCGGCAACCGCCCCGGAGACGTCTCCGGCGGGCAGGGCCAGCGGGTGGCGATGGCCCGGGCCCTGGTGACCGGGCCCGCGGTGGTCTTCGCCGACGAGCCGACCGGCGCGCTCGACTCGTTCAACGGCGAGCGGGTCATGTCGCTGCTGATCGACGCCGTCAAGCAGACCAACACGGCGGTCGTCCTGGTCACCCACGAGCCGCGGGTGGCCGCCTACTCCGACCGCGAGGTGATCGTGCGGGACGGGCGGACCCGGCAGTTCGACCTGGAACAGGTGGGGACCACGGGGTGAGGACCAACCAGGGGGATGGTGCCCCGGTTCGGGGTCGGGGCACCTGGCTCACCCAATGGGTGAGCGACCTGCGCTTGGGGGTCCGGCTGGCCATCGGGGGCGGCCGGACCTCCAAGACAGGGGTGGCCCGGCTGGTGCTCAGCACCATCGGCATCGGCCTCGCGGTCGCGGTGCTGCTGATCGCGGCGTCGACCGGACCGATGTTCGACGCCCGCACAGCCCGGCAGAGCGCCCAGGTCGCCTGGCCGGAGCCGGTCCCCGGCGTCGACCCGCTGTACCTGCGGTGGGCCGACGCGAGCTATCGCGATCTGGAGATCAGCGGCTTCTACGTCAACTCCGGCGGTCCGCGCCACCCGATGCCGCCCGGCGTGTCCCGGTTACCCGGACATGGCGAGATCGTGCTGTCCGAGCCGCTGGCCGAACTGCTCGCCGGTCCGGCGGGTGCGCAGCTGCGGCCCCGGTTCCCGCAGCGGGTGATCGGCACCATCGGCCGGGACGGGGTGACCGACCCGACCGAGCTGGTCTTCTATGCCGGCGACGCCGGGGTCGGCGCGCACAACGCGCAACCGGTGTACCGGTACGGCTGGGCGCAAACGGACGCCCTGCCCGGCGAACTGACCGTGCTGATCTCGGTCGGCACGGTCGTGCTGCTGGTGCCGGTGTTCGTCTTCATCGCCATGAGCGCCCGGATCGCCGGAGCCGAGCGGGATCGCCGGCTCGCCGCGCTGCGCCTGGTCGGCGCCGACACCCGGCAGACCAGACGGATCGCCGCGGCGGAGTCGCTGACCAGCGCGGTCACCGGGCTGGCCTTCGGCGTCGGGCTCTTCCTCGCGTTCCGCACGATGGTCGGCGAGTTCCCGATCCTCGGGGTGCGCCCGTTCCCGCAGGACGTGTCCCCGCCGTGGCCGCTGGTGCTGCTGATCGCGTTGCTGGTACCGGGTATGGCCGTCGGCGCCGCGCTCGCCGCGCGGCGCCGCACGATCATCGAGCCGCTCGGCGTGCTGCGCCGCGGCCGGCCGGTCCGCCGCCGGCTGTGGTGGCGGCTGGTCCCGATCGGCGCCGGCGTGACGCTGATCCTCGGTCAGGGCGACGTGTCCAGCAGCAGCGACAACTGGGTGCCGGCGGTGGTGGTCGGCGTCGCGCTGCTGCTGGCCGGCATCCCGATCCTGTTGCCCTGGTTGCTGGAGCGCGTGGTCGCCCGGGTGCACGGCGGCCGGCCGGCCGCACAGTTGGCGGTGCGGCGGTTGCAGTTGGACAGCGGCACACCGGCCCGGGTGGTCAGCGGCGTCGTCGTCGTCCTGGCCGGCGCCATCGCCCTGCAGACCGTGGTGGACTCCCAGACCCGCCGGTTCGAAGACGAGCGGTACCTGCCGTTGCGGTTCGCCACCCACCAGGTTCTGCTCGACATCTACGATGCCGACCGGGCCGAGGTGGCCGCCCGGCTCCGGGCGGTTCCGGGAGTCCAGGACGTCTTCGTCGGTGGGACCGCGACCGCGGAGGCGGCTTCCGGCGAGAAGTACAGCCTGGTGATCGCGGACTGCGCGGAGCTGCTGCGGGCCGGCGCGGTCGACACGTGCACCGACGGTCAGGTGTTCAGCGCGCACCCGAACGCCAACTGGGACCGGACCCGGCCGGTCACCCTCATGTACTACAGGTACTACGCCGGACCCTATCCGGGCGCCACCTGGCGCATCCCGGCCAAGGTCAGCGCCATGCGGGTCACACCGCTGCTCCAGGACCACTCCTGGACGCTGGTGGCCACCCCCGGCGCGCTGCGCGGAGTGGAGCCGCAGAGCCCCGTGGCGCTCGGCGTGGTCGAGCTCGACCCCGGCGACGCCGATGCCCTGGAACGGGTACGCAACGCCGTGGCCCCCTATGGCTGGCGGGTCAACGTCGAGACTCCGCCGAGGGCCTCCATGCCGACCACACTGGAGCTGTTCCGCACCATCCGCGGGGCGCTGCTCGGTGGGGCGCTGTTCACCCTGCTGCTGGCCGGCGTGAGCATGCTGGTGCTTGCCCTGGAACAGGTGCGGGAGCGCCGCCGGCCGCTGGCGGCGCTGGCCGCGTCCGGCATCCCGATCGGCACGCTGGCCCGGTCGCTGCTGTGGCAGAACGCGATCCCGGTGCTGGTCGGGGTGGTGTTCGCGGTGGGAACCGGCATCGGCCTGACCGCGCTGGTGTTCCGCCTGCTGGGCCAGCCGGTCACCCTGGACTGGGGCAACGTCGCGCTGTTCTCCGCGGCCGCGGCCGGGCTGGTCCTGCTGGTCACCCTGCTCACCATGCCCACACTGCGCAGCGCGACCCGGCTGGCCGCGCTGCGCAGCGAGTGAGGGGCGAGCGCGGTCAGGTGACGTCGCGGCGGACGGTCAGCCAGGTGCCCAGGCCGGCGAACAGCAGGCCGTAGCCGACCAGCAGCAGCCCGCCCTGCCACGGCTCCAGCAGGTCGGCGCCCGGCTGGAAGGTGCCGGTCAGCGCCGCGTTCGCACCGCCGGGGAACCACTTGTAGTAGTCCCGGATCACCGGCACCGCCGAGACGATCCCCTCGACCACGAACAGGTACACCAGGGCTCCGACCACGGCGGCGATCTGGTTGCGCACCAGGGCGCCCACGCCGACCCCGAGCAGCGAGTACACCGCGACCGACGCGGCCACCCCGACCAGGACGGCCGGGATCCCGTTGTCGGACAACGACAGATCGATGCCCTTGGCCGAGGTCCACGGCAACGCGATGGCGATCGCCAGCGCGATGGTGGCCAGGCCGTAGCCGACGCCGGTGACCGAGTAACCGGCCAGCTTGGCGATCACCACCCGGCCCCGGTGCGGGGTGGCCAGGAACGTCGGCGTCACCGTCTGGTGCCGGAACTCCCCGGTCACCGCGATGATCCCGAGGATCAGCGCGAAGATCGACGACGCGCCGGCCGAGCTGAACAGGTTGCGCTGTCCCTCCGGTGTGGACAGTAGCGGCGTCGGGTTGTTCGGCTGCCCGTTGAACCCGATGGTGAGGCTCACCGCGAGCGCGGTCAGTCCGAACGCGCCGAGCAGCAGCCACAGCCACAGCTTGGTGCTGAACAACTTTCCGAACTCGGCCTGAACCAGCCTCGTCATGCCGCCCCTCCCTCGACGTCACCGAAGTGCCCGACCTCGCCGGTGTCCCCGGTCAGAGCGAAGAAGATCTGCTCGAGGTCGCTCTTCTCGGTGCTCAGCTCATGCAGTTCGACCTGCTCGGTGAACGCCACGTGGCCCACCTCGGCCGCGGTCGGCCCGGTGATCCGCAGGCCGCCCTCGGGCAGCCGGGTGATCTCGGCCCGGCCCTCCAGCGCGGTCGCCAGCTTGTCGGTGTCGGGACTCTGCACCAGCACGGCGTGCCCGTGATGATCGGCAAGGTCGGCCAGCCGGCCCTGCCGGACCAGGGTGCCCCGGTTGATGATCACCACGTGGTCCACGGTCTGCTCGACCTCGTTGAGCATGTGGCTGGACACCAGGATGGTGCGGCCGTCCTCGGCCAGGTGTCGCAGGAACTGGCGCAGCCACTGGATCCCCTCGGGGTCGAGCCCGTTGGCCGGCTCGTCCAGGATCAGCACCTTGGGATCACCGAGCAGTGCGGTGGCGAGCCCGAGCCGCTGCCGCATGCCCATCGAGAAGCCCTTCACCTTGCGGTTCGCGGCGCTCGTCAGGCCGACCAGTTCGAGCACCTCGTCGGCCCGGCGCTTCGGGATGCCGCTGACCGTGCAGTACACCCGCAGGTGGTTGCGCGCGGTGCGGGCCGGATGGAAGCTCGACGCCTCGAGCAGTGCGCCGACCGTCTTCGGCGGGGTGGGCAGCGCGGCGTAGGGCTGCCCTCCGATCGCCGTGCGGCCGGAGGTCGGCGTGACCAGACCGAGCACGCAGCGCAGCGTGGTCGTCTTGCCGGCGCCGTTGGGACCGAGGAAACCGGTCACGGTTCCGGGCTCGACGGTGAAGCTGAGATCGTCCACCGCCTTGACCACACCGAATGTCTTGGTCAGGCCGGACACCACGATCCGGCCGGACTCGTCCTCCACAAGGACCTCCCCTCCTGGGTGTTGACTGGACCATCCAACACCCAGGAGGGGACCGAGATCAGTCCACCCCGTGGTTGATTCGTCTCATTCGCTGGGTTGATATTTCAACCTGCCAGCGCCCAGAACAGGGCGAGGTGGTGCGCCGCGCAGATGTTCACGTCCAGCACGTAGGCGGTGGCCCGCCCGCACCGGGGTGACCCGGCGCCGGGATCGACCGGCTGACCGTGGCCCATGTTGGTGATCGTGTACGTCTCGACCACGGTGCGGCCGGTGCCGTCCCGGTAGACCGCGTGCGGGTAGCCGGCGACCGTGTCGGTGCCGGACGGCGTCGCCGGGATGCCGTGCACGTTGGTCCACTGCTCGACCAGCTCGCGCTGGTTCGCCTGGGCCACCAGGAAGTCCATGGTCCCGTGCCAGACGGTCATGGTCGGCCACGGCCCACGGTGCGGGCTGGCCGCGCGGACCCGGTCACCCCACTGCGCCGGGGTGAGGTTGCGGCCGGGGTTCATGCAGGAGAACGCCTCGAACAGGACGGTCGCGCAGCGGTACGGCAGGCCGGCGACCACCCCGCCGCCGGCGAACATGTCCGGGTAGGCGGCGAGCAGCACCGAGGTCATCGCGCCGCCGGCGGACAGCCCGGTGACGTCCACTCTGGCCGGATCGGCGCCGGTGTCGGCCAGCGTCGCGTGCACCATCTGGGCGATCGACTCGGCCTCGCCCTGGCCCCGCGCGATGTCGGCGGCCTGGAACCAGTTGAAGCACCGGCTGCCGTTGTTGGCGGCCTGCTGCTCGGGCAGCACCAGTGTGAACCGGGCTCGGTCGGCCAGTTCGACCCAGCCGGAGTCGGTGCCGTAGCCGGCCGCGGTCTGGCCGCAACCGTGCAGCGCGACCACCACCGGCCGGCCGGCGGGCAGGGCGTCCGGCACGTACCGGAACATCCGCAGGGCGCCGGGGTTCGCGCCGAACCCGGTGACCTCGGTGATGCTCGCCGCGGCCGCGGGCCCCGCGCCCACCAGCAGGCCGCCGAGCAGAACGATCGACATGATGAGGCTGTGCACGATGAGCCTTCGGCCGGAGGCGCGTGCAGCTGGTCGCCTCGATCGGGCAATTTCCGGGACCGTCGTCAGGCCGCCCATGACACACCTCATTGTGCAGCGAAGGCTTTCCCCCCACGGTAGGAACGCCGCCGGCCGGGCACGAGGTGGCGGTCCACCACATCGGCCGGCCGGATTACGTGTGCCGGCCATATTCCGGTGTTCCGCCCGCGCTCCTACGGTCTGGCCATGCTCGCCCGAATCGCTCTGGCCGTCCTCGCGACGCTGGCCGTCCCGGTGCCGGCGGCCGCCACCACCGTCCATCATGGACACTGTGCCCGGCTGGACCGGTTGCACGTTCCGGGTGCGCAGCTGCAGCGCACCGCCTGCCTGGCCGAGCTGACCACCGCCGGGACCGTCGCGTCCGGACACACGGTGGCCGCGGACTGGGCCGGGCTCACCGCCGCGGACCTGCCCCAGCCGTCCGGGGTACCGGGGATCCAGGTCGACGGGTACTTCCCGGACAGTTCGACCGGCAACACCAACAACGGCTGGAACCACGACGCGCAGTTCGTGCTGCGGCTGCCGGACGACTGGACCGGCGGCCTGGTGGTGTCCGGCTCGCCGGGCGTGCGCCGCCAGTACGCCAACGACCGGGCGATCGCCGATGCCGTGCTGGCCCGGGGTTATGCGTTCGCCGCCACCGACAAGGGCAACACCGGCGCCACCTTCCACGAGGACGGCGCGGCTCCGGGAGACGCTGTCGCGGAGTGGAACGACCGGGTCACCCAACTCGCGGTGGCGGCCAGAGCCGTTGTGGCGCAACGGTATGGCCGGGCTCCGGGGCGCACGCTGATGGCCGGCCTGTCCAACGGCGGCTACCTCGTGCGCTGGCAACTCGAGCGCAACCCGTGGCTGTTCGACGGCGGGGTGGACTGGGAGGGCACGCTGTGGACCCCCGACGGCCCGAACCTGTTCACGTTCCTGCCGCCGGCGCTGCGCGGCTACCCGGCCGGGGATCACCAGCAGGTGCTCGACGCCGGGTTCGCGCCGGGCTCGGAGTTCCTGTGGGACTACCACTACCGGGTCTACTGGGATCTCACGCAGCGGATCTAC
>NZ_DASTBH010000381.1:0-6937 GCF_035712165.1 Actinophytocola sp. | reverse complement strand
AACCAGATGACCGGCGGGTCCAACTCGGTGCGCTCGCTGTACGGGCCGGTTCGCGCGCTGGCGGCGGCGGCCCGGGCCCGGCTGGTGACCGCGGCGGCCCACCGGTTCGGCGTCGCGCCGGGCACGCTGACCACACGGGACACCATGGTCGTCGCGCCGGACGGCCGGACCGCGGCCTACGGTTCGCTGTCGGCGGCCGCGGCGAAGGTCACGGTGGCCGCGGCGGTGCTGGCGAAACCGAAGGCGGAGCACAAGCAGCGGCTGGTCGGCCGGCCCACCACCCGGATCGACGCCCGCGATCTGGTCACCGGCAAGGCGAAGTTCGCGCTGGACCTCGACGTGCCCGGCGCGCTGCCGACCGTCGTGGCCCGGCCGCCGACGATCGGTGGCACGGTGCTCACGGTCGACGACGCGGCGGCCCGGGCGATGCCCGGCGTGGTGGCGGTGACCAGGATTCCCACCGGCGTGGCGGTGGCGGCCCGCACCTTCGGCCAGGCCATCGCCGCCCGGGACAAGCTACGGATCACGTGGGGCCGTGGCGGAATCGACAATCTGTCCGATGTGGACATCCGGGCGAAACTGCGTTCGGCGGTGCCGCCGCTGACCCCGCTCGGGTTGCTGACCGCGAGTGTGGACGCGGAGTTCGCGTTCGCCTTCGTGCCGCACGCGCCGATGGAGACCAACGCCGCGATCGCCGACGTGCGCGCCGACCGCGCCGAGATCTGGTCCGGGCTGAAGACCCCGATCGCGGCGCAGGAGACGATCGCCGCCGAGTTGGGGTTGCCGCGCGACCGGGTGACCGTGCACGTGACCCGCAGCGGCGGGTCGTTCGGCCGGCGGCTGTTCTTCGACGCCGCGCGGGAGGCGGCGCAGATCTCGAAGCGGGTCGGGGCGCCGGTGAAGCTGATGTGGACCCGGGCCGACGACATCCGGCACGGCCGGTTGCGGCCGGCCACCCACCACCGGCTGCGGGTCGGTCACGCCGCCGGGCGGGTGCTGTCCTACGAGCACCGGGTGGCCGGGGTCCGCACCGACTTCGGCACCGGCGCCGGCGAGGCCCTGACCTCCACCTTCGCCACGCTGGCGCCGGACGTGCTGCCGCAGGCGGTGTTCGCGCTCACCGAGAAGGTGCCGTACGACTTCGGCGTCGTCACCGAGTTGCTGGGTGAGATCCCGCTGAAGATGCACACCGGGAGTTGGCGCTCGGTCTACTCCGGCACGGTCCGGGTGGCCGAGGAGATCATGGTCGACGAGGTGGCCCGGCGGCTGCGCCGCGACCCGGTCGAGTTCCGCCGCGCGACGCTGAAGACCGACCGGGCCCGGGCGGTGCTGGACACCGTGGCCCGCAAGGGCGAGTGGGGCCGGGTCTTGCCGGCCGGGCACGCCCAGGGCGTCGGGCTGCACGAGGAGTTCCGGTCCTGCGCCGCCTACCTGGTCGAGATCGACGCGACCGACCCGAAGCAGCCGCGGGTGACCCGGGCGGTGATCGCCGCCGACGTCGGCCGTCCGATCAACCCGCGCGGCCTTTCCGCACAACTGCTCGGCTGCCTCACCGACGGGATCTCCACGATCCTGCGCGCCGGCGTGCACATCGACAAGGGCCTGCCGCTGGAGGCGAGCTACGCGCACTTCCACTACGCCACCCAACGCCACACACCGTCCGACGTGGACATCCATATCCTGCCGGCCACCGGCGAACCGGGCGGCGCGGGCGAACTGGGGGTGCCGGCCGCCGCGGCCGCGGTGGCCAACGCCTACGCCCGGGCGACCGGGACCAGCCCGCGCAGCTTCCCGATCAACTTCGACGTCGACTTCGTCCCCCCGCCCCGCTGAGGAGCCGCCCGCACATGCCGCGTTACACGATGATCGTCAACGGTGACACCGTGACCGTCGAAGCCCCCGGGGATATGCCGCTGCTGTGGGTGCTGCGGGACCTGCTCGGCATCACCGGGCCGAAGTACGGCTGCGGCGTGGGCGTGTGCCGGGCCTGCACCAGCCACCTGGACGGCGCCGAGATCCAGCCGTGCGTCACCCCGGTGGCCGAGTGCGCCGGACGCCGGGTCACCACCATCGAGGGTCTGGCCGACGGCGAGACGCTGCACCCCGTCCAGCAGGCCTGGCTGGACGAGGACGTCGCCCAGTGCGGCTTCTGCCAGCCCGGGCAGATCATGGCGGCGGTGGCGCTGCTGCGGCGCACGCCCGATCCCACCGACGCCGACATCGACAAGATCGAGAACGTCTGCCGGTGCGGGACCTACTTCCGGATCCGGGAAGCGATCAAGCGGGCGGCGGCCCGGTGAAGCACTCCGCACGCCGGCTTGCCGCCACGGTGGCCGCGCTCCTCGTGTCGGCCATCCCAGCCGCCGCGGCCGCCGAGTCGACCGGCGTGACCCTGGCCTGGGGCACCTTCCGCCCCTACACCCCGCGTGCCGTAGCCGTCACCCACGACCCCGTGCTGGTGCCGCCCGGTGCCGGCGCCTCGGTCCTCGCCATCTCCTCCCCCAACTCCACCGTCGTCACCATCTCGGTCCGCCACCTGGTCCCGCACCGCGACTACGGCGCCCACGTGCACACCCGCCCCTGCGGGCCCGACCCCGCCGGCTCCGGCCCCCACTTCCAACACCGTCCCGACCCCCGCCAACCCTCGGTCGACCCCGCCTATGCCAACCCCCGCAACGAAATCTGGCTGGACTTCAGCACCGACGAGTTCGGCAACGCCACCGCCCGCGCCACCGTCAACTGGACCTTCACCACCCGCCCCGCCCGCGCCGTCGTGATCCACGAACACCACACCCACACCGGCGCCGGGCACGCCGGCACCGCAGGCGGCCGCCTCGCCTGCGTCAACGCGAGGTTCCGGTAGCGGCCTAGGCAGTCCGGTCGGCAGATATGGGCAACCGCTACCGATGCCGGCAACGGCGTGCTCCGGGTCTCATGGCGTACATGAACCTCAAGACCAAACGCGCGATCAGCGCATCCCTCATGATCGTCGCCGCCAGCCTGGCCCTCACGGCGCCCGCCCACGCGGCGACCGAGATCAAGGTCAGCAGCGGGCCGATCTCGGGCGGGAACAGCATGTCCGCCACCGGCACGCCGGCCCCTGACGTCTTCCAGTTCGACGGTTCCAGCGGCGGCGCGGTGACCGTCTCGTCCACCTCGACCGGGGTCGTCGCGGGGACCGGGTGTGTCCAGGTCAACCCGTTCGCCGCGCGGTGCTTCGGCATCGTGCTCATCGAGGCGTTCGGCGGGTCCGGCAAAGACACCATCACCAACAACACGAACGCCCGCATGGGCGTCAACGGCGGCAGCGACAACGACACGCTCGTCGGGGGATCGTTCCGGGACACGCTCAACGGCGGGGTCGGCAACGACTTCGCCAACGGCCGCGGTGGCTTCGACACCTGCTCCGTGGAGTCCTTCACGTCCTGCGAGGAGATTACGTCCTGAACCGGAACCCCCTGACGTTCATCGCCCGTCCGACGACATAGCGGGCAGAACGGCCACGAGGGGTGAGGGCAATGGAACCCTGGGGCATATCCGGACCGCTGTTCGTCGTGCTGTACGACGTGATCTTCGCCGGCAGTGTCATCCTCATGTTGTTGGTGCAGAAGGTGTTGACCCGGGCCGGTTCCGGACGCGGCGCCGACACCGCCGAACTCGATGTCTATGAGGCGGCGCACCTGGCCGGGGGCGTCCGGAGGCTGGTGGACACCGCCATCGCCGCGCTGGCCATCCGGGGCCTGGTGCACGTCTCCCGGGACGGCCGGCTGACCGTGACCGGCGATGCCGGCGGCGCCGGGCCGATCGAGACGGCGGTCGCCACCGAACTGCGGCGCAACCCGTTGCGGTCGGTGGTCTACGCGATGGTGCGCAACGCCCCGGCGGTGCGGGCGGTGGACAGGCGGTTGCGCTCGCGCGGCCTGCTGCTCGGCGGGTCGCGTGCGCTGCTGTGGCGGCTGGTGGCGGTGCCGCCGGTCGTGGTGTTCGCGATCGGGATCCTGCGGCTGGTCAACGGGCTCGCGCTGGGCCGCCCGATCGAGTCGCTGGTGTTGTCGCTGCTGCTGAGCCTGGGTGTGCTGATCTGGGTGTTCTTCACCATGCGCAGCCAGGACAGGCAGGTCACGCCGCTCGGGCGGGCGGTGCTGGACCGGTTGCGCCTGCGGCACCGCCAGCAGACCGGCGGCCGGCGCGACGTTCCCGCCGACTGGCAACTGACCGGCGTCGCCCTGGTCGGCTACGCCGCCGTGGCCGATCCGATCCTGCGCGCGGCCCTGGCCGGCGCGCCGCTGACCAAGGGCAGCCGCTCCTACGACGACTCCTGCGGCTCGAGCAGCACCACCAGTTGCGGCGGCTGAGCCTGCGGAACCCGTCGCGCGTGCCCTTGTCTGCCACGGAATCGGTGGCAGGATTCGGACAGGCCCGTGGTAAACCGTTGGGAGCGCGCGATGGGTGACACACTGCGGAACTTCATCGGGGGCGAGTTCACCGAGCCCGCCGAGGACCGGTACAGCGATCTGGTCGACCCGTCGACCGGCGAGGTGTTCGCCACCGCGCCGTGTTCGGGGGCGGCGGACGTGGACCGGGCCGCGAAGGCGGCGGCGGAGGCGTTCCCCGGGTGGCGGGACACCACCCCGGCGCAGCGGCAGCTCGCCCTGCTGCGGCTGGCCGACGCGCTGGAGGCCCGGGCCGACGAGCTGGTCGAGATCGAGTGCCGCAACACCGGCAAGCCGCACGGGCTCACCGCCAGCGAGGAGCTGCCGCCGGCCGTCGACCAGATCCGGTTCTTCGCCGGGGCGGCGCGGGTGCTGGAGGGGCGGGCCGCCGGGGAGTACCTGGAGGGCCACACCAGCTACGTGCGGCGCGAGCCGATCGGGGTGTGCGGGCAGGTCACGCCGTGGAACTACCCGCTGATGATGGCCGTCTGGAAGTTCGCCCCGGCGTTGGCGGCCGGTAACACGGTGGTGCTCAAGCCGTCGGACACCACGCCGGCGTCGACCCTGCGGGTGGCCGAGATCGCCGCCGAGTTCCTGCCGCCCGGCGTGCTGAACGTGGTGTGCGGCGACCGCGACACCGGGCGCGCGCTGGTCGCCCACCCCATCCCGCAGCTGGTGTCGATCACCGGCTCGACCCGGGCCGGCATGGAGGTCGCCACCGCCGCCGCGGCCGACCTCAAGCGCACGCACCTCGAGCTCGGCGGCAAGGCCCCGGTGCTGGTGTTCGACGACGCGGACCTGGCGGCCGCCGCCGAGGCGATCGCCATGGCCGGGTACTTCAACGCCGGCCAGGACTGCACCGCGGCGACCCGGGTGCTGGCCGGTCCCGGGATCCACGACGAGTTCGTGGCCGCACTGGCCGAGCAGGCGCGCAACACCCGGACCGGCCCGCCGGAGGACACCGACGTGCTGTACGGCCCGCTGAACAGCGCCGGTCAACTGGACCGGGTCACCGGGTTCGTCGACCGGCTGCCCGACCACGCCGAGTTGGCCACCGGCGGCACGCGGGTCGGCGAGCGCGGCTACTTCTACTCCCCCACCGTGGTTTCCGGCCTGCGCCAGGACGACGAGCAGATCCAGGACGAGATCTTCGGCCCGGTGATCACCGTGCAGCGGTTCACCGACGAGGACGAGGCACTGCGCTGGGCCAACGGCGTCCGCTACGGCCTGGCCTCCTCGGTGTGGACCCGCGACCACGGCCGGGCCATGCGCCTGGCCCGCGCGCTGGACTTCGGCTGCGTCTGGATCAACACCCACATCCCGCTGGTCGCCGAAATGCCGCACGGCGGCTTCAAGCACTCCGGCCACGGCAAGGACCTGTCCCTGTACGCGCTGGACGACTACACCCGGATCAAGCACGTCATGCACGCCCTCGACTGAGCGCTGCACACCGGGCCACCAACGCCCGCATCGACCGGCACCAGTCGTCCCCGTCGTCCGGGAGGGCGTTGAGCGCCGCCTCATACCCCAGGTAGTAGGCGGCCAGGATGGCCGGATTCGACCGGTCCGCCGGCTCCCGCGCGAGGAAATGCATCACCACGTCGGCAAAACTTGCGTTCGCCGGCCACGGCGGCACCAGCCACCCCCGATGCGGTTCCGGATGCCGAACCCCGTTCGCCATTTGGCCACCTCCTCCACGACTTGCGAAATACTCGGCGAGGCGGTAAATCCCTGCAACGAACTTGCCTAGGCGCAACGGGTTTATCTCGGTGACGCTATGCTGTTACCGGCCGACAAATGCGGAGAAACGATGGCTCGAACCCCTAAAGCCCGCGCCCTCGGGGCAGCACTCCGCCAGGCCCGAGGAGACCGCAACCTCCTCCTCCGCGAGCTCGCCACCGAGATCAACAGAGACATCGGCGTGCTGTCCCGCTGGGAAACCGGCGACCGGACTCCCAAGCCCGAACAGGTCGCCCAGATCCTCACCAAACTCGGCATAGCCGGCCCCCGCTACGACGAGATCATGACCCTCGCCTATCGCACTGACGAATCCCAATGGGTGGCGAACACCCAACCCGAACGCCGCCAGCAAATGGCCGCCTACCTGGAATGGGAACGCAACGCCACCCACATCGTTGAAGTGGCACCGCTGCTGATTCCCGGTCTGCTGCAGACCGGCGAGTACACCCGGGCGATCATGACGGCCGCAGGGGTTCCGAAGAACGAGATCGAGTCGCGGGTCACCACCCGGATCCAGCGCCGGGACGTCATCACCCGTCCGAAGCCAGCCGAGTTGCTGGTGCTCCTCGGCCGGTGTGCGCTCAGTCAGGATGTCGGTGGACGCCGGGTGACCATCGAGCAGCTAAAGCATTTGCTCGAGATGGCCGCCCGCACCAACATCGAGTTGCGAATCGTTCCCGACCACCGCGGCTGGCATCCGGGGCTCGAGGGTGCGTTCGGCCTCATCGAGGCCGGCTCGGCCTCGATAGTGTTCGTGGGCACCC
>NZ_DASTBH010000380.1:0-16486 GCF_035712165.1 Actinophytocola sp. | reverse complement strand
GCCGGCGATCCGACGATCATGGCCGAGCGGCGCCGCGCGGTGTCGCCCGCGACCCTGGCCGAGCACCTGCGGCTGACCAACTTCGGGACGACCACGGCGAATCTGACGGTGTGGGCGCAGGTCGGCACGGATCTCGCCGGCATCGACGCGGTCCGGTCCGGGCGGCTCGTCCCGCCGGTTCCGCCGGCCCGGCACGACGGCGAACTGCGCTGGGAGGGCGACCACATCACCGTTTCGTTGCGATGCTCTCCCGATCCGGACACGGCCGGGACCGGCGCTGCCGGCGCCGAGCTGGGGTGGCACGTGACCCTGCCGCCCGGCGGCTCGTTCTTGATCGATCTGGCGGCACGCTGCACGCAGCCCCGATCCGCGACGTTCACCCAAACGGCGGCCCCGCCGGGTCCGCTGTGGACGATTCCGGACCTGCCGGCCGACCGGCACGACCTCCTCGCCGCCAACCTCGCCGACCTCGAGGCGCTGCTGCTGGCCGACCCGGACGAGCCCGCCGACCGGTTCGCCGCCGCCGGGGCGCCCTGGTATCTGACCCTGTTCGGCCGCGACGCGCTGTGGACCGCCTGGCTGCTGCTACCGCTCGGAACCGGGCTGGCCGCCGGGACGCTGCGCGCGCTGGCCCGCCGCCAGGGCGACCGGCACGACCCGGAGACCGAGCAGGCCCCCGGCAAGATCCTGCACGAGGCCCGGTCCGGCCCGGCGCACTACGGCGACCTGCGGCTGCCGCCGGTCTACTACGGCACGATCGACGCCACCGCGCTGTGGGTGCGCCTGCTGCACGACGCCTGGCGGGCCGGCCTGCCCGAGGCCGAGGTGGCCGCCCTGCTGCCGAACCTGGTCGCGGCGCTGGGCTGGCTCACCGGCCCGGATGCCGACCCGGACGGCGACGGGCTGATCGAGTACGCCGGATCGGCCCACGGCGGCCTGGCCAACCAGGGCTGGAAGGACTCGGCGGACGGCATCCGGCACGCCGACGGCGGCCGGGCGCGGCCGCCGCTGGCGCTGTGTGAGGTGCAGGGCTACGCGCACGCCGCGGCGGTGCGGGCGGCCGCGCTGGCCGAGGCGTTCGGCCTGCCGGACGGACCCGGCTGGCTGGACTGGGCGGCCCGGCTGCGCGACCGGTTCCGCGCCTCGTTCTGGCTGCGCGACGAGGTCGGGCCCTACCCGGCGATCGCGCTCGACGCGGCCAAGCGGCCGGTCTCCGGCGCGTCGTCCAACATGGCGCACCTGCTCGGCACCGGCCTGCTCGACCCGCGCGAGGCCGCCCGGGTGGCCGACCGGCTGGCCGCCCCGGACCTGACCACCCGGTTCGGGCTGCGCACCCTGACCACGACCAGCGCCGCCTACAACCCGCTCAGCTACCACTGCGGCAGCGTCTGGCCGCACGACACCGCCATCGCGGTCGCCGGGTTGCTCGCCGAGGGCCGCGCCGAACAGGCCACATCCCTCGCCGAGGGTCTGCTCCGGGCCGCGGCGCACTTCGACGGCCGGCCACCCGAGTTGTACGGGGTGCTCGACGACGGGCCGCCGGTGCGCTACCCGTCGGCCTGCCACCCGCAGGCCTGGGCCGCCGCGGCGATGGTCGCCGCAGTGTTGGTTTCATAGGCCCGGCCCGCGCCGGTCTCACCGAGGCTGGGCCGACAGCCGGGCCAGCCGCCGGGGGGTCGGCCAGCGGACGTCGCTGACCCAGCCGAACCGCTCGAAGATCCAGATCAGCCGGGCCGAGATGTCGATCTGGCCGCGGTCCACGCCGTGCCGCGCGCAGGTCGGGTCGGCGTGGTGCAGGTTGTGCCACGACTCACCCATGCTCAGGATGGCCAGCGGCCAGAAGTTGGCCGAGCGGTCCCGGGAGGCGAACGGCCGGCTGCCGATCATGTGGCAGATCGAGTTGGTCGACCAGGTGACGTGGTGCAGGAACGACACCCGGACCAGCCCGGCCCAGAAGAACGCGGTCACCGCGCCCCACCAGGACCAGGTGAGCAACCCGCCGAGCACCGCGGGGGCGAACATGGTGACCGCCGTCCACAGGCCGAACTGGCGGTGCACCCGCCGGATGTCCTTGTCGGCGAGCAGATCGGGCGCGAACCGCTCCTGGTTGGTGAGCTTGCGGTCGAAGATCCACCCCATGTGCGCGTGCCAGAACCCACGGACCAGCGCGGCCGGGGAGGTGCCGAACGCCCACGGGGAGTGCGGGTCGCCGTCCCGGTCGGAGAACGCGTGGTGCCGCCGGTGATCGGCCACCCAGTGCAGGATCGGACCCTGCAGCGCCATGCTGCCGGCGATGGCCAGCGCGATCCGCACACCGCGTTTGGCCTTGAACGCCCGGTGGGTGAAGTAGCGGTGGAAGCCGACGGTCACCCCGAGGCAGGTCACGACGTAGAACGCCGCCGCCAGCACCAGGTCGACCCAGCCGACGCCCCAGCCCCAGGTGAGCGGGACGGCGGCGAGCAGAGCCAGGAACGGCCCCACGATGAACACGTACATGCCCAGTTGGGACGCGATGCTGCGTTCGCCCCCGTGCAGCGGCTTGACCAGGGTCGACGTCATGACGTCACGGAATCGTCTCTGTACTCACGGACACAGAATAGCCGGCAAACCGGACACCAACCGCCGGTGAACATCATTTCTGCCCGCCGAGCCGGAACGATGCGACCGCACTCTCCGCGAGGCTGCCCAGATAGACGGTGCCGCCGTGTTCCCGGACGCCGGTGACCATGTGGAACTCCGGGTGCCTGCCGAAGAACTCGTGCACCACGGCACCGGTGTCGCCGTTGACCGCGCGCACCCAGACGGTGCGCTTCTCCTTGGGCTGGAACCGTTCCGGCAGCGCCCAGATCGCCTTGCGCACGGCCGGGTGCCAGCCGTGCGCCAGATCCAGCGCGCGGTCCCGGGGACTGGCCATGGCCACCCAGATCAGCCCGTCCGAGCCGGTGGCGAGGTTGTCCGGGAACGCCGGGAGGTTGTCGTCCAGCGAGTCCAGCTCGCCGGCTCGCGCACCGGTCAGCCACAGCTTGTCCAGCCGGTAGGCGCCGGTCTGCGCGACGACCAGATAGGACTCGTCCGGGGCGAGCGCCACCCCGTTGGCGAACTGCAGGCCGGTCAGCAGCGTCTCGACCGACCCGTCCGGATCGCGGCGCAGCAGCCGGCCGGTGCCGGAGTGCTCGATCAGGTCGGCTTTGTAGTACGTCAACGGAAACCGCGCCGACGAGTCGGTGAAGTACACGGTCCCGTCGGCGGTCACGGCGGCGTTGTTGCACAGGTGCACGCCCTGTCCACCGGGGACGATCGGCTCGACCTTGCCGCCGGCCGGGTCGACCAGCAGCAGCCCGCGTTCGGCGTCGCAGACCAGCAGCCGCCCGTCCGGGAACAGTTCGATGCCCAGCGGCCGGCCGCCGGTCTCGGCCACGGTCTCCAGCCGCCGGCCGTCCGTGCTCAGCCGCAGAATCCGGCCGTCGGCGACCCCGGTGTACAGGTCCCCCGCCGCATCGACGAGCACGTCCTCGGTGCCGTGGCCGGTCACCGCCAGCAGGGTCAGTTCCGGCAGCGAAGGCGCGGGCGGGGAGCCCGCCCTGCCCGGTCGCCACACCACGGGTGCCACTTTCGGTCGGGCCATGTTCACTTCCTACCGGTAGCTGAGCAGTTCGCGGTGCGGTCCCTCGAAGTGCCCGTGCTCGTTGTAGGACACCAGCGAGGTGCCGGACCGGCCCCGCACGATCTTGGTCAGGCCGGCGTTCACCATCGTGCGGTTCAACGCCAGAAACCCCTGCGGCGGCAACCCGAGCAGCCGCGCGCAGATCGCCGAGATCACCCCGCCGGAGGTGAACACCAGGGCGTTGCCGTCGAGCTCGGCCAGCGCCGCACAGGCCCCGTCCTGGAACTCCGACCAGGCCCGGCCGGCCTGGGCCGACTCGCCGATCCAGGCCAGCAGCGCGGCGTCGAGCAGGTTCTGGAACTCCCGCGTGGACGGCGGTTCCTCGCCCGGCGGCAGGGACTCCCGGACCAGCGCGAGATGGTCGTACTCGTTCCACCGCACGTCCTGCCTCGCCGCCAGGTCGATCTCGGCCACCGGCAGGCACGCCGCGGCCGTCGCGAGTTGGCGGCGCAGGGTGCCGGAGGCGACCTGGTCCACCCGGATCTCCCGGCGCCGCAACTCCTCACCGAGCACCTTCGACTGCTGCTCCCCCACCGGGGAGAGCACGTCGTAGTCCGCGGCCCCGAACGACGCCTGGCCGTGCCGGATCAGGTAGATCGTGGGCATGGGTGTCCTTCAGGCGCCGATCAGCGATCGGCAACGCCATTCGAAGTAGGCGGAGTTCATCCAGAGGTCCTTGAACGCCGGGTTGTGGGTCTGGCCGTGGTGGTAGCGGTAGTAGATCTGCTGCAGGATCACCGCGAGCCGGAACAGGCCGAACACCTCGTAGAAAGTCCAGTTGCCCGGGTCGAGCGCCATCCGTTCGCAGTAGTAGTCGACCACCTCGCGCCGGGTCGGCATGCCGGGCAGATGGGTGATCTGCTTGCGGGCCCGCAGCGCCGCCTCGTCGTCGTCGCCCTGGATCCAGTAGGTGGTCAGCCCGGCCAGGTCCATCAATGCGTCGCCGAGCGTGGCCATCTCCCAGTCCAACACTCCGACGACGTTGAGCGTCTCCGGACCGTCGACCACCGCGTTGTCGAACCGGAAGTCGTTGTGAATCACGCAGATCCGGACATCGTCGGCCATGTTCGCGGCCAGCCAGGCCATCACGTCCTCGAAGTCCGGAACGTTGTCGGTGCGCGCCGCGCGGAACCGGTCCGACCAGCCGCGCACCTGGCGCTGGACGTAGCCGGCGCCCTTGCCAAGATCGCCGAGCCCGGCCGCGTCCGGATCCACCTGGTGCAGTTCGATGAGCCGGTCCACCAACCTGAACCCCAACTCCCGCGCGCGCTCCGGCGGCAGGATCATGCCCTCGGGCAGGTCGCGGCGCAGGATGATCCCGGGAATCCGCTCCATCACGTAGAAGTCCGAGCCGAGCACGCCGTGGTCCTCGCACAGCCCGAGCACCACCGGCACGTACGGGTAGACCGGCCGCAGCTGCCGCTGCACCCGGTACTCGCGTTTCATGTCGTGCGCGGAGGCCGCCTTGCGGCCGACCGGCGGCCGGCGCAGGATCAGCTCGCGGTCCGGATAACGCAGCAGGTAGGTCAGGTTCGACGCGCCACCGGGGAACTGCCGCACCTCCGGCAACCCGGCCAGTCCGTCCACATGGGACGAAAGCCATTCGTGCACGGCGGCGACGTCGAAGCTGTCCTCGTCGCGCAGCGCGCCCGGTTGGTCGGTCAGGGTCTCGGTCATCTGGTCCTCTCGCCCTCCAGCCTCCGCTGCAGCCGGGACCAGTATCGGCCAACCTGCCGGTCCACCACACCCGGCAGGTACCGCTTGAGCAACGCCGACCGGCGGCCATCGGCGTGCGTGTTCACCATGAACGCCCGGACGTGGACGGCTTCCCACACCTGCCGGGCGACGTCCTCCGGGGTCACCGTCGCGGACTCCATCAGCTTTCGGCTGAGCTCGGACAGGGCCGGGTCGGCGTGCCGGGACCGGTCCGGCAGGTTGGTCTTGACGAACCCGGGGCACACGACAGTCGTGGCGATCCCGTGCGGCGCCAGCTCGTAGCGCAGCGTCTGGGACAGCGCCAGCACGCCGGCCTTGGCCACGTTGTAGGAGGCCATGCCGGGCAGGTTCATGATCGCGGCCAGGGACGCGACGTTGACCAGATGCCCGGAGCGCTGCTCCTTGAACAGCGGCACGAACGTCCGGCAGCCCCGCACCACACCCATGAGGTTGATGTCCAGGACCCAGTCCCAGTCGTCCTGCGGGATCAGCTCGAACCGGCCCCCGGACGCCACTCCGGCGTTGTTGACCAGCACGTCCAAGCCGTCCCACTCGCGCCGGCACCAGTCCAGGGCGGCCGCCCAGGACGCGTCGTCGGTGACGTCCAGGCGCAGCGCGGCCGCATCCAACTCCTTCGCGGCGGCCTCGGCGGCTGCGATGTCCACATCGGACACCAGCACCCGCGCGCCGGCCCGGGCGAACCGGACCGCCATCGCCTTGCCCAGGCCGGAACCGGCCCCGGTGATCAGAACCCGCTGGGTCACTGGGCGTAGGCCTTCAGCTCCTGGCGGGCGACCAGATGGAGGTGCACCTCGTCGGGGCCGTCGGCCAGCCGCAGCGACCGGGCACCCGTGTAGGCCGCGGCCAGTGGGTAGTCGTCCGTAACGCCGGCCGCGCCGTGCAGCTGGATGGCCATGTCGATCACGTCGGTGGCCACGTTCGGCACCACCACCTTGATCTGCGAGACCTCGCTGCGGGCGCCCTGCAGACCCTCGGTGTCCAGCTTCCACGCCGTGTAGAGCACCAGCAGCCGGGCCTGGTTGATCGCGATGCGGGCCTTGGCGATGCGCTCCCGGTTACCGCCCAGGTCGGCCAGCGGCTTGCCGAACGCCACCCGCTGGGTGGCCCGCTTGCAGGCCAGGTCCAGGCATCGCTCGGCCAGCCCGATCAGCCGCATGCAGTGGTGGATGCGGCCGGGACCGAGGCGGCCCTGAGCGATCTCGAAGCCGCGGCCGGGACCGGCGATCACCGCGTCCAGCGGCAGCCGCACGTCGGTGAAGGTGACCTCGCCGTGCCCGAACGGCTCGTCGTGCCGGCCGAAGACCGGCAGCATCCGCTCGATGTTGACCCCGGGCGTGGAAAGCGGCACCAGCACCATCGAGTGCTGGGCGTAGCGCGGGGCGTCCGGGTCGGTCAGGCCCATGAAGATGGCCACCCGGCAGTTCGGGTGCCCGATGCCGCTGGAGAACCACTTGCGGCCGTTGAGCACGATCTGGTCGTCCTTGACCACGGCGGTCGCGGCCATGTTGGTGGCGTCGGAGGAGGCGACCTCCGGCTCGGTCATGCAGAACACCGAGCGGATCTCGCCGCGCAGCAACGGCTCCAGCCACTTCTGCTTCTGCTCGGCGCTGCCGTAGAGGTGCAGCACCTCCATGTTGCCGGTGTCCGGAGCGCTGCAGTTGAACACCTCGCTGGCCATCGGCGAGCGCCCCATCAGCTCGGCCAGCGGCGCGTACTCGACGTTGGTCAGCCCGGCGCCGTGCGTCTCGTCCGGCAGGAACAGGTTCCACAGGCCCTGCTCCCGGGCCTTGGCCTTGAGCTCCTCCATCACCGGCGGGACGGTGTACGGGTGGCCGGAGTTGGCGTGCACGGCACGCAGGTACTCGGCCTCGACCGGCTCGATCTCCGCGCGGATGAAGTCCCCCACCCGCTGGATGTAGTCCGCAGCCTTTGCCGAGTGGGCGAATTCCATGTGGGCTCCCTCACCGGAGTTGAGCATTGCTCAACAAGCTACTCTGGCCGTCGAGCGAGGCTCAATACGTGCGGGAGGCCCGGTGACTGTTGCGCAGAACACACCGCGCACGAGGCTGGACGCGCAGGACCGCCGCCGCCAGCTGATCGGCATCGGGCTGCGCATGCTCGCCACCCGGCCCATCCACCAGATCACCGTCGACGAGGTGGCCGCCACCGCCGGCATCTCCCGCAGCCTGCTGTTCCACTACTTCCCCACCAAGCAGGACTACTACCGGGCGGTCGTGCGGGCGGCCAGCCGCCGGCTGCTGCGCCAGATCACCCCGGAACCGCAGGGCGGTCCGGACCAGCGGATCCGGGCGATGGTGGACAACTACGTGCGCTACTTCGAGCGGCGCCGCGAACCGTACGTGGCGCTGTTCCGCAGCCCCGGGGCCGACGACTGGGTCCGCTCGATCCACGAGGAGACCCAGGACGCCTTGGCGGGCAAGGTGATCGACGCGCTCGGCGGGCACAGCGTGCCGCCCGAGGTGGAGATGGTGATCCGGGCCTGGTGGTCGTTCGCCGAGGAGCTCGCCATCGCCTGGACCGGCGCCCGACCGTCCAATCGGGACGGTCTGGTGTCCCTGCTGACCGAGACCCTCCATCGCGTGATCGAGGCGGCGAGATGAGCATCCACGTCCTGCACGAGAACCCGGAGTGGTACCCGCCGTTCGCCGCCGCCTTCGACGCCGAGGGGGTCGAGCACCGGCAGTGGCTGCTCGGCGAGGGCACGCTGGACCTCGACGCCCCGCCGCCGCCCGGCGTGTACTGGTCGCGGATGAGCGCCTCCTCGCACACCCGGGGCCATGCGTTCGCCAAGGACCACACCCGGGCGGTGCTGAGCTGGCTGGAGGCCGCCGGGCGCCGGGTGGTCAACGGGCGGCGGGTGCTGGAACTGGAGATGAGCAAGGCCGACCAACTGACCGCGTTGCGCGCGGCCGGGTTCGACGTGCCGCGCACCATCGCCGTCGTCGGTTCCGGCGACCTGCTCGGCGCCGCGGGCAAGCTGCCGGCGCCGTTCGTGGTCAAGCACAACCAGGGCGGCAAGGGGCTGGGCGTGCGGCGGTTCGACTCGGTCGAGGAGTTGGCGGACGCCACGCTGGAGCCACCGGTGGACGGGATCACCCTGGTGCAGGAGTACGTCCGGCCGGCGCACCCGCACATCACCCGGGTCGAGGTGGTCGGCGGCGAACTGGTCTACGCGATCACCGCCGACGTCGCCCGGGGCGGCTTCGAGCTGTGCCCGGCCGACGCCTGCGCGGCCACCGGACCTCCGCTGTTCGCCCTGCGCGAGGACTTCGACGACCACCCGATCGTCGCCCGGTACCTGGACTTCGCCCGCCGGCACGGCATCGGGATCGCCGGTTTCGAGTTCATCGAGACCGCCGACGGCCGGCTGGTCACCTACGACATCAACACCAACACCAACTACAACCCGGACGTGGAGGCCGTCGCGCCCCGCTCGGGACCGCGGATGATCGCCCGATTTCTGGCCGGAGAGGCGGGACGCTAGATGCGATTCGGTTACTGGATGCCGGTTTTCGGCGGCTGGCTGCGCAACGTGGCGGACGAGGAGATGAGCATCGCCTGGCCCTACATCCGGGATCTGGCGACCGACAGCGAACGGCACGGCTTCGACCTGAGCCTGATCGCCGAGCTGAACCTCAACGACATCAAGGGACACCGGGCCCCCGCGCTGGACGCGTGGTCGCTGGCCCCGGCCGTCGCGGCGGTCACCCGGACGCTGGAGCTGATGCTCGCCGTGCGGCCGAACTACCACTCCCCCACCCAGATCGCCAAGGCGATCTCCACGCTGGACACCATCGCGCCCGGCCGGCTCTCGCTCAACGTGGTGTCCTCGTGGTGGAAGGACGAGGCCACCCAGTACGGCGCGCCGTTCGACGTGCACGACGCCCGCTACGCCCGGACCGAGGAGTGGCTGTCGGTGCTGCGCCGGCTGCTGACCGAGGACACCGTGAGCCACCACGGCGCGCTGTACGACCTGGAGGGCACCATCCTGGAGCCCAAGCCGTCCCGGGTCCCGACCGTGTACATGGGCGGCGAGTCCCCCAAGGCCAAGGAGATCATCTCCAGCCACGGCGACGCCTACGTGATGCACGGCGACCCGCCCGAGGTGATCGCCGGCAAGGTCGCCGACCTGAGCAAGCGCCGCGCCGACGCCGGCCGCGAGCCGATGACCTTCGGCGTGTCCGGGTACGTGATCTGCCGCGACACCGAGGCGGCGGCGCAGGCCGAGCTGGACCGGATCCTGGACGTGCGCTCCTCACCCGAGGCGTACGCGTCCTACCAGGACTTCGTCGAGGGCTCCCACCTGGAGTCCGAGGTGTCCCTGCGTGAGTACAGCGTGTCCAACCGCGGCCTGCGCGCCGGGCTGGTCGGCACGCCCGAGCAGATCACCGACCGGATCCGTGCCTACGAGGAGGCCGGCGTCGACCTGATGCTGCTCCAGTTCTCCCCGCAGCACGAGGAGATGGCCCGGTTCGGCCGGGACGTCATCGCCCACTACTGACGCCGGTCAGCCCTGGCGGTCGGGACCGGCGCGGTCCAGGCTCACCCGGATCAGGCAGCGTTTCTCCGAACGCATGGCCTCGCGGTACTCGTCCCAGTCGGGGTGCTCGCCGGAGATCGACCGGTAGTAGGCGACCAGGCCGTCCATCGCCTCGGGCAGGGACACGATCTCCACCGCGCCCTCGACCTGGATCCACCGGCCGAAGAAGCTGTCCGGCATGACACACAGCCAGGCCCGCGGCTCGCGGCGGAGGTTCTTCACCTTGTAGGCCGTCTCCCGGCTGCTGATCACCACGTAGCCCTCGTCGTCGACGCCCACCGTCACCGGCGACAGCTGCGGCTCGCCGTCCGCCCGGCGGGTCGCCAGCACCGCCCGGTGCTGCGTGCGCAGCACGTCCCGCGCCTCGTCCAGATCCATACGATCACCCTACTGTCGGTGCCCTGCCGCACAATTCCACCCGTGCAGGTCGTGGCGATCCCGGAAGCCGGCGGGGCCGGCCGGATCCGGCTGCCCGGCGGCGACCGCGGCGTGCCCGACCTGGCCGCGGCCATGGCCGAGCTGGAGGCCGGCCAGGCGCCGCGCTGGGTGCTGCCGTCCGCCGAGGAGATCTACCCCGCGCTGCTGCGCGCCGGCGTCCGGCTGGCCCGGTGCCACGACCTCGCGCTCACCGAGAACATCCTGCTGGCCTGCGCCGGAGCGCCCGACCGGCCGCGCAACCTGGCCGCGGCGCACGCCCGGCTGCGCGGCCTGCCCGAGCCGCCCGACCGCCCGCCGCCGAGCCGCACCGAGGCGCCCGCGTTGTTCGAGCTCGACCGGGGCACCACCCCGGCCGGCGACCCGCTGGACGCCGCCGCCGCCGTGTACGACGACCAGCAGCGCCGCATCGACGCCGACCCGCACCCCGACCGGCTGCGCCTGCTGGTCGCCGCCGAGTCGGCCGGCGCGCTGGCCGCCGCCGAGATGACCCACCACGGTCTGCCCTGGCGGGCCGACGTGCACGAGGCCCTGCTCACCGAGTTGCTCGGCCCGCGCCCGCCGGCCGGGGCGCGGCCGGCCCGGCTGGCCGACCTGGCCGAGCGGATCACCGCGGCGTTCGGCGGCGCCGAGGTCAACCCCGACGCGCCGGCCAGCGTGGTGCGGGCGTTCCGCCGGGCCGGCATCGACGTCCCGTCCAGCCGGGCCTGGGTGCTGCGCGAGGTCGCCCATCCGGCGGTCGAACCGCTGCTGCAGTACAAGGAGCTGGCCCGGCTGTGGGTGGCGCACGGCTGGACCTGGCTGGACTCCTGGGTGCACGAGGGCCGGTTCCGGCCCGAGTACGTGGTCGGCGGCGTCGTGTCCGGGCGGTGGGCGACCCGTGGCGGCGCCGCGCTGCAGCTACCCAAGACGTTGCGCACCGCGGTGCGGGCCGATCCCGGCTGGACCCTCGTGGTCGCCGACGCCGCGCAGCTCGAACCCCGGGTGCTCGCGGCGCTGTCCGGCGACCCTCGGCTGGCCGAGCTCTGTGCCGGCAGCGGCGCCGCCGACCTGTACGCGAGCCTGGCCGCCGACTCGTTCGACGGCGACCGGGGCCACGCCAAGGTGGCCATGCTCTCGGCCATGTACGGCGGCACCAGCGGCGGGGCCGGTCCGCTGCTCGCCGTGCTGCGCAAGCGGTTCCCGCAGGCGGTCGGCTACGTCGAGCAGGCCGCGCGGGCCGGTGAGTCCGGTGGCATGGTGCGCTCCCGGCTCGGCCGGACCAGCCCGCCGCCGAGCGCGGCCTGGCGGGCGCTGACCGGGTCGGCCGAACAGGACGAGACCACCGAGCGGCGGTCCCGGGAGGCGGCCCGCAACTGGGGCCGGTTCACCCGCAACTTCGTGGTGCAGGCCAGCGCCGCGGACTGGGCGCTGACCACGCTCGCCGCGCTGCGCCGCCGGCTGGCCGGCAGCGCTCCCGCCGCGCAGGTGGTGTTCTTCCAGCACGACGAGGTGCTGGTGCACTGCCCGGCGGAGCTGTCCGGCGTGGTCGCCGAGGAGGTGACCAACGCCGCCGCCGAGGCGAGCCGGCTGGTGTTCGGCTCCACCCCGGTGCACTTTCCGTTGCAGGCCAACGTGGTCGACTGCTACGCCGACGCCAAGTGAGGGCTGTTCCGTCGCTCCGGATTTCAATGCGGTCGTTGCGTTCCGGCGAACGGCCGACCTAGACGCGGCGCAGCAGGTCCGGGGTCAGCTCGGCGATCGTGCGGTGCCCGGACAGCGCCACCGTCGAGTCGAGGTCGGCCAGCACCGACCGCAGCGCGTGCCGCACCCCGGCCTCCCCGCCGAGCGCCAGCCCGTAGGCGTAGGTACGGCCCAGCAACACCGCCCGCGCGCCGAGCGCCAGCGCCTTGACCGCGTCGGCCCCGCACCGCACACCCGAGTCGAACAGCACCGCCAGGCTCTCCCCCACCGCCGCCGCGATCTCGGGCAGCACGTCCAGCGCGCCCACCGCGCCGTCCACCTGCCGGCCGCCGTGGTTGGACACCACGATCCCGTCCATGCCGGCGTCCACCGCGCGGCGGGCGTCGTCGACGTGCTGGATGCCCTTGAGCACGATCGGCCCGGCCCAGTGCTCCCGCAGGAACGGCAACTGGTCCCACCGGTGGTCGGTGCCGGTGAACGTCTGGATCCAGCGCAGCACCGCCAGCTGCGGGTCCTGCTCCGGAGTCTTGTCCAGCGTGGCCAGAAACGCCGGGTCGGAGTACGGGATGGCGGTGCCGATGCCGTGCAGGAACGGCAGGTAGGACTGGTCGAGATCGCGCGGGCGCCAGGCCAGCGTCCAGGTGTCCAGCGTGACCACCAGGGTCGAGTACCCGGCCGCCCTGGCCCGCTGCAGCAGGCTGACCGTCACGTCGTTGTCGCTGGGCCAGTAGAGCTGGTACCAGCGCGAGCCGGCCCCGTTGGCGGCGGCGACGTCCTCGATGGTGTGCGACGAGGCGGTCGACAGCACCATGGTCAGGTCCAGCGCGGCGGCCGCCCGGGCGGTCGCCAGCTCCCCCTCCGGATGCAGGATCGACTGCACGCCAACGGGTGCGAGCAGCACCGGAGCCGGCATCCGGGTGCCGAGCACGGTGACCGACAGGTCCCGGGTGGTCGCGTCGGTCAGCATCCGCGGCACGATCCGCCAGCGGTCGAACGCCTCCCGGTTGGCCCGCATGGTCGCGCCCGAGCCGGCGCCGCCGGCGACGTAGCCGAACGGACCCGGCTCCATCGCCGCCCGGGCCGCCTCCTCCAGCCGCGTCGGGTCGGTGGTGAACGCGGGCCGCACGTCGGCAAGGCCCTGCAGGTAGATCTCGCTCTGATAGCTGTTGAAGTGCGTCATCCGTCCAGGGGTCCCAGGTGAGTACGGAGCTTGAGCCGCCAGAGATTCAACCAGGCCAGTCCGGCCGACAGGGCCGCACAGCCGGCCGACACGGTCAGCAGTTGCATTCCCCGGGCGCCGAACACGATCGCGACGGTCCACAGCACCAGCGTCAGCACCGCCAGACCGAGCAGCAGCACCGACCCGAGCACGAGCGGTTCGGCCCGGCGCAGTGCCCGCATGCTCACCGTGGCGCCGGGCGGCAGCCGCATGACCCCGCGCACGGTCAGGCCGACCGCGAACACCAGCAGCCCCAGGCCGAACCAGGCGAGCACCGGGTTGGGGTCGGACAGTCCGGCGATCATCAGCAGGAAAGACCCGACCGCGAGCCACAGCGAGACCCGGCGGATCAGCAGCCACACCGCGATCCGTTGCGCCCGGCCGAACCGGGCCGGTGGGAACACCGGCCGGGTGGGCGGGGGCGGCGGCTCCTCCGGCGCCGGACGGGCGTTGAGCCGCTCCAGGCTGGCCGTGATGTGCCGGTTGCCCGGGTCCAGCCGCAGCGCCTCGCGGTAGGCACGCCGGGCCTGGACCACGTCGTCGGTGGAGGCCGCGATGTCGCCGAGCACCTCGTGCGGCCGGGGTTCCCGGGGGGCCAGGATGATCGCCGTGCGGGCCACCTCGATCGCCTCGCCCGGCTGGGTCGGCGCCAGCGCCTCGGCCAGCGCGACGTGGCAGCGCCAGTCGGCGCCGTCCCGGCGCACCGCCTCCCGGGCGCAGGCCACCGACTCCTCGAAGCGGCCCAACTCGCCCAACGCGAGGCTCGCCAGCCGGTGCGCCCAGGACCGTTCGCCGAGCGTGATCGCCCGCTTCGCCGCGTCCAGTGACTCGGTCACCTCGCCGGCGTCCAGATAGGCGACCGACAGCCGGCACCACGCGCCCGAATGTTCCGGGTTGGACACCACGACCGGACGCAGCAGTTCGATCGCGACCCGGGGGCGCCCGTCCGCCGTTATCCGCGCGGCGCGCGCCAGCACTGTGTCGATTGGCTCGGCCATGCACCCTCCCACCGCGCCCGGACGGCCCAGTCTGCCAGGGCGGGCGGTGCGACTCACCCCACCATACCGGCCAGATCGGCCTGCTCAAGTTGGCGCGGCTCGACGACGACCTGCTTGTCCACCATGGCCTGCAGCGCGTCGCCGTCGTCCCACATGTTCACGTTCATCGCGGCGTGCACCGCGCCGTCGCGCAGCCAGAACGCGATGAACTCGCGCGCGGCCAGATCCCCGCGCACCACGAGCTGGTCCCGGAACGGGTTGGCCAGGCCGCGCACCTCCATGCCCAGGTCGTACTGGTCGGAGAAGAAGTACGGGCTGGCGGTGTACGGCTCGGCCGCGCCGAGCAGGTTGCCCGCCACGTGCGTGCCCGGGTCCTTCGCGTTCGCCCAGTGCTCCACCCGCAGCCGCCGGCCGTAGCGGGGATGGAAGTGCGCGGCGATGTCGCCCGCCGCGTAGACGTCCGGGGCCGAGGTGCGCAGCCCGGCGTCGGTGTCCACACCCCCGCCGGGCACCGAGTCGGACAGTTCCAGGCCCGCCGCGTGCGCCAACTCCACCCGGGGCACCGCGCCGATCGCGACCACCACGACATCCGCCGGAAGCAGCTCGCCGCCGTCCAGCCGCACGCCGGTGATCTTGCCCTGCTCGCCGGTGAACTCGGCCACCCCGACGCCCAACCGCCAGACCACCCCGTTCTGCTCGTGCAGGTCCCGGAACACCGCCGCGACCGTGTCGCCGAGCACCGGGTGCAGCGGCAGCGGCAGGCGTTCGACCACCGTCACCTCGCAGCCGTGCTTGCGGGCCGCCGCCGCGACCTCGCAGCCGATCCAGCCGCCGCCGGCCACCACGACCCGGCCGCCGGACCGCAGCGCCGCCAGCAGGGCGCGCGAGTCGTCCAGGGAACGCAGCGTGTGCAGGCCGGCGAGATCGGCGCCGGGCACCGGAAGGACGCGCGGCCGCGAACCGGTGGCCAGCAGCAGCCGGTCGAACGGGTACCGGGTGCCGGAACCGTCGACCACCACCCGGTCGCCGAGCGCGATCTCGCGGACGGACGTGGACAGCAGCAGCTCGACGTCGTTCTTCTGGTAGAAGTCCTCGTCGTGCACCCAGTCCGGTTCTTCGGCGTCACCCAGCAGAATGCCCTTGGACAGCGCCGGCAGCTCGTAGGGCCGGTGCGAGTCCGCGCCGATGATCGTGACCTGGCCGGTGAACCCCGTGGCGCGGAGCTCGCCTGCGGCGCTGGCCCCGGCCAGTCCGGTTCCGACGATGACGATGCGCTGCGGCTCGGCCATGATCCAGCCTTTCGTGATGCGGCGGGGGAGATCCCCAACGTAGACCTCCGGGCCCGGACACGCCGGCACGAACATGAAAAGTCGGCCGTTCCCCGTTACGGTCACGAGCGGTACTCGTTCCCTTTTCGGGAGGCGGGATCTCAGGCGATCGGGACGGATTTGACGAAATACGGAGGTAGGTCGCTGTGAGCAGCCACAGGGAGTGGCGGGTCACCTGCCGTGACATTGCCGGCCGACGACGCGACCTGCAGGTAATCGCCAGAACCGGCCAGATCGTGCTGGTCGCACCGCCGGGCGAGACCGCCATTCTGTCCCCGCTGGACGTGGGTAGGCTGCGCGCCGCGTTACGGGACGCCGTCATCGACGCCGCCGTGACCGGTGACTGAGTGATGTCCTAGACCGCGGGCCAGGTGTGCACGGGCTCGTTGGAGTGCATGTGCACGGCGTAGCGCCTGGTCATCTCGCGCAGCGCCTGCGCGCGGTTGACCATCGTGGTCTCCTCCAGCCGGCGCACCGTGTCCACCTGCCAGCTCGCGCCGTTGCGCCCGCTGATGCAGCGCTGCTCGATCACCGCCAGCAGCCGGTCCCGGTCGCCGGCCGGCACACCCCAGGCGTCCAGGCCCTCGTGCGCCAGCGGCAACAGCTTGCGCAGCACCAGCTCGGTCACCCGCACCTGGCCCACGCCCGGCCAGTAGACCTGGGTGTCGATGCCGTTCTCGGCGGCGGCGTGGAAGTTCTCCTCGGCGGCGGAGAACGACATCTGCGACCACAGCGGTCGCTCGCTCTCGGCCAGGTGCCGGACCAGCCCGAAGTAGAACGCCGCGTTGGCCATCATGTCGGCCACGGTCGGCCCGGCGCCGAGGCAGCGGTTCTCGACGCGCAGGTGGGGCACCCCGGCAG
>NZ_DASTBH010000379.1:0-3118 GCF_035712165.1 Actinophytocola sp. | reverse complement strand
GGCGCGAGCGGCCGCAGACCGGTGGACAGCCACCGACCGACGGAGCGACAGGGGCGCCCCACCGAGCGCCCCACCGAGCGACCCACCGAGCGACCCACCGAGCGACCCACCGAGCGGCGCGATCCGTCAGGCGGATCAGAGCGACAGGCGCTCGCGAAAGCACCCGCAGGGGACCGACCAGGTCGACACCCGGCTCAGGAAGCAGGCGGGCGTCGCCCTGTTGAGCATCAGGACATCGACACGGCACAATAGGTCTGCGGAGCTGGTCCGGGCGAGCCAGGGGTGTGGTGCACGCCCCTGACGTGACGCCGTCCCCGCTTCCGAAGGGATCCCCCGTGCTCCGCCCCCGTACCCTGGTCGCCTGTGCGGCCGCGACCGTCCTCGTGGCGGCCGGCCTCGTCGCCGGCACCGCGCCACCCGCCGCGGCCGACCACCTGCCCTATCACGACCCCACCCTGCCCGTGGCCACCCGCGTGGCCGACCTGCTCTCCCGGATGTCGCTGGACGACAAGCTCGGCCAGATGACGCAGGCCGAGCGGGCCTCGATCACCCCCAGCCAGGTCACCACGTTCCGGATCGGCTCGATCCTGTCCGGCGGCGGCTCCGCGCCCTCGCCCAACACCCCGGCCGGCTGGGCCGACATGGTCGACAACTTCCAGCGCGGCGCGCTGGCGACCCCGCTGCAGATCCCGATGATCTACGGCTCGGACGCCGTGCACGGGCACAACAACCTGCTCAACGCGACGATCTTCCCGCACAACGTCGGGCTCGGCGCCACGCGCGACCCGGCCCTGGTCGAGCAGATCGGCCGGGCCACCGCCGAGGAGGTCACCGGCAGCGGCGTGGACTGGACGTTCTCCCCCTGCCTGTGCGTGGCCCGCAACGACCGGTGGGGCCGCACGTACGAGTCGTTCGGCGAGCGGCCGGACCTGGTGAGCAGCATGGCCACGGAGATCACCGGCTACCAGGGAGCGACCCTGGGCGGCCCGGCGTCGGTGCTGGCCACGGCCAAGCACTACGTCGGCGACGGCGGCACCACCAACGGCACCGACCAGGGCAACACCCAGGTCTCCGAGGCGGAGTTGCGGGCGACCCACCTGCCCCCGTTCGCCGAGGCGATCCGGCGGGGCGTCGGCTCGGTGATGATCTCGTACAGCAGCTGGAACGGGGAGAAGCTGCACGGCCACCGGTTCCTGATCACCGACCTGCTCAAGGGCGAGCTGGGCTTCTCCGGCTTCGTGGTCTCCGACTGGAACGGCATCGACCAGATCCAGGGCGGCACGGGCTTCACCCCGGCCGAGGTCACCCAGGCGATCAACGCCGGCATCGACATGGTGATGGTGCCGACCGCGTGGCAGTCGTTCATCTCCACCCTGCGGGCGGAGGTGCAGGCCGGCCGGGTGCCGATGTCGCGGATCGACGACGCGAACCGGCGGATCCTGACCAAGAAGTTCCAACTCGGCCTGTTCGAGCGGCCGCTGGCCGACCGGTCGTACGCGTCCACGGTCGGCAGCGCCGCACACCGCGACCTGGCCCGGCGCGCGGTGGCCAAGTCGCAGGTGCTGCTGAAGAACAACGGCGTGCTGCCGCTGCGCCGCGCGGGCGGCAGGTACTTCGTGGCCGGCAAGAGCGCCGACAACATCGGCAACCAGAGCGGCGGCTGGACGATCTCCTGGCAGGGCGCCAGCGGCAACACCACGCAGGGCACGACGATCCTGCAGGGCATCCGCAACACGGTCGGCACGAACGGCACGGTGACGTACAACGCCACCGGCGCGGGCATCGACAGCTCGTACGACGCCGCGATCGCGGTGGTCGGCGAGACGCCGTACGCGGAGGGCCAGGGCGACCGGACCGGCGCGATGGGCCTGGACACGACCGACCTCAACACGATCAACACGCTGCGCGCCGCGGGCGTGCCGGTGGTCGTGGTGCTGGTCTCCGGCCGGCCGATGGACATCGCCTCCCAGTTGCCCAACTGGAGCGCGCTGATGGCCGCGTGGCTGCCCGGCACGGAGGGGCAGGGCGTGGCGGACGTGCTGTTCGGCGTGACCCAGCCGAGCGGGAAGCTGCCGTTCACGTGGATGCAGTCGGCCAGCCAGCAGCCGATCAACGACGGCGACGGCAAGGTGCCGCTGTTCGCGTACGGGTTCGGCATGATCTACGAGGGGCCGGCGGTGGACACGCAGCCGCCGACCGCGCCCGGCACCCCGGTCGCGTCGAACGTGACGTCCACGAGCGCGACGCTCACCTGGACGCCGTCGTCGGACAACATCCGGGTGACGGAGTACCGGGTGTACGAGTCGGTGGGCGCGCCGGGCGACCCGCCGCTGGTGGCCACGACCGCCACCACCTCGGCGAACCTGACCGGGCTGGCGCCGGGCTCCACGCACCCGTACTTCGTGCGGGCGTTCGACGCGGCCGGCAACGTGTCCCCGCCGTCGAACACGGTGACGGTGACCACGCCGAACAACCCGCCGCCGCCTCCCCCGCCTCCGCCGCCTCCGCCGCCTCCCCCGCCGCCGTCGACGTGCGCGGTGACGTACGCGCTCAACGACTGGGGCAACGGCGGGTTCACGGCCAACATCACGATCCGGAACACCGGCACCACGGCCATCAACGGCTGGACCCTGCGGTTCGCCTTCGGCGGGACCGGCCAGCGGCTGGACCAGGGCTGGGCCGCCACGTGGACCCAGTCCGGCGCCAACGTCACCGGCGTCAACCTGTCCTACAACGCCACCATCGCCGCCGGCGCCTCCCTCGGCGTCGGCTTCAACGGCTCCGGCGGGGCCAACCCCCGACCCACCGCCTTCACCCTCAACAACACCCCCTGCACCACCGGCTGACCCCAGTTGATCATGAGGTTAGCGGCGACATCCTGGACATACCGCGCCGCTAACCTCATGATCACGCCCGGCAGAGGCTAGGCGGTTTCGGTGACCTCGGAGTAGGGGCGGTCGTCGCGCCAGACGATCAGGATGCGGGAGTTGTGCGCGTCCGACTCGAACGAGATGCGCACCGTGGTCGACCCGTCCTGGTTCACGTCGGGCTGGAAGCCCCGGACCGGTTCCACCTCCAGCACCCGGACCTCGTCCTCCGTGATCCGCACCAGCGCCTC
>NZ_DASTBH010000378.1:0-11635 GCF_035712165.1 Actinophytocola sp. | reverse complement strand
CTACCTGCGCGGGGTGGCCGACGACGTGGCCGCGCTGCCGCACCCGGACTGGCTGGAGCCGCGCACCCGCAAGATCGCCCGGGTCGGCCGGCGGATCCCGGACAAGACCCTGAACCGGGCCCGCGCCGCCGAGGCCGGGCTGCACGAACGGATGCTGGCCTTCTTCGCCGACGTCGACGTGGTGCTGCAACCCGGCTGGACCGCGCGGCAGCCGAGGGTCGGCCGCTTCCACGGTAGCGGGGCGACCAGCACGCTCGCCGGCGTGTCCATGGGCATCCCGTACTTCCCGACCTGGAACGTGCTCGGCTATCCGGCAGCGGCGCTGCCGGCCGGCTGGGACGGCGCGGGTCTGCCGATCGGCGTGCAGTTGATCGGCCCGGCCGGCGCCGAGCGGCGGCTGCTGTCCCTGTCCGGCCAGTACGAGCGGGCGCACCCGTGGAGCAGCCGGCGGCCGGAGCCGGTCTACGGCTGACCCGGCTGGTAGGGCGGCAGGATCCAGTCCCAGCTGGGCATCGGCCCGGGGCCGGGCGGCTCGACGCCGGGCGCGGAGAGCACCACGGCCATCCGGGAGCCCCATTCCAGGTAGCCGACGAACGCGGCGCGGAACTCCGGGTCGGCCGGCACCCCGATCTCGTCGGCGGTCTCCAGCAGCAACTCCACCCAGCGGTGCCGCTGCCGCTCGGTGATCGCGCGACCCAGGTGCCGGCCGGCCATGTGCTGGTGCCCGCCGCGCCGCGCCGAGTACTCGGCCGGGCCGCCGAACACCTCGCCCAGCCAGGCCGCGACGTGCGCGGGGTGCTCGGGACTCATCCCGGCGAACACGGGGGCGAGCACCTCATCCTCGCGGACCCGTGCGTAGAACGTGTCGAGCAGCTTGCGGATGGCCGGCGCGCCGCCCATCCAGTCGTAGAGCGTGGGAGTCACCCGTCCCATAGAACCAGGTCCGGCCCGAGGATTGGCTTGGCTCGGCGGCCTTCTAGTCTGGTTTCGTGAACTGGACCGTGGACGTCCCGGTAGACACGCTTCCTGAGCTTCCGCCGTTGCCGCCGTCGCTGCGCGCCCGGCTGGACGACGCGCTGGCCCGGCCGGCGGCGCAGCAACCCGACTGGCCGGATCCCGCCCAGGTGCGCCAGGTCCGCACGCTGCTGGAGAGCGTCCCGCCGGTCACCGTGCCGCCGGAGATCGACCGGATGCGGGAGCGGCTGGCCGAGGTGGCCCGCGGTGAGGCGTTCATGCTGCAGGGCGGGGACTGCGCCGAGACCTTCGCCGACAACACCGAGCCGCACATCCGGGGCAACATCCGGACGCTGCTGCAGATGGCGGTGGTGCTGACCTACGGGGCCAGCGTGCCGGTGCTCAAGGTCGCGCGGTTCGCCGGGCAGTACGCCAAGCCGCGCTCGAACACCACCGACCATCTCGGGTTGCCGGTGTACCGCGGCGACATCATCAACTCGCTGGTGGCCACGCCCGAGGCGCGGGTGCCCGACCCCGGCCGGATGATCCGCGCCTACGCCAACGCCGGCGCGGCGATGAACCTGTTGCGCGCGTTGACCGCCGCCGGCATGGCCGACCTGAGAAACCTGCACGACTGGAACAAGGACTTCGTGCGCACCTCGCCGGCGGGCGAGCGGTACGAGGCGCTGGCCACCGAGATCGACCGCGGGCTGCGGTTCATGGCCGCGTGCGGGGTGCAGGACAACACCCTGCACAGCACGGAGATCTTCGCCAGCCATGAGGCGCTGCTGCTCGACTACGAGCGGGCCATGCTGCGCCTGGACACCACCGGCGACGAGGCGAAGCTCTACGACCTGTCCGCGCACTTCCTGTGGGTGGGGGAGCGCACCCGCCAACTCGACGGCGCCCACCTCGCCTTCGCCGAGCTACTGGCCAACCCGATCGGGGTGAAGATCGGCCCGACCACCACCCCCGGCCAGGCGGTGGAGTACGTCAAGCGGCTCGACCCGCACCAGGTTCCCGGCCGGCTGACCCTGATCAGCCGGATGGGCAACGGGAAGGTGCGCGAGGTGTTGCCGCCGATCATCGAGGAGGTCACCGCCTCCGGCCACAAGGTGATCTGGCAGTGCGACCCCATGCACGGCAACACGCACGAGTCCTCCACCGGCTACAAGACCCGGCACTTCGACCGCATCGTCGACGAGGTGCAAGGGTTCTTCGAGGTGCACCGCCGGTTGGGCACCCACCCCGGCGGCATCCACATCGAGCTCACCGGCGAAGACGTCACCGAATGCCTCGGCGGCGCCCAGGAGATCTCCGACGCCGACCTGCACGGCCGCTACGAGACCGCCTGCGACCCCCGCCTCAACACCCAGCAGTCCCTGGAACTCGCCTTCCTCGTAGCCGAAATGCTCCGCTCCTAACCAGCACCTCCCCCAGAGGACCGCGACGGAACCGCACCTCAGGGGACCGTGACGGCACCCAGCCACAATCACCCCACAACCGCACCATTCCCCGGTACGCGACAACCGCACAAAAAATCCGGAGAGGCGGCTCAGTCGAGTTTCTTGATCTCGCTGCTGGTGAGGGCGGTGTCGAAGGAGCCCGAGCCGTTCGGTTTGGGTTGGGTGGACTCGGTGGGCTTCATGGCGTCCATGAGTTGGCGGGCGAGGCCCAGGCCGGTGCCGCCGAGGGTGAGGGCTTTGGCGAACATGTCGGTCACGCCGTCGGCGCCGTTGAGGACGACCATGTGGTCGACGTTGCTGAAGGCCCGGGCGCCGGCTGCGACGATCTCCGGCCATTGTTCGGCGAGTTGCTGGGCGACCACGGCTTCCTGGTTCTCGGCGAGGGCCGTCGCTCGCGCCTGGATCGCCTCGGCTTCGGCGAGCCCCTTCGCTTTGGCGGCTTCGGCTTCGGCGAGCCCTTTCGCCCTGGTGGCCTCGGCTTCCGCCAGGCCGCGGGCCTTGGCGGCGGCGGCCTCGCCCTCGCCGGTCGCCCTGGTCGCGGACGCGCTGGCCTCACCGCGGGCCTTGGTGGCCTGCGCTTCGGCCTCGGCCGCGGTCTTGACCTTGGTGGCGTCGGCGGCGGCGCGCAGTTCGGTTTCCCGGGCCTCCGCCTGGGCCCGGGCGATCTGGGCGTCCCGGGCGGCGTCGGCGAGCGTCCTCGTCTCGTAGGCCTTCGCGTCGGCGGGCTTGCGCACCTGGGACTGGAGTCGCTGCTCGGCCAGGTCGGCTTCCAGTTCGGCGGCCCTGGTCTCCTGGACCACGACCTCCTGGCGCGCGGTGGCCTGGGCCAGCGGCCCGGACTGGCTGGCCTTCGCCCGGGCCTGGTCGACCTCGGCCTGGAAGCCGGCCTGCTGAATCTCGCTCGCCCGTACCGCGGCGGCCTTCCGCGCATTGGCCTCCTGCTCGGCCTCGGTCGCCTCCTGGTCGCGCTGGGCCTCGGCGACCCGGGCGGCCGCCGCCACCGCCGCGGCGTGCGGCTTGCCGATGTTGAGGATGTAGCCGGACTCGTCGTCGATCTCCTGAATCTGCAACGAGTCCACGACCAGCCCGAGCTTGATCATCTCGTTGGCGGACGAACTGCGCACCTCGCCGGTCAGCGCGTCCCGGTTGTGGATCATCTCCTCGATCGTCAGACCGCCCACAATGGACCGCAGATGCCCGGAGAACAGTTCGTGGATGGTGCCGTTCATGCCGCCCTGCTGGTCGAGGAAACGCCGGGCGGCGTTGGCGATCGAGACGAAGTCGTCGCCCACCTTGTAGATCACCACGGCGCGCACTGTCACCGGCAGGCCCTGCTTGCTCACGCACGCCACCTGCAGGTTGGTCGCCCGGGTGTCCAGGCTGAGCCGGCGCGCGGTCTGGAAGCCCGGGATGACCAGCACCCCGCGACCAGTGATGATCTTGAACCCCATGCTGTCCGCGGTCTGGTCGCGGTGCACCCGCGCCCCCAACCCGGAGATGATCAGTGACTCGTTCGGCTCCGCCACCTTGTAGAGCGTCCGCAGCAACAGAAACAGCAGCACGATGCCGCCGACCGCGATCAACGCGATGATCAGGCTTGATGACATTGGTCGCACTCCCCTCAGACCAGCGGTTGCCAGCGCTGGACGTAGACCGTGCGCGGCTGCTCGAAGTCCACGACCAGAACCTGGGTTCCCGTCTCGATGCGCTCGTCCGGGTCGACCGGATATGCGTAGAAGGCCTCGACCCCGCCGCGCACGCTCAGCAGCACCTCACCGACCAGCCCTGGGCCGACCGTGCCAGTGACCCGGCCCCGAGCGCCGATCATGAGCCTCCTTGCGCGCCGTCCACCCGAACGCGCAGAGCATATGTCCCCGGTGTGCTCCGGCGGGAGCCTTTGCACACCGCTACGGCAACGACCAGATCAACACCCGGGCGCCGGGCTCGACCCGGCCGCCCTCGGTGGGCACCTGGGCGAACACCCGGCTGTCCGCGTTGCCCGAGCCGAACCGGACGTCCAGTTGCAGGCCGAGCGCCTCGAGTTTCTGCTTGGCCTGCGCCACGTTGCCGTCGGTGACGTTCGGCACGGTCACCGCGCTGGACAGCACGACGCCGATCCGTCTGCTGTCGGTGGGCTTCAGTTCGGTGCCGGCCCCCGGCTTGGTCTTCACCACCTGCTTGCCGTCCACGTCGCGGCTGAACTCCGGCTTGTCGTCGAACGGCTCGAAGCCCGCCTCGGTCAGAACCTGGAACGCCTCGTCCCGGGTCTTGCCGCGCACGTCCGGCACCGGCTTGGGCGCTGGACCCCTACTCGTGATGATCGTGACGACGGCCCGGGTGTTGAGCCGGGTGCCGGGATCCGGAGAGAGCCGGACCACCGCGCCGGCGGGCACCGTGTCGCTGAACTCGGCCCGTCCGTCGTCGGGCTGCGGGCTGAGCAGGGCACCGCGGATCGCCGCGCTCGCCTCCTCGACCGACACGCCCGGCTCGACCTCCGGCACCTGGGGCAGACCCGAGGAGACGAGCAGCCTGACCGGGTCGCCGCGTAAGACGTTCGCCCCGTCGCCCGGCTCGGTCCGGATCACCTTGCCGGCCTCGACGGTGTCGTCGGGTGTGGGGACGACCTGCGGGTCCACCCCGGCCTCGGCCAGCGCCCGCTTCGCGCTCGTCTCGTCCTGACCGGCCACGGCCGGCACGGACGCCCACCGCCCGGCGGTGAACCACCAGGTGCCGGTGCCGACCAGGGCCAGGACCAGGACGCCGATCAGGCTCAGTAACAGGGTGCGCTTCTGCCGGTTCATCGGTTGGCGGGGCGGGCGCGGTGCGGCCGGAACCGGAAGCGGGGACGGGGGCGGGGGAGTGCCGTACGGCGGACTCGGCGGCGCGGGCGGCATCGCCGGCGGTAAGTCGGTGCGCAGCATGGCCCGGGTGCCGCGCGGACCCATCGCCTGGAAGCCCGGCGCGGGACGCACCACGGTGGCCGTGCTCACCGGGACCAGCGTCGCCGCCGCGGCGGGGTCGCGCCACAGGTCCACCGGCGCCGGTAAGTCCAGGCCCAGGGCGCGGACCCGGTCCTCGGCGGAGACCGGCACGGTCAGGTCCACTTGGTGGTGCCGCGGCGCCGGAACCGGAACCCTCGGCACCGGCGCGGCGGCGCGGACCCGCTCCAGGTCGATCAGGAACGCCCCGGCGTCGCCCGGCCGTCCGGCCGGATCCCGGCGGGTGGCCCGCAGCACCAACTCGTCCAGCGCGGCCAGACCGGTGCCCGGCGCCGGCACGTCGTCGTTCACGTGCCGGTAGGCGATGGACAGCGGGTTGTCCCCGACGTAGGGCGGGGCTCCGGTGAGCATCTCGTAGAGCACGACCCCGGCCGAGTACACGTCGCCGCGCGCGGTCGCGGTGCCCGTCGTGACCTGCTCGGGCGAGAGGTAGGCGACCGTGCCGAGGATCACGCTGCTGCTCGTGGTGCGCACCCCGGCGATCGCCCGGACCAGCCCGAAGTCGCCGACCTTGACCGCGCCGTTCGCGCCGATCAGCACGTTCTCCGGCTTCACGTCCCGGTGCACCAGCCCGGCCTGGTGCGCGGCGGCGAGCGCGGCCAGCATCGGCTCCATGATCGAGATGGCCAGCGGGACGTCCAGCGCCCCGCGCTCGTCGAGCAGGTCGCGCAGCGTGCCGCCGGCCACCAACTCCATGACCAGGAACACGTGATCGCCGTCGAGCCCCTGGTCGTGCACGGCCACCACGTTCGGATGGTGGATCTTGGCGGCCGAGCGGGCCTCGAGCTCGAACCGGTCGACGAAGGTCCGGTCCGCGGCGAACCGCGGATCCATCACCTTGATCGCGACCGGCCGGTCCAGCCGGGTGTCCAGCCCGCGGTAGACCGAGGACATCCCGCCGCGGGCGAGCAGCGCGTCCACCCGGTACCGCTGCTCGAGCAGGGCACCGGACAGGTCGACTTCGCGGTCCGCCACGATCGTCGATGGTACGGAGCCGGCGGCGGACGCGGGGCCGACCCGTCGATTTGTTCCCCTCGACCCGCCGTATCAACGGTGTTCAGTGTTCGCACCGGGTGTGGCATCGTGTCCCCGTGAGTCCGATTCCGTCCGCGCAGGACAGTCTCGATCCGGACGTGGAGGTCCTGGCGCTGCCGGAAGCCGCGCAGCGGCTCGGCCTGCCGGTCACCCGGGTTCAGCAGGCGCTGCGGGACCATCACCTACTCGCCGTGCGCCGCTCCGGGGAACTGGTCGTTCCCGCGGTGTTCCTCACCGACGACGGCGCCATCGTCAAGGGCCTGCCCGGGACCATCACCGTGCTCACCGACTCCGGGTTCTCCCCGGACGAGATCCTGCGTTGGCTGTTCACCGCCGACGACACGCTGCCCGGCACCCCCATCGAGGCCTTGCGCACCAACCGCGGCACCGAGGTCAAACGCCGCGCCCAGGCCCTCGCCTAGGTAGCCACGTGTCCTGCGGAAGTCCGGACCGGATCGACAGCTACCTCAGGGGACTGTGACGTCACCCAGCCACAATCCACCCGCAACCCGGACCATCCGCCGGAACACGACAACCGCATAAAAATCCGGAGAGGCGGGACAGCTCAGCGCTTGCAGCTGACCCACTGGCCGCCGGGACAGCCGCCCTGCTCGGCCTGGAACTTGTCGACCAGGGCCTTCTCCAGCGCGTAGGCCGCGCCGGCCGAGTCGGTCGCGGTCACCAGGTCGAACGTGCACACCGCGCCGTTGGTCGACAGGCAGGTGCGCAGCTGCTGGCCCGCGTGGTCCTCCCAGTACTTGGTGCCGACCACCCCGTACTTCCACACCTTGCCGCCGTAGGAGATCGCGTAGACGTAGTGGCTGCCCTCGGTCTTGCGGTTGTTCGGGTCGGCGGCCTTCGCCGCGGCCTGCCGGTTGACCTGCTCCAGGTCGGGCGCGTCGGCCAGCACCAGCGGCGCCCAGGTCGCGCCGTAGGGGTGGGTGCCGACCACCGAGTGCGCGCGCTGCCAGAAGCTCACCCACTCCGGCGAGCTGAGCGTGCAGGTGGCCGAGCTGGGCGCGCCCGGCGCGACCGGTCCGACCTCGACCTCGCAGGCGCCGAGCGGGGTGTTGTCCCCGGTCCAGTCGGCCTTCACGTGCACCCGGACCGGCACCTTGGCGGTGTTGGTGAACTCCACGATCAGCGAGCAGCTGGCATCGCCGCAGGCCTCGAACCGGTGCGCGCCCTGCTGCACCGTGGTCAGCGCGTCCACCGCGCCGGTGAGCTGACCGGCCTGGGTGGCCAGGTCGGTGTAGAAGCCGGCGCTGTTGGCCGAGGAGTCCGCCACGTCCATCACCAGGTCGCTGACCCGGGTGTTGTCGGTGTTGCCGAACTTGGACAGGGTGATCTTGGTGATGCCGTGCGGTTGCTGCGCCGACAGGAACAGCACGCCCGCGGTCATCGGCACCTGGACCACCGTGACGCCGTTCTCGGTCGACCGCGGCCGCTCGGCGAGCGGGCCGTCGGCGCCGCCGGTGAGCTGCTTGGCCAGGTTCTGGCTCAGCGCGTCCGGCAGGAACATCTCGCCGAACTCCACCCCGAGCAGCACCGAGGGCAGCTTGACCCACCGGTCGGCGATGGCGGTGCCCTTGCCCTCCCCGTCGGCCAGACCGCGCAGCGCCGCCCAGAACGGCGCCCCGGCCTTGAGGTAGAGCGTCTTGTTCAGCACCAGGATGTTGGCCTGGGCGTTGTCCATGGTGATCGTGCCGAGGACCTCGCCGGTGGCCGAGACGGTCACGTCGAAGGCGAGCTTCTCGTCGTCGGCCGAGGTGAGGTTGCCCTTGTAGCGCACCGCGCCGGCCTCGCCGAAGTTCAGCAGCGCCTGGTTGATCGACTCTCCGGCGGTCAACGGCGGGATCGACGCGGGCGCCGGCCGCCCGGCGATCGCGTTGCTGCAGGCCGTGCCGAACAGGACCACCACCGCGAGCACGGCGACCAGCCGTGCCCACCCCCGCCCGGCCCGAACCATCCTCGCTCCTGCCCTGCCGCCGTGCCGATCATCGAGTGTGCGGCACCGTGAACCCCACGATTGCAGTATTCCGTGCTCCGTGCGGAGCGGACGAGCCCCAATTGGTATCAAGATAGGTCGTCACCGGTCTCGGCTGGTGGCCGCCACGGCCAGCCCGGCGAGCCGGCTCGCGGCCGGCTCGGCCAGCCGGGCCTGGGCCAGCGCGGCCACGGCCGACTCGGTCAGCGCCTCGATGCGCTGCTCCACCGCGGCGACCGCGCCGACGTCCAGGAGCACCGCCCGGATCCGGTCGATCGACTCCGCGTCCAGCCGGGGGTCACCGAGCGATGTGCGCAACATCTCGGCGTCGGCGGGCCGCCCGTCCCGCTCGGCCAGTTCCAGACCGAGCGCGACCAGCAGCGTCCGCTTGCCCTCGCGCAGGTCGTCCCCGGCCGGTTTGCCGGTGGTCCGGGTGTCCCCGAACACCCCGAGCAGGTCGTCGCGCAGCTGGAAGGCCACCCCCACGTCGGCCCCGAACCGGCGCACCTCGGCGATCGTCTCCGGGGCCGCGCCGGCCAGCGCCGCGCCCAGGTGCAGCGGCCGCTCCACGGTGTACGCCGCGGTCTTCATCCGGGCCACGGCCAGCGCCGCCGCGGCGGACTCGTCGCCGGTGGCCTGGACCAGCACGTCCAGGTACTGCCCGGCCAGCACCTCCGCGCGCATCGCCTGCCACGCCTCCCGGCCGCGGTGCAGCGCGTCGAACGCCAGGCCGCAGCCGGTGAACATGTCCTCGGACCAGGCCAGCGCCAGGTCGCCGACCAGGATCGCGACGGCCATCCCGAACCGGTCCGGTTCGCCCAGCCAGCCCTTGGCCCGGTGCGTCTCGGCGAACGCCACGTGCACGGTCGGCGACCCGCGCCGCACCGCCGAGGCGTCCATCAGGTCGTCGTGCACCAGGGCACATGCCTGCAGCAGCTCCAGGGAGCTGACCGCGCGCAGTACCGCCCTGGCCCGCTCGCCGTCCGCCGCGCCGCCCGCACCCCGCCACCCCCACCAGGCGAACGTCGGCCGGATCCGCTTGCCCCCGCCGAGCACGAACCCGCTCAGCGCGTCGACCGCGTCGGCGACGGCGGGGGCGCGCTCGACCAGCTCGGCCCGGCGCCCGTCCAGGTAGCTGGCCAGGGCATCCTCGACACTGGCCGGCACGGCGTCGTCGATGCCGGACGGTTGCGGGGGTGGCGGCATTGGCCCATCGTGCGTGATGACGGCGGTAACCGCGGCGGCGGGGCTCCATTACTGTGGTGGGCATGACCGTTGTGGACCGGCTGCGCCGCGACCGGCCCGTGTTCTCCGTCGAGTTCATGCCACCGCGCGACGACGAGGACGAGCTGCGGCTGTGGAACTCGATCCGCTCGCTGGAGGGGCTCGACCCCGCCTTCGTGTCGGTGACCTACGGCGCAGGCGGCTCCGGCCGGGACCGCACGATCCGAACCACCGGTCGGGTGGCCCGGGAGACCACGCTCACCACGATGGCGCACCTGACCGCGGTCGAGCACTCGATCGCCGAGCTGCGCAACGTGATCGGCTGGTATGCCGCGCTGGGTGTGCGCAACATCCTGGCGTTGCGCGGCGACCCGCCGGGTGACCCGATGGGCACCTGGGTCCGGCATCCGCAGGGCCTGGCCTACGCCGACGAACTGGTCCGGCTGGTCCGCTCGCTCGGGGACTTCTGCGTGGGGGTGGCCGCGTTCCCGTACGGCCATCCGCGCTCGGGCGACCTGGAGACCGACACCGACCATCTGGTGCGCAAGCTGCGGGCCGGCGCCGACTTCGCCATCGCCCAGCTGTTCTTCGAGGCGGAGGACTTCCTGCGGCTGCGGGACCGGGTGGCCGCGCGCGGCTGCGACGCGCTGCTGCTGCCCGGGATCATGCCGCTCACCACCCCGCGGGTGCTGGCCAAGAGCGTCGAGCTCTCCGGCGCCGCCGTCCCCCCGGCGCTCGCCACCCGGCTCGACCCGCTCGCCGACAACCCGGCCGCGTTCCGCGCCGAGGGCATGAACGTGGTCACCGAACTCTGCGAGCGGCTCCTCGCCGAAGGCGTCCCGGCGCTGCACTTCTACACGTTCAACCGCGCCAAGGCGACCATGGAGGTCGTCGAGCGCCTCAACCTCGTGCCGAGTCGTACCAGCTGACCGAGGTCGCCTGGGCCTGTTCGGCGGCGAACTGTTTGCGGCCGCGGCGGTGCACGAACAGGGCCAGCAGGACCACGATGGCCGCGACGCCGACGGCGGCTCCGCCGACGATCAGGGCCCACTTGATCCACGAGCCGCCGGAGGTGTCGGTGTACTCGGCGGTCACGTCGAACTCGGTGACCGCGCCCGGCTTGGGCTGCCAGGTGACCGTGCCCTGCTCGTCCTTGATCCCGTTCGTCCGGTTGATCGAGCCCGGGAACGCCATCTTGACCTGCACGTCGGCCTTCTCCGCCGGCAACTGGGTGAGGTCGATCGAGCCGGACATCGACACCAGGTCGCCGGAGCGGCGGAAGCTCAGCCGGTACTGCTTGCCCGAGGCGATCCCCTCGGACAGCGTCGTCACGTCGGCGAACCGCAGGTCCTTGAACGTCACCTTCTGCCCGACGTAGCCGTCCGCCGCGTACTTCTCCATCTGCACCCGGTCGGTCAGCTCCGGCGGGACGGTCAGCGCCGGACCGGGATCGCCGTCCCGGGTGGGCAGTGCGGCGATGATCATCGTGCCGGACACGAGATCGTCCTGCGAGACCGCGAGCGCGACGTGGATTCGCATGCACCCGCTCAGCGAGACCATGGCCAGCAGCGCCAGCAGCACGAGGGCCAGCAGCCGGGAGCGGGGAGTCGGACGCACGGCGACATCCTGCCAGCACCCACGCCGGCAACCGGCACCACGGCCGGGTAAAACCTCCACCGGCCGATGATCGATGCCGGTACCGTGCCAGCCATGGCGTCTGTGCATGCGATCAGTGACCGGTACGTGGCCGACTACGTGGCGCTGGATCCGATCACCGCGACGTTCCAGGGCATCGCCGGCTACGACGACGTGCTGACCGACTTCTCGCCGGACGGGCACGCGGCCAGGGCCGAGGTGGGCCGCACGGCGCTGCGGGAGATGGCCGGCGCCGAGCCGGGCGACGAGGCCGAGCGCATCGCCAAGGCCGTGTTCTGCGAACGGATCGGGCTCGACCTCGAGATGCACGACGC
>NZ_DASTBH010000377.1:0-28463 GCF_035712165.1 Actinophytocola sp. | reverse complement strand
CAGGGCGCGGGCGTCGCTGCTGGTGCTGGACTGGCGGGCCACCCGGGAACCGTCGGTGGCCACCGACCAGGAGCCGCCGGAGCGGGTCCAGCCGTCCAGGTTGCCGTCCTCGAAGTTGTCCGACAGCAGGGTGTCCGCGCGGGCGGCGGGGGCGTGGGTGACCAGCAGCAGTCCGGCGACGACGGTGGCCACCGCGACCAGGGCGGCCACGATCGAGGGAATTCTGGGCATGGCGGGACCTCCCGTGCGACACGCGGGCAGAGTTTGTCCTATGTGGACTCAGGGCGCTCCTGTCAAGCACGGTAAAGCGTGCGGCGTGGACAATCGCGCACATCGTGTGGACTTCAGCGCGACGTCCCAGGCACCCGCGAAAAACAATGGCCCCCCGCCCGGTTGACCGGGCGGGGGGCCATGTGGATTCAGATCAGGCCTTGCGGCGGCGGACCAGCAGCAGACCGGCGCCGGCGCCCAGGAGCAGCACGCCCAGGCCCAGCGGGACCAGCGGCGAGGCGCCGGTGGAGGCGAGCTCCTCTTCCTGGGCGGCCGGGGCCGCCTGCGGGACCGGGCTGGTCGTGGTGGTCGGCGGGGCCGTGGTGGCCGGCGGCGTGGTGGTGGTAGTGGTCGGGACGACCGGCAGGGTCCAGGTCGCCTTGGCGCCTGCGGTGACCGTCGCCTTGTCGGACTGGGCGACGATCAGCGCCTGGGCCTTGCCGTCCGAGCCGACGAACAGGCGGCCGGTGGACACCTCCGCAGTGGCGGTGAGATCGACGACGCCGTCGCCGGTCGCGGTGCCCTTCGGCACGTCGAAGTAGATCTCGCTGCCGTCCTTGAGCGCGTCCACGGTCAGCTCGACGCCGTCCTTGTCGGTGATCTTGACACCGGCCGGGACGGTCTTCTTCAGGTCGGTGATGTCACCGTTGGTGGACACGGTGAACGGGCCGATCCGGTCGCCGGACTTGCCGGCCTTCTCGCCCGGCTTGATGGCCAGGCTCGGGGCCTTCGGCTCGCCGATGCCGACGTTGGCCGCACCGGTGAGGTAGTCGTAGAGCGCGAGCACGTCGGCCTCGGTGCCCTTGTCGCCGGTGTCCAGCAGGACGTCCTTGCGGTCCAGGTTCTCACCGTCGCTGAAGTGCCAGATCGCTGCCTGGGTGGCGGTGATGGCCTCGGCCTTGCTCAGGCCGTCGTGCAGGTCGGTCAGCTTGGCGGCCAGCTGCTCGACGGTGCGGGCCGGGTAGCCGTTGTGCAGCACCCAGTTGATCTTGGCGCTGTTCTTGTTGAACGGCGACTTCGGATCCGGGTACGACCCCCAGGGCCGCTCCTCCATGACGTCGGTGCGGTAGTCGAGGTTCTCCCAGATCTGCACGCAGTAGACCTGGAGCACGGTCCCGTCGGCCAACTTGAGGTCGAACAGGATGGCCCGCGGGTCGTACCCGTGCGGGTGGTTGATGTTGCCCCGGTAGCCTTCGGTGCCGGCCCCCTTGATCACCGTCCCGGTGACCACACCTTCGGCGCTGGCCGGCAACGCCGCCGCCGTCAGACCTGCGATCGACAGGGCCGCCGCGGCGACGCCCAACTTGAACCCTCTGGCCATTTCTCTCCTCGTCACTCAACCGAACGCTCAGATCACCCACTCGTGGGTCCCCGGACCGATCAGCGGCGAGGAACGTATCAACGGGTATGCGCAGGTCACCCACACGGGGTACCAAAAAGTTGCAACTAGGGTGCAAACCCGAGATCTATCGGTTGCAGAGGGTTGTGACATGCATCTCTGCTGGTAGCGGCACCAGGGTCGTTAGACCCTGACGTCGGCCAGGAGCCAGCGCCGCCAGGCTGTCCGGGTGACCGCCAGCTCGGGGTGCTCGACCAGGTGCAGCACGAACCGAGCCCGCAGCCGCACCCACGGGTCGGCCACGTCCAGCAGCGCGGCCACCCGATCGGCGAGCACGTCGCCGTCGAGATGGCGGACCAGCTTCGGGTACATCCAGTCCTTGCACCGGTAGGGCCGGTACAGCGCGGCGAGCAGCAGTTCGGTCACCCGGGGCCGCAATCCGTCGGAGACGCCGTCGCGGGCCAGCACGCGCAACGCCGCCTCCTTGAGCGTCCAGGGAGACTCCAGCGTCAGGTGACTGGCGCCCCAGTCCTGCGGATCCCGGGCCTCCCACGCCAGGTAGAGAACCGTGAACGGAGCGTGCAGCTCCCGCACCAGCTGGTCGGCGGCAAGCCCGTCGTCGAGCAGGCCGAAGATCGTCTGCCGCCGGTGCCAGGAGTAGTCGGCGTGCGCCTGGTCCAGCGCGGCGGCCAGCCGGGGCGGCGCGCCGGCCTGCGTCTTCACCCACAGATGGCCGATCCGGTGCCCGGCGTCCCGTGCCGCGGCGACCAGCGAACGGTGCCGGACCGAGGCCTCGCCCCGGGTGGGAGCGTCGGGGGCCACCAGCCCGAAGATCCAGGACCGGTCCTGCGCGTACTCCGTACTCATGTCCGCAGGATGACTCGCCAAAGTTGAGTAGCCGTCGATGGAAGGTTGCAGCCGGGGTGCGAGCCCTCCATCGACGGCGCTGAGGTGGCACTGGGCACCCCCATGACCAGTGAACGCCCCAGTTGACATACCGCCAAACTCTCTTAATCTCAGTTGAGACGCACCCATCGTGTCGGCGGCACCGAGGGGTGTCAACGGTTTACGCCACACCACTTATCATCAACTCAGATTGATCGCGGGAGGTCCCGGTGCCCGAGCAGCGCAACCAGGCGTCCTTCGCCGAGCGCCTGGACCGGCTGTTTCGCGCCGTGCATCCCCGGGGTCGCGGCGAGTACAGCTACGAAGAGGTCGCCAACGCGATCCGCGGCACCGGCGTGACGATCTCGCACACCTACATCTGGCAGCTGCGTAAGGGCGTGCGGGACAACCCCACCAAACGGCACCTCGAGGCCCTGGCGCGCTTCTTCGGCGTGCCGCCCACCTACTTCCTGGACGAGGACACCAGCGGCGTCGACGACCAGCTCGAGCTGCTCGTCGCGCTGCGGGACAACTCGGTACGCTCCGTGGCGCTGCGGGCGGCGGGACTCTCCGAGGCCAGCCTCACGGCGATCATGGGGATGATCGAGCATGCCCGAACGATCGAGGGACTGCCACCGGCCAGCGAAACGGCATAGCCGGCGGACGACGATGGGGGGCGCGGCGCCATGCGGCGAAGCCGGTTGCACCGGGCGTGCCAGGCCAAGCTGGCCGGCTTCCAGGTCCCCCGGCCGTTCTCGATCGAGGCACTGTGCGCCCAGGTGGCCCGCAGCCGGGGCCGCGAACTGCACCTGCACCCGCTGCCCTACCCGCACACCCCGGACCTGCCGTGCGGGATCTGGATCGCCACCGCCGACGCCGACCACATCGTGCACGCCCACGGTGCGAGCGCGCTTCACCAGCAGAACATCATCCTGCACGAGATCGGGCACATGCTCTGCGACCACACGGTCACCGCCGGCAGCGACCTGGCGGCGCTGCTGACCGACCTCGACCCCGCCATGGTCCGCCGGGTGCTGGCCCGCACCCGCTACTCCACCCCGCAGGAGGAGGAAGCCGAGATGGTGGCCGCCCTCATCATGCGGCAGGCGGGCTGGGCGCCCGGCCCGCCCCGGCCCGGCGGTCCACTCGGCCGGCTCAGCGACGTGTTCGGCCTGACCAGGGAGCCCTGAGGTTGCATCACCTGCTGAACGCGCCGGCCGTGTGGCTGGCACTGATCTCGGTGCTGTGGCTCGCCGTGGTGCTGCGCGTCCCGGCCCTGCGTCGCTCGGCCGGCAAGCGGATGGGCGCGCTGCTGTTCCTGGCGCTCACCTCCGGGGTCACCCTGACCGCCGCGACCGTGCGCGCCGCGCTCGACTCCGCCACCGGTGTCCCCGACCTGTCGATCCTGCTCGGACACCTCGCGATGCTGGCCGCGATGATCTTCTCGGTGCGGATCGCCGACCTGGTGTCCGGCGGCCGGCACCGGGCCCTGCGGCACGCCCAGCTCGCCTTCGGCGCCGCGATGGTCCTGCTCGTGGCGCTGTTCCTGGTGATCCCGAGACGCGCCGACCAACCCGACTTCGGGCTGTGGCACGGCCGGGACGCCGCCGTGCTGACCTACCAGCTCATCTTCCAGGCCGGGCTGGGCGCCGGGCTGCTGACCAACGCGGTGTTCCTGTTCCGGCACTGGCGGCGCGCACCGCGCGGCCAGGTGCGGGCGGCGCTGCTGCAGCTGTGGCTGGCCTGTGTGCTGGGCCTGGGCTACGCGGCCGGGCGGGTCTGGCAGGTCCTCAACATCGGTCTGGGTGTGCCCACGCTGCTGGAGCGGTACCAGCACGCCGCGGTGCTGCTGCTGATGATGTACGCGGCGCTGCTGTGCGGGGTGGCCGGCGTGCTGCTGCGCAGCGCGGGGACGGTGCGCGGCCACCTGCGCCGGCTGGTGGGCTACCGCCGGCTGCGGCCGTTGTGGGCCCGGCTCACCGACGCGGTGCCCGGCACGGTGCTCCGACCGCCCCCGCATCCCGTGCTCGACCTGCTCTCGGTCACCACCCTGGAGCTGCGACTCTACCGGCGCACGGTGGAAATCCGGGACGCCCAGCTCGAGCTGACCGGACACGTGTCCGCGCGGCTGCGTGCGCTCGCCCGGGCCGAGCTGGGCGACGGCGACCCCGGGCCGGCGCTCGACGCCTGCGTGCTGGAGCTCGCGCTGCGGATCAGGCAGGACGGCGGGCGGCCCGAACACCCCGGGACGGTGTCCTGGTCCCAGGACGCGAGCCTGGACGGCGAGCTGAACCAGCTGGTGGAGCTGGCCCGGCTGGTCCGCGACCCGGCGGTGCGGGCGGCGGCCGACCGGGTGCTCAGCCGGGAACCAGGGCTATCGCGGCAGCATCGGTAGCGCTCGCCGGCCGGACAGCTCGGCCGCGGTCTGCTCCCGGTAGGCCTCGACCGCCGCGGCCCGCGCCGCCCGGTCCCAGCCCAGCCGGCCGCCGACCAGGCCGGCCACCTCAACCGCCGCGTCGAGCCCGCGGTCCGGGTACTCGATGGCGATCCGGGTCCGCCGGGACAGCACGTCGTCCAGGTCCAGCGCGCCCTCGTGGGTGACCGCGTAGACGATCTCCGCCGCGAGGTAGCCGTCCGCGCCGGCGAGCGGAGCGGCCAGGCTCCGGTCCTGCCGGATCATCTCCACCAGGTCGCCGACGGCCGAGCCGTACCGGCCCAGCAGGCGCTCCACGGTCGGCACCGGCAGCCCCACGCCGGCCGCCAGTGCCGACCTGTCCCGCCACAGCTCGCGGTATCCCACGGCGCCGTGGATGGGCAGGTGCCGGGTCAGCGACGGCGCCACCGCCGCGCCGAGACCAGCGGCCGCCGCGTCCACCACGTCGGCCGCCATCACCCGGTACGTCGTGTACTTTCCGCCCGCCACGACGAAGAACCCGGGCACCGGCTCGGCGACCGCGTGCTCCCGGGACAGCTTCGTGGTCTCGGCCGACCGGCCGGACAGCAGCGGGCGCAGGCCGGCGTAGACCCCCACGACGTCCTGCTCCGACAACGGATCCCGCAGCATCTCGTTGACGTGGCCGAGCAGGTAGTCCAGGTCGGCCTGGGTCGCCGCCGGCCGGTCGCGGTCGAACGGCCAGGGCGTGTCCGTGGTGCCGATGATCCAGTAGCGGCTCCACGGGATGACCAGCAGCACGCTCTTCTCCGTGCGCATGATCAGCCCGGTGTTCAGCCGGAGACGCTCACGAGGCACCAGAATGTGTACCCCCTTGGACATCTGGATGTGAAACGGCGCCTCGCCCGGATCCAGCGCCCAGTCGTCGTCGGTCCACACGCCGGTCGCGCTGATCACCCGGCGGGCCCGAACCAGATGTTCGTGCCCGCCAGGGATGTCCCGCACCCGGACGCCCACCACGGCGCGGCCGTCCCGCAGCAGCCCGGTCGCGCGGACCCGGGTGCACACCGTCGCGCCGTGCTGCGCCGCCGTCCGGGCGATCATCATGGTCAGCCGGGCGTCGTCGACCTGGGCGTCGTAGTAGCGGATGGCCCCGGTGAGCGACTCCGGGCGCAGCGCCGGGGCCAGTTCCAGCGCCTTGCGGTGCGACAGGTGCCGGTGCACCGGCAGCGCCCGGGCGCCGCCGATGCTGTCGTAGAGGGCCACCCCCGCACCGATATAGGCGCGCTCCCAACCCTTGTGGCGCAACGGAAAGAGGAACGGCACTGGCCGCACCAGGTGCGGCGCGAGCCGGTGCAGCAGCAGGCTGCGCTCCTTGAGCGCTTCCCGGACCAGACCGAAGTCCCGTTGCTCCAGGTAGCGCAGCCCGCCGTGGATGAGCTTGCTCGACCGGCTCGACGTGCCCGCCGCCCAGTCCCGCGCCTCGACCAGCGCGACCGACAGGCCACGCGCGGCCGCGTCCAGGGCGGCACCGGCGCCGACCACGCCACCGCCCACGACGACCACATCGAACTCGTTGTGCGCCAACGAATGCAGCGCCGCGTCGCGGTAGGCGGGGTCCAGGCGTACGGACATGACGAGCCTCCCTGCTCAACTCACATCGGCGTCGACCCAGTCGAACGACTTGGTGACGGCCTTCTTCCAGTTCCGGTAGATCCGCTCCCGCTCCGCCTCGTCCAGCGCCGGCGTCCAGCGCTTGTCCTCCGCCCAGTTGGCCCGCAGGTCCTCCTGGTTGCTCCAGTAGTCCACGGCCAGGCCCGCCGCGTAGGCCGCGCCCAGTGCCGTGGTCTCGGCCACCTTCGGCCGCACCACGGGAACGTCGAGCAGGTCGGCCTGGAACTGCATGAGCAGTTCGTTGGCCACCATGCCGCCGTCGACCTTGAGCTCGGTGAGCGCCACCCCGGAGTCGGCGTTCATCGCGTCGAGCACCTCGCGGGTCTGGAACGCGGTCGCCTCCAGCACCGCGCGGGCCAGGTGTCCCTTGTTGACGAACCGGGTCAGCCCGACCAGCGCGCCGCGCGCGTCGGCCCGCCAGTACGGGGCGAACAGGCCGGAGAACGCCGGCACGAAGTACGCCCCGCCGTTGTCCTCGACACCGCGGGCCAGCGCCTCGATCTCGGCGGCGGACCCGATGATCCCGAGGTTGTCCCGCAGCCACTGCACCAGCGCGCCGGTGATCGCGATGGAGCCCTCCAGCGCGTAGACCGCCTGCTGGTCGCCGATCTTGTAGCAGACCGTCGTCAGCAGGCCGTTCTCGCTGGGCACCTGCTCGGTTCCGGTGTTGAGCAACATGAAGTTGCCGGTGCCGTAGGTGTTCTTGGCGGTCCCGGGGTCGAAGCAGACCTGGCCGAACGTGGCGGCCTGCTGGTCGCCGAGGATGCCGGCGATCGGCACGCCGCGCAGTGCGCCCGAGCCGCCGTCACCGTACTTCTCCGACGAGGACCGGATCTCCGGCAGCATCGACAGCGGAATGCCCATCTCCCCGGCGATGTCGGCGTCCCAGGACAGCGTGGTGAGGTCCATCAGCATGGTGCGGCTGGCATTGGTCACGTCCGTGACGTGCACGCCACCGTTGACCCCGCCGGTGAGGTTCCACAGCGTCCAGGTGTCGGTGTTGCCGAACAGCAGGTCGCCCGCCTCGGCCTTGGCCCGGGCGCCGTCGACGTTGTCCAGGATCCAGCGCACCTTCGGCCCGGAGAAGTAGGTCGCCAGCGGCAACCCCACCTTCGCCTTGTACCGCTCGGCGCCCCCGCCCAGCGCGCCGAGCTCCTCCACGATCGCCTGGGTCCGGGTGTCCTGCCAGACGATCGCGTTGTACACCGGCTCACCGGTCGTGCGGTCCCACACCACGGCGGTCTCGCGCTGGTTGGTGATCCCGACCGCGGCCAGGTCGCCGGCGGCGAGGTCGGCCTTGGCCATCGCCTCCGCCACCACGCCCCTGGTGTTGTCGGAGATCTCGACCGGGTCGTGCTCGACCCAGCCGGCCCTCGGGAAGATCTGCTCGTGTTCCTTCTGCCCCACCGACACGATCGATCCGGAGTGATCGAAGATGATCGCCCGGGTGCTCGTCGTGCCCTGATCGATGGCGAGTACGTACTGGCTCATGACCGTCCTTTCGAGGGTTTAGAACACAACCTGGGAGAGCAGCCCGGCCAGCACACCGCCGACGATCGGGCCGACCACCGGCACCCAGGCGTAGCTCCAGTCGGAGTCCTTGCGGCGCGCCGGGGTCGGGCGCTCCGGCGTGGCCGCGCCCGGCCCGCCGACGCCGACCGCCACGGATGCCTTGTGCTGCATGGGAAGGACCGCGTGCGCGATGCGCGGCCCGAGATCACGCGCCGGGTTGATGGCGTAGCCGGTCGGGCCGCCGAGCGAGGCGCCGATACCGACCACCAGCAGCGCCACCGCCAGCGGGCCGAGCTGGTGCGGGGTGTTGCCGAACGAGAGCACCACGAAGACCAGCACGAAGGTGCCGATCACCTCGGTGGCGAAGTTCCAGCCGTAGCTGCGGATCGCCGGCCCGGTGGAGAACACCGCGAGCTTCTTCCCGTCGTCCTCCTCTTCCTCGAAATGCTTGCGATAGGCCACGAAGCACAGACAGGCTCCGAGGAACGCACCGGCCATCTGACCGGCCAGGTACACCAGGGTCGACGCCGGGTCGACGCTGACGCCGGGCACGAACTCGTCGGCCCCGCTGGCGATGACGCCGAAGGTGACCGCCGGGTTGAGATGCGCGCCGGACTTGTACGCCACGAAAACACCGGCCATGACGCCGAGACCCCAGCCGAAGTTGATCAGCAGCCAGCCGCCGTCGAAACCCTTGGACTTGGTCAGCAACACGTTCGCCACGACACCGGCACCGAGCAGCAGCAGCGTGCCGGTACCGATCAACTCGCTGACGAACACCTCTGCGAGTGCCACTCGTCCTCCATTCGTCTTTGAACGGTGGCGTGACGGTACTTAGGGGTGCCCGTGGCTTCAACGGCTCGCGGTCGACAATGTCGAACCTGATCGCGGCCGAGGCCGGCCACTGCCCCGGGACGGGCAGCACGCGGATCTGGCGGCGTTCGACATTGCCGACAAGGCCATCGGTCAGATAGCTTGCCGGTCGTGCCTGGGCCGATCCAGTCGATCGAGCGGGCCGCGGCGATGCTGCGGCTGCTCGCACGCGGCTCGGGACACCACGGCCTGGCGGAGATCTCCGCCTCGCTCGGCCTGCCGAAGGGCACCGCGCACGGCATCCTGCGCACCCTGCAGCGGGTCGAGTTCGTCGAGCAGGACCAGACTACCGGCCGGTACCGCCTCGGCGCCGCACTGCTGCATCTGGGCACCAGCTACCTGGACGCCAACGAACTGCGCTCCCGGTCGATCAACTGGGCGGACACCCTGGCCGCGCGCAGCGGGCAGGAGGTACGGATCGGGATGCACCTGGACGGCGCGGTTCTGGTGGTGCACCACGTGTTCCGGCCGGACGACACCATGCAGACGCTCGGCATCGGCGCCATGCTCCCGCTGCATGCCACCGCCCTGGGCAAGGTGCTGCTCGCCTACGACGCGGACCTGTCGGCCACCACCCGCAGGCGCGAACTGACCTCGCTGACCCGCCGCACCATCGTCACCCCCGCCGCGCTGGAGCGGGTGCTGGTCCAGGTGCGGACCCGCGGCTGGGCCAGCGAGGCCGAGGAGTTCATGCCCGGCGAGGCCAGCATCGCCGCGCCGATCCGGGTTCCGGGTGGGCTGGTGGTGGGCGCGATCGGCATCTCCGGTGCGGTGGACCGGATCTGCGACTCCGCCAGCCGCCCCAAACCCGCCCTGGTCGAGGACGTGTCGTTCGCGGCCGACGCGGTGTCCCGCGCGCTGACTACCGGAAGCTGAGGTGGGGTGATGCAACGCTTCGTGATGGCGATCGACCAGGGCACCACCTCGACCCGGTGCATCCTGTTCGACCACAGTGCCCGGCTGGTGTCGGTGGCCCAGCGGGAACACCGGCAGTACTACCCGCGGCCCGGGTGGGTCGAGCAGGACGCGGTGGAGATCTGGCGCAACGTCGACCGGGTCGTGCCGCAGGCGTTGCGCGAGGCCGGAATCTCGGCCGACCAGGTGGTCGCGCTGGGCATCACCAACCAGCGCGAGACGGCCGTGCTGTGGGACCGGCACACCGGGATCCCGGTCGGCCGGGCGATCGTCTGGGAGGACATCCGGACCGAGGAGCTGATCGGCGAACTGCGCGCCCAACCCGGGCTCGAGGAGGTGCGGGAGCGGTGCGGCCTGCCGCTGGCGACCTACTTCTCGGCGCCCAAGCTGCGCTGGCTGCTGGACAACGTGCCGGGGCTGCGGGACCGGGCCGACCGCGGCGATGTGCTGTTCGGCACCATGGACACCTGGCTGATCTGGAACCTCACCGGCGGCGTCAACGGCGGGCTGCACGTGACCGACGTGACCAACGCGTCGCGGACCATGCTGATGAACCTGCGGACCCGGGAGTGGGACGCCGAACTGCTGTCCTTCTTCGACATTCCGCGGCGGATGCTGCCGGAGATCCGGCCGTCGACCGAGATCCACGGACGGACCAGCCGGGTGGTGCCGGGCATCCGGATCACCGCCGCGCTCGGCGACCAGCACGCGGCGCTGTTCGGCCAGACCTGCTTCTCCCGAGGGGAGACCAAGTGCACCTACGGCACCGGCAGCTTCCTGCTGATGAACACCGGGACCACGCTGGTGCGGTCCACCAACGGGCTGCTCACCACGATCGGCTACCAGCTCGGCGGTGAGCCGGCGACCTACGCGCTGGAGGGCTCGATCGCGGTCACCGGCTCGCTGGTGCAGTGGTTCCGGGACAACCTCGGCCTGATCCACAGCGCTCCCGAGATCGAGACCCTGGCGCGGACCGTGACCGACAACGGCGGCTGCTACATCGTGCCCGCGTTCTCCGGCCTGTTCGCCCCGCACTGGCACAGCGAGGCGCGCGGCATCATCGTCGGCCTCACCTCCTACATCACCAAGGGTCATCTGGCCCGCGCGGTGCTGGAGGCCACCGCCTGGCAGACCCGCGAGGTCGTCGATGCCATGAACGCCGACCTGGGCAGCCCCTCCCCCGTGCTGAAGGTGGACGGCGGCATGACCGCCGACCACCTGCTGATGCAGTTCATCGCCGACGTCCTCGACGTCCCGGTGATGCGGCCCATGGTCGCCGAGACGGTGTCCCTTGGCGCCGCCTACGCCGCCGGCCTCGCGGTCGGCTACTGGCCCGACCTGGAGGGCCTGCGCCGCAACTGGCACCTGGCCGCCCGCTGGACCCCGCAGATGGACCCCGACGAGCGCGAGTCCGAGTACGCCAACTGGAAACGCGCCGTGGAGCTCACCTTCGGCTGGGCCACACCCCGACAACGCCCCGCCACCACCCGCCGCCCGTAGCGTCCTTCGCCCGGGACGGGGGTTCGGGAGGTACCGTGACGGAATGGGATCGGGGATCGGACGGATCGTGACCGTCGCGACGGTGCTGGTGACCACGGCGGCATGTGCGGCCTCGGCGCAGTCCGGCGGGGCGGCGCCCCCGAGTTCCGAGGTCCCCTCGAGCCACGCGCACCACACGGCGGCCCCGCCACCGCCGCCCGCTCCGTTGCGGGACGGCGAAAGCTTCCACACGGTCGGGCTGGAGCGGGCCTACCAGCCGGTGCCGCCGGCCGCCGGGACCGACGAGTACCGCTGCTTCCTGGTCGACCCGAAGCTCACCGCGTCGTCGTTCATCATGGGCAGCCAGTTCCTGCCGCAGAACGCCGAGATCGTGCACCACTCGATCATGTACGCGGTCGCTCCGGCCAAGGTGGCGGACGCGAAGGCGGTGGACGCCAAGTCCGACGGCGACGGCTGGCAGTGCTTCGGCGGCGCGGGGCTGTCCGAAGGGTTCAGTGACTTCGGCGGCGGCGGGCGTTCCGGGGTCACCTACATCGGCGGCTGGGCGCCGGGCGGCAAGGAGGCGCTGCTCGGCGAGCTGGCCGGCTATCCACTCGAGGCAGGCAGCCAGATCGTGCTGCAGATGCACTACAACCTGCTGTCCACCAAGGGAAAGCCCGGGCCGACGGACCAGTCCACGGTGCGGCTGCGGCTGATGCCGGGCACGGCCACGGTCAAACCGTTGCGCGCACTGCGGATGCCGGTGCCGGTCGAGCTGCCGTGCACCTCGGCGGAGACGGGGCACCTGTGTGACCGGGAGAAGGCCCTCAAGGATCTGGTCCGGCGCACCGGAACGCAGGCCCGGGACATGGTCAACGGCCTGAACTTCCTGTGCAACAAGGGCGCCACGCCGGTTCCCGGCGACACCCAGCACTGCGACGTGCCGATCAACGCGCCCACGCTGGTGTACGCGGCCGCGCCGCACATGCACCTGCTCGGCCGGTCCATGACGATCGAGCTCAACCCGGGCACACCCGGCGCGCGGATGCTGTTGGACCAGCCCGCGTTCAACTTCGACGACCAGTCCGGCCAGGTGTTCCCGCAACCCGTGCGGCTCAACAAGGGCGACACCGTGCGGGTCACCTGCACGCACGACGCCTCGGTGCGGTCCCGCCTGCCACAGCTCAAAGAGCTTCAGCCGCGCTACGTCGTCTGGGGTGACGGCACCGCCGACGAAATGTGTCTGGCCACTCTCACCGCCACCAACCAGATCTGAAATATTCTCCCGCTGAAAGTTTTCGCACCAATACTTAGGTGCGAACTCCTAAGGGAACATATCCATTGACACAACACTGGATCCGGTCCAGTTTTGTTATCAGGATCGCCCGGGGCCCACCACATCAGACAAAGCCCGTGCGATGAGCACCCGGGAGTGGTATGTCTCTGCGCGGAAATCGCCATGCCGAAAATTCCGGAATGGATAATCCGATCTTCGACGCCCTGTTGCGGGCCGGCCGCTATCTGCGCCGGGATCCGGCGTCGGCGGATCTGCGGTCGGTGCACCGGTCCGGCGGACGGGAGTCCGACCGCGCGGTGCGGGACCGCTGGAACCACGATGCCGTGGTGCGTTCCACGCACGGCGTCAACTGCACCGGTTCGTGCTCCTGGAAGGTGTACGTCAAGGACGGACTGATCACCTGGGAGGAGCAGCAGACCGACTACCCGTCGACCGGGCCGGACCGCCCGGAGTACGAACCGCGCGGTTGCCCGCGTGGCGCCGCGTTCTCCTGGTACACCTACTCCCCCACCCGGGTCCGCTATCCCTACGTCCGGGGCGTGTTGCTGGCGGCATACCGCGCGGCGAAGGCCCGGGTCGGTGATCCGGTGCTGGCCTGGGAATGCGTGGTGGCCGACCCCGCCGTACGCCGCGGTTACCAGCGCGCCCGCGGCAAGGGCGGGTTCCTGCGGGTGAGTTGGGACGAGGCGGTGGAACTCGTCGCCGCGGCGCACGTGTCCACGATCCGGCGGCACGGCCCGGACCGGATCGCCGGTTTCTCGCCCATTCCGGCAATGTCGATGGTGTCCTACGCGGCGGGTTCCCGGTTCTTCTCGCTGATCGGCGCGTCGATGCTGTCGTTCTACGACTGGTACGCCGATCTGCCGGTGGCCTCGCCGCAGGTGTTCGGCGACCAGACCGATGTGCCGGAGTCCGGGGACTGGTGGGACGCCACGTATCTGATCGCCTGGGGCTCGAATATTCCGGTCACCCGCACCCCGGACGCGCACTGGACGGTGGAGGCGCGCTACCGCGGCCAGAAGGTGGTGGTAGTCGCGCCGGACTACTCGGACATGGTCAAGCTGGGCGACGAGTGGCTGCCGGCCCAGCCGGGCACCGACGGCGCGCTGGCCATGGCCATGGGCCACGTGGTCCTCCGCGAGTTCTTCGTCGAGCGCACGGTGCCGAGGTTCACCCGCTACGCCACCCAATTCACCGACCTGCCGTTCCTGGTGACGTTGCGCCGCAACGGTTCCGACACCGCCTACACGGCGGACAAGTTCCTCACCGCCGCGGACCTGCCGGACGCCCCGGACGACCCGGCGGCGACGTTCAAGACCGTGGTGCTGGACGCTCACACCGCGGAGCCGGTGGTGCCCAACGGGTCGGCGGGCTTCCGCTACGCCGAGGCCGGCGCCGGCCGGTGGAACCTGGAGCTCGGCGCGACGGAGCCGATGCTGACCCTGTACGGCGACGACGCCGAGACCGTGGCGGTGGAACTGCCCCGGTTCGACCGGCCGGACGCCGGCACGCTGCACCGGGGGGTGCCGGTCCGGCGGGTGGGCGAACACCTTGTGACGACGGTGTTCGACCTGGTGCTGGCGCAGTACGGGGTGAGCAGGCCCGGGCTGCCCGGCCGGTGGCCGGTGTCCTATCTGGACACCGAGGAGCCGTACACGCCCGGCTGGCAGGAACCGATCACCTCGGTCCGGGCCGACACGGCCGCCCGGATCGCCCGCGAGTTCGCCGCGAACGCCGAACGCTCCGGTGGCCGATCCATGATCGTGATGGGGTCGGGGTGCAACCACTGGTTCCACGCCGACACGATCTACCGTTCGTTCCTCGCCCTGCTGCTGCTCACCGGATGCCAGGGCGTCAACGGCGGCGGCTGGGCGCACTACGTCGGGCAGGAGAAGGTCCGGCCGCTGACCGGATGGGCGCAGCTCGCCTTCGGCCTGGACTGGTCCCGGCCGCCGCGCCAGATGGCCGCCACCCCGTTCTGGTACCTGGCCACCGGGCAGTGGCGCTACGACACCTTCGCCGCCGACACGTTCGCCTCGCCGCTGGGCCGCGACCGGTTCGCCGGCCGCACGGTCGCCGACCTGATCGCCCAGTCGGCCCGGTCGGGCTGGATGCCGTCCTACCCCACGTTCAACCGCAACCCGCTGGATCTGGCCGACGAGGCGGTCGCGGCGGCGCCGGACGACCCGGCTGGATACGTTGCCGGGGAGTTGGCGGCGGACCGGTTGGGGTTCGCCGCGGCGGACCCGGACGCGCCGGAGAACTGGCCGCGGCTGCTGACCGTGTGGCGGGCCAACCTGCTCGGCTCGTCGGGCAAGGGTCACGAGTACTTCCTGCGTCACCTGCTGGGCACGGACAACGCGGTGCGGGCCGAACCGGCGGGTCCGGAGCACCGGCCACGGGAGGTGACCTGGCGGGAGCCCGCTCCGGAGGGAAAGCTGGATCTGTTGCTGGCGTTGGACTTTCGGATGACCAGCACCACGATGTTCGCCGACGTCGTGCTGCCGGCGGCCACCTGGTACGAGAAGCACGACCTGTCCAGCACCGACCTGCACCCCTTCGTGCACGCCTTCAACCCGGCGATCGCACCGCCCTGGCAGACCCGCACCGACTTCGCCGCGTTCAGCGCGATCGGCGCCGCGTTCAGCAGGCTGGCCCGCGAACACCTCGGGGTGCGCCGGGACCTGGTGGCGGCGCCGCTGATGCACGACACCCCGGACGAGTTGGCCACCCCGCGCGGCATCGTGCGGGACTGGCGTGCCGGGGAGTGTCCGCCGGTTCCGGGTGTGAGCCTGCCGCGGCTGGTGGTCGTCGAGCGGGACTACCCGGCCGTCGCCGACCGGATGGCGGCGCTCGGGCCGCTGGCCGAACAGATCGGGGCCACCACCAAAGGCGTGCGCTACGACCTCACCGAGGAGGTCGAGTTTCTGGCCCGGCACAACGGTGTGACTCCGGCCGGCCGGCCGTCGCTGGCCCGCGACACCGACATGTGCGAGGCGATCCTGGCCCTGTCCGGCACCACCAACGGCGCCGTGGCCGCGTCCGGTTTCACCGAGCTTGCCGCCCGCACCGGAGTTCCGCTCGCCGACCTGGCCGCCGAGGTACGTGCCAGGCCCCGGATCACCTTCGCCGACACCCAGGCGGGGCCGGTGCAGGTGCACACCTCGCCGGAGTGGTCCGGGGACGAGACCAACGGCCGGCGCTACTCCCCGTTCACGCTCAACGTGGAGCGCGCCAAGCCGTGGCACACGCTCACCGGGCGCCAGCATTTCTTCCTCGACCACGACTGGATGATCGAGCTGGGCGAGCAGTTACCCGTCTTCCGACCGCCGTTGGACATGCGGCGGCTGTTCGGCGAGCCGGAGATCGGGACCCGGGACGGCCTCGGGGTGGCGGTGCGCTACCTGACGCCGCATTCGAAGTGGTCGATCCACTCGGAGTACCAGGACAACCTGCTGATGCTCACGCTCTCCCGCGGCGGTCCGACGGTCTGGATGAGCCCCGCCGACGCCGCGGCGATCGAGGTACGGGACAACGACTGGGTGGAGTCGGTCAACCGCAACGGCGTACTGGTGGCCAGGGCCATCGTGTCGCACCGGATCCCGGCCGGGACGGTGTTCGTCTACCACGCCCAGGACCGCCTGGTCGGCGTGCCCAGAAGCGAGACCACCGGCCGGCGCGGCGGCACCCACAACTCGGTCACCCGGATTCTGGTGAAGCCCAGCCATCTCATCGGCGGCTACGCCCAACTTTCCTTCGCCTTCAACTACCTCGGTCCCACCGGCAACCAACGCGACGAGGTCACCGTGATCCGCAGGCGCAGCCAGGAGGTGGAGTACTGATGGTTGAGGGAAATGCCCACCGACCAACGGAACCTCAGGGGAACGTGACGGCGGCCGACCACCATCAACCGGATCTGGCGAGATGTCGCTGCCAGCGCAACGGCCGCATAGAAAATCCGGGGAGGCGGCAATGAAAGTTATGGCGCAGATGGCGATGGTGATGAACCTGGACAAGTGCATCGGCTGCCATACCTGCTCGGTGACCTGCAAGCAGGCCTGGAGCAACCGGCCGGGCATGGAGTACGCGTGGTTCAACAACGTGGAGACGCGGCCGGGTCAGGGTTACCCGCGCACCTATGAGGACCAGGACCGGTGGCAGGGCGGGTGGAAGCTGACCCGGCGCGGCCGGCTCACGTTGCGGTCCGGCAGCCGGCTGCGCCGGCTGCTGACCCTGTTCGCCAACCCGCACCTGCCGGCGCTGCGCGACTACTACGAGCCGTGGACCTACGACTACCAGAACCTGATCACCGCGCCGGCCGGCGACGACTTGCCCACCGCCCGGCCGGTGTCGCTGACCACCGGCGGGCCCACGGACATCACCTGGAGCGCCAACTGGGACGACAGCCTCGGCGGCGGGCCGGAACTGGCCGTGCACGATCCGGTGCTGCGGTCGGTGTCCGAGCGGATCCGGCTGGAGTTCGAGCAGACGTTCATGCTCTACCTGCCGCGCATCTGCGAGCACTGCCTCAACCCGTCCTGTGTGGCCTCCTGCCCGTCCGGCGCGATGTACAAGCGCGCCGAGGACGGGATCGTGCTGGTGGACTCCGACCGCTGCCGCAGCTGGCGCATGTGCGTGACCGGCTGCCCGTACAAGAAAGTGTTCCTGAACCACCACACCGGCAAGGCGGAGAAGTGCACCTTCTGCTTCCCGCGGATCGAGCTGGGTATGCCGACGGTCTGCGCGCAGACCTGCGTCGGCCGGCTGCGCTACATCGGTGTCGTGCTCTACGACGCGGACCGGGTGCTCGCCGCGGCCTCGGAGCCGGACGAGAAGAAGCTGTACGAGGCGCAGAAACAGGTCCTGCTGGACCCGCACGACCCGGCCGTGGCCGCCGCGGCGGAACGCGCCGGCATTCCGGCCGACTGGATCGCCGCCGCCCGGCGTTCTCCGATATACCGGCTCATCTTCGACTACGGGCTGGCCCTGCCGCTGCATCCGGAGTACCGCACGCTGCCGATGGTCTGGTACATCCCGCCGCTGTCGCCGATCGTGGACGCGGTGCGGGACACCGGTTTCGACGGTGAGAACGCCGGAAACCTGTTCGCCGCCGTCGAAGCGCTGCGCATCCCGATCGGGTACCTGGCCGGGCTGTTCACCGCCGGCGACCCGGAGCCGGTGCGGCTGGTGCTGCGCCGGCTCGTGGCCATGCGGTCCTACCTCCGGGACATCAACCTCGGCGCCGAGCCGGACGAGACCATCCCGGCCGCGGTGGGCATGACCGGAACCGCCATGCGGGAGATGTACCGGCTGCTGGCCGTGGCGAAGGCGGAGGACCGCTATGTCATCCCGCACGCGCACGCCGAACCCACCGATGCACCGGGCGGTTGCTCGCTCGACGGTGATGGCGGCCCGGGCATGGGCGGCGCCGGCCCGGTCGAGTTGTTCACCTGGAACGGCAGCGACCGGCCCGCCGGCCTGTTCCCGGAACGGACCACGCCATGATCGCGGAGCGGGACCTGCGGCTGACGCATCTGATCGCCTCGGCCGTGCTCAGCTATCCGGACGAGGAACTGCTGGAAAGGCTGCCGGCGCTGCGCGCGGCGGCCGCGACCCTGCCGGCACCGCTCGGCGAGCCGCTCGGCGGCACACTGTCCTATCTGGACTCGGTGGCGCTGGCGACGGCGGAGGCGCACTACGTCGAGACGTTCGACCTGCGCCGTAGGTGCTGCCTGTACCTGAGCTACTACACGCATGGCGACACCCGGATGCGCGGGCTGGCGCTGCTGCGGTTCCGGCGTAGCTACCAGGCGGCCGGCCTGCGTGTCACGCCGGATGAGCTGCCCGACCACCTGGCCGTCGTGCTGGAGTTCTCGGCCGCCGGCCAGGTCGCGCCGGCCACCCGGCTGCTGATCGAGCACCGGCCGGGTCTGGAGCTGCTGTGGCGGGCGCTGGCGGAGTTGGGCTCTCCGTACTCCTACGCGGTGCGCGCCGTGCGGGCGAGCCTCCCGCCGCCCGGACCCGACGACCTGGCCGCCGCCGGCCGGCTGGCCGCGGAGGGCCCGCCGACCGAGCAGGTCGGCATCCCGGTGGGTGAGCGCTCATGACCAATCCGCTGTGGACGGTACTGCCCTACGTCTGCCTCACCGTCTTCGTGGTCGGGCACGTGTGGCGCTATCGCACCGACAAGTTCGGCTGGACCGCCAGATCCAGCCAACTGCACGAGCAGCGCCTGCTGCGGCTGGGCAGCCCGCTGTTCCACTTCGGTCTGCTGGCAACGGCACTCGGCCACGCCGGCGGGCTGCTGGTACCGGCCGGCCTGACCGAGGCGCTGGGCGTGTCGGACTCGGTGTACCACGCCGCCGCGTTCTGGCTGGGCGGGCTGGCCGGCATCGTCACGGTCACCGGCCTGGCGATCCTGGTCTACCGCCGGCTCACCGTGCGGGCGGTCACCCGCTCCGGACCGGTCGGCGACCTGGTGATGTACCCGCTGTTGGCCGCCGTTGTCCTGATGGGGCTGTGGATCACGCTGACCGGGAGCGGCCACGACTACCGGGCGACGGTCGCACCGTGGTTCCGGTCGATCTTCATGCTGCAACCCGACGTCGCCGCGGTCGACGCCGCTCCGTTCTGGTTCCAGGCGCACGCGGTCACCGCCTGGCTGCTCATCGCCTGCTGGCCGTTCACCCGCCTGGTGCACGTGTTCAGCCTCCCGTTGACCTACCTCACCCGTCCCTATGTCGTCTACCGCAGCAGGTGAAAGATGCGCGCGCCGATCTCCGACTGGAACCCTGAGGACATCCACTACTGGGAACACACCGGACGCCGGATCGCCCGGCGGAACCTGGTGTTCTCCATCTTCGCCGAGCACCTCGGGTTCTCGGTGTGGCTGATCTGGAGTGTGGTCGCGGTCAACCTGCCCAAGGCCGGCTTCCCGTTCAGTGCCGACCAGCTGTTCTGGCTCGTCGCGGTGCCCAACCTGGTCGGCGCGTTCCTGCGGCTGCCCTACACGGCGGCGGTGGCGCGGTTCGGCGGTCGCGACTGGACGGTGTTCTCCGCGGCGGTGCTGGTCATCCCGTTGCTGCTGCTGGCCTACTGCGTGACCACGCCCGGCACGCCGTACTGGATGTTCCTGGTCGCGGCCGCAACGGCGGGGTTCGGCGGCGGGAACTTCGCCTCCAGCATGGCCAACATCTCCTACTTCTACCCGGAGCGGCACAAGGGTTCGGCGCTGGGCGTCAACGCCGCGGGCGGCAACATCGGGGTGGCGGTGGTGCAGGTGGCGGTGCCGGTGGTGATCGGCGTGGCGCTGCTCGGCGACCCGCAGGCGCCGGGGCTGTACCTGCAGAACGCGGCGCTGCTCTATCTGGTCCCGGTGGTGCTGGCCGCGATCTGCGCCGCCCTGCTGATGGACGACCTGCCCGCGGTGCGGGCACGGATGGCGACCCAGCTCACCGCCTTGCGCAGCAAGCACACCTGGGTCATCTCGGTGCTCTACATCGGCACGTTCGGCTCGTTCATCGGCTACTCGGCGGCCTTCCCGCTGCTGATCAGCCTGCAGTTCACCGGTTCCGGCGCGAGCCCGGCCATCGCGTTCCTCGGTCCGCTGGTCGGTTCGCTGTCCCGGCCGGCAGGCGGTTGGCTGTCCGACCGGCTCGGCGGCGCCCGGGTGACCGCGGCGGTGTTCCTGCTGATGGGGCTGGGCGTGACCGGCGTGCTGGCCAGCCTCGGCACCGGGTCCTTCGCGCTGTTCCTCGCCGCGTTCCTGTTCCTGTTCGTGGTCAGCGGGGTCGGCAACGGGTCCACCTACCGGATGATCCCGGCCATCTTCCGGGCCGAGGCGACCCGCACGTCGGCGGGACCCCCGTCCGAGCCGGCGCTCGCCCTGGCCCGCACCCGCGCCGCCGCGGTGATCGGGCTGGCCTCCGCGGTCGGCGCGTTCGGCGGGTTCCTCATCCCACGCGGCCTGGGGATGTCGATCAGCCGCACCGGTTCGATCACCACCGCGTTGCTGGTCTTCCTGGCCGGGTACGGGATGTGCCTGGTGCTCACCTGGTGGTTCTACCTGCGCACGGTCCTGGTGTCCCGCTCCCCGAGCCTGGCCGCCGCCGGGGTGTGAGGATGTCCGATTCCTTCAAGACCGCGCGGCCCGGCCGGGATAGCTTGGGGCCATGGCTATCTCAGGAAATCCCAGGTTCGACATGCTCGGGCTGGTGGTCGAGGACATGGCGGCGTCGCTGGCGTTCTACCGGCTGCTGGGGCTGGACATCCCGGCCTCGGCCGACACCGAGCCGCACGTGGAGGTGACCCTGCCCGGCGGGTTGCGGCTGGGCTGGGACACGGTCGCCACGGTGCGCTCGTTCGACCCCGAATGGCAGCCGCCGACCGGGGGACAGCGGATCGGGCTGGCCTTCCGGGTGGACACGCCGGCCGACGTGGACCAGGCGTTCGAGGAGCTGCTCGGCGCCGGGCACAAGGGCCACAAGGCGCCGTGGGACGCGTTCTGGGGGCAGCGCTATGCCGTGGTCGTGGACCCGGACGGCAACCCCGTCGACCTGTTCAGCCCGAATAGTTAACCGTTTAAGCCAGCGGCGGAGCCGTGCTGCCCCGAGGGGTGAGCCGGGGGTGGGCGACCTCGACACCACGGCGCTTCGCGCGCCGGGCCTCGCCGCCCACCGCCTCGGCGATCACCTCGAGCAGCAGTGCGGCGGCCCGGGCGCCGTAGGCCGGGATATCCCTGGTCAGCGCGGTCAGCGGGGGGCGGACCACCTGGCAGAGCGGGGAGTCGTCCCAGGCCACGATGGACAGGTCGCGCGGCACGACCAGGCCCATCTCGTGCGCGACGGACAGGCCCGCCACGGCCATGATGTCGTTGTCGTAGAGGATCGCGGTCGGCCGGGACGCCCCGCACAGCATCGTGCGGGTGGCCCGGGCGCCCTCGTCGCCGGTGTAGTCGGTCGAGATCACCTCGGAGGTGTCCACCCCGAACGTGCCCCCGGCGGCGCGGAAGGCGGTGTCCCGGTGCCGGGTGTGCAGCAGTTCGGGCAGGCCGGCGACCCGTCCGATCCGCCGGTGGCCGAGCGCGGCCAGGTAGCCGACGGTCTCGGTGACGGTGACCGCCTCGTCCGCCCAGACGTGCGGCAGCGTGCCGACCCCGGTCGGCCCGCCGACGATCACCGCCGGCAGAGCCAGCTCCTGCAGCAGACCCACCCGGGGATCGTCGGCCCGCAGGTCGACCACGATCGCCCCGTCGATGCGGCGCTCCCCCCACCAGCGCCGGTAGAGCGACAACTCGGTCTCCGCGTCGCCGACCACCTGCAGCATCAGCGCCGAGCCGGCCTCGGAGAGCACGCCCTCCATTCCGCTGACCAGCTCCATGAAGAACGGCTCGATGCCGAGGATGCGCGCGGGCCGGCGGATGGCCAGGCCGATCGCGTTGGCCGCCGCGCCGGACAGGGCGCGGGCCGCGCTGTTGGGCCGCCAGCCGATCTCCTCGGCGATCGCCAGGATCCGCTGCCGGGTGAGCGGCGAGACACCGGGCCGGTCGTTGAGCGCGTAGGACACCGCGCCCTTGGACACCCCCGCCCGGCGGGCGATGTCGGCGATCGTCGGCCGCCTCATGTGTCACCTCCCTGCACCGGCAGCGTAAGGGTAGGGCCGCGGCTCCGGCCCGTGCGCTGAACCGTGTTTGTCAACGTTGACACCCGTGCCGGTGAACTCTAGCGTTGACCTGAACTTTTCCGGTTAAGTAAACGGTCGAGGGAGCGCCGGGGTGAGCAGCTACCGCCCGCTGCGGGACGGCTGGACCGTGACCCGGGCCGACCCACCGGACTCCCCCGCGCTGCCCGCCGTCGTACCGGGTTGCGTGCACACCGACCTCCTCGCCGCAGGGATCATCCCCGACCCGTACCTCGACGCGAACGAGGACACGCTGGGGTGGATCGGCCGGACCGACTGGATCTACCGGACCGGCTTCGACTGGGCGCCCGGTGGCGCGGAGCGCACCGACCTGGTCTGCGCCGGGCTGGACACCGTCGCCACGCTCACGGTCAACGGCGCCGAACTCGGCCGCACCGCGAACATGCACCGCTCCTACCGGTTCGACCTGCGGCCGCACCTGCGTCCCGGCGCCAACGAACTGTCGATCCGGTTCGACTCCGCGCACCGCTACGCCGAGGCGCTGCGGGACACGCTCGGCGACCGGCCGGGCGCCTACCCCGAACCGTTCAACTTCATCCGCAAGATGGCCTGCAACTTCGGCTGGGACTGGGGACCCCGGCTGGTGACCGCCGGCATCTGGCGACCCATCGGACTGCACGCCTGGGGCACCGCGCGGCTGGATCAGGTCCGGCCGCTGGCGACCGTGGCAGGTGACGACGGGCGCGTCGTGCTCCATATCGGACTGGAGCGCGCCGGCGACGCGCCCGTGACCGTCGCCGCCACGGTCGCCGGCGAAACCGTCCGCACGACCGTACCGCCCGGCGAGCACACCGCGACCCTGCAACTGCGCATACCCGGGGTACGGCGCTGGTGGCCGCGCGGGCACGGTTCGCAGCCCCGCTACGACGCCGAGGTGGTGCTCGCCGACGCGGCCGGCAGACCGCTCGACCGCTGGCGCCGCCGGATCGGGTTCCGGTCGGTCCGGCTGGACACCACGCCGGACGCCGACGGCACCCCGTTCACGATCGTGGTCAACGACCGGCCGGTGTCGGTGCGCGGGTTCAACTGGATTCCGGACGACTGCTTCCCGCACCGCGTCGACCGCGCCCGCTACGCCACCCGGCTGCGCCAGGCCGCCGCCGCCGGGGCGAACTGCCTGCGGGTGTGGGGCGGCGGCCGGTACGAGAGCGAGGACTTCTACGACCTGGCCGACGAGCTGGGAATCCTGGTACAGCAGGACTTCCTGTTCGCCTGCGCGGCCTACCCGGAGGAGGAGCCGATCGCCGGGGAGGTGGCGGCCGAGGCGCGCGAGCAGGTCGTGGCCCTGGCCCATCACCCGAGCCTGGTGCTGTGGACCGGGAACAACGAGAACATCTGGGGCCACGCGGACTGGGACTGGGCGCCCCGGCTCGACGGCCGGACCTGGGGCGCCGGGTACTACTTCGAGGTGCTGCCGCGCATCGTGGCCGAGCTCGACCCGACCCGGCCGTACTGGCCGGGCAGCCCCTACTCGGGCCGGGCGGACCTGCACCCCAACGACCCGGCGCACGGCAGCACGCACATCTGGGACGTCTGGAACACCCACGACTACACGCACTACGCGAGCTACCGGCCGCGGTTCGTCGCCGAGTTCGGTTTTCAGGGCCCGCCCGCCTACGCCACCCTGGCCCGGGCGGTGCGGCCGCCGTTCGAGCCCGGCTCGGCGGCCCTGCGCCAGCGGCAGAAAGCCGAGGACGGCACCGGAAAGCTGCGCCGTGGCCTTGCCGGCCATCTGCCGGAGCCGGCCGGGTTCGACGACTGGCACTGGGCCACCCAGCTCAACCAGGCCCGGGCCGTCCAGTTCGGCGTCGAGCACCTGCGCGCGCTGCACCCGCTGTGCACCGGCGCGATCGTCTGGCAGCTCAACGACTGCTGGCCGGTGATCTCCTGGGCGGCGGTGGACGGCGACGGCCGGCGCAAACCGCTGTGGTACGCGGTGCGGCGCGCCTTCGCCGAGCGGCTGCTCACCGTGCAGGCGGCACCGGACGGGCTGGACCTGGTGGCGGTCAACGACACCGGCGCGGACTGGTCCGGCCTGCTCGCCGTCACCCGGGTCACCTTCGCCGGCGACCCGAAGGCGTCGGTGACGCTGGAGTTCGCGGTGGCGCCCCGGGCGGCGGTCCGGCTGCGCCTGCCGGACGAGGTCGGGCGGCCGGACGACCCGGCCACCGAGCTGCTCACGGTGTCCGGCGGCGGCGCCACCCGGCATCACTTCTTCGCCGAGGACGTCGCCCTGGCGCTGCCCGATCCCCGCTACGACACCAGGATCACCACCACCGGCACCGGGCTGGAGCTCACCGTCACGGCGGGCACGCTGCTGCGCGACCTCGCGCTGTTCCCGGACCGGCTCGACCCTTCGTCCACAGTGGACGACATGATGGTCACGTTGCTGCCCGGGGACTCCGCCACGTTCCGGGTGGACACCACCGAGCCGCTCGACCCCACCGCGCTCACCGCACCGCCGGTGCTGCGCTGCGTCAACGATCTGCGTGCCCGGCCGTGACGCCGTCCGGGCACGGCTGGTCCGCGCCGGCGGCCAGGCAGGCGACCTGGTGCTCCGGCGCCACCTCCACCAGGGCGGCCGCTGATCCGTTCGCATGCACCGGACACCGGCCGGGCGGCTCGGTCAGCTCGGCGGCGACCTGACCCCACTTCTTGTGCAGCCGGGGAACCGAGGACAGGAGTCTTCTGGTGTAGGGGTGTACCGGGTTGCCGAACACCGCACCGGTCGCGCCGCACTCGACCACGTCGCCGCGCCGCAGGATCAGCGTCCGGTCGCTGATGTAGTTGCCCAGCGCCAGGTCGTGCGTGATGAACACGATCGCGAGGCCGCGCTCCTTGAGGTCGCCGAGCAGGTTCAGCACATCGATCCGGGTCGACGCGTCGAGCATGCTGATGATCTCGTCGGCCACCAGCACGCGGATGTCGAGCAGCAGCGCCCGGGCGATCAGCATGCGCTGCAGCTGCCCGCCGGAAAGTTGGTGCGGGTACTTGTCCAGCACCGCCTCCGGGGTCAGCCGGACCGCAGCGAGCGCCTCGGTGACCCGGGTCCGCCAGGCCGCCCCGGACAGGCCGGGAAAGTACCCGGCCCTGATCATGGCGAACACCCGGTCCGCCTTGAACACCGGGTTGTAGGAGGAGAACGGGTCCTGGAACACGCCCTGGACCTCGCGGTAGTAGTTCTTCAAAGCCCGGCCGCGCAGCGCGGCGATGTCCTTGCCGGCGAAGGTGATCGTGCCGGTGCTGGCCGGGGTGAGCCGCAGGATCATCCGCCCGAGGGTGGTCTTGCCGCTACCGCTCTCCCCGATCACCGAGACCACCTCGCCTGGCCCCAGCGCGAAGCTGACCTCCCGGACGGCGTTCACCCGGGTGTTGCCCAGCACGCCGACCCGGTACACCTTGCCGATCCCGTTGATTTCCAGCATGGTCAGGACGCCTTCCAGCAGGCGGCGAAATGGCCCGGCTCGATCTCGACGAACGGCGGTTCCTCGGCGCACTTGCCGAACGCCAGCGGGCAGCGCGCGGCGAACCGGCAGCCGGCCGGCGGGTTGCGCAACGACGGTGGGCTACCCGGGATCCCGGCCAGCCGCTTGCCCTCGTAGCGCACCCCGACCTCGGGCAGCGCCGAGAGCAGCGCCTGCGTGTAGGGATGCCGGGGGGTGTTGACCAGCACCTCGGTCGGCGCCTTCTCGGCAAGCTTGCCGGCGTACATCACCATGATCGTGTCCGCGATCTGGTACACCAGCGAGATGTCGTGCGTGATCACTATCAGGCTGTCGACGAAACCCCGGTCCCGGAAGCCGACCAGCGCCTCGGCGACCGCCCGCTGGGTGGACACGTCCAACGCCGAGGTGATCTCGTCGGCGATCAGCAGCGACGGGTCGAGCAGCGTGGCGAGCACCATGACGGTGCGCTGCCGCATCCCGCCGGACAGCTCGATCGGGTACCGGGTAAGCACTTCCGGGTCCAGCCCGACCAGCTCCAGCCGGCGGTTCAGCTCGGACCGCACGTCGTCGAACGGGATCCCGCGGGACCGCAACAGCTCCTCGATCATCCGGCCGATCCGCCGGGTCGGGTTGAGCGCGCTCATCGCGTACTGCGGGATCAGCGAGACCTCCTTGAACCGGAACTCCCGCATGTCCTCGTCGTCGGCGATGGGCAGTTCCTTGTGGTCGAGGTCGACCCGGCCGGCGACGTGCCGCATCCGGCTGTCCATCCGGATCAGGCTCTTGCCCAGGGTGGACTTGCCGCTGCCGGACTCCCCGGCCAGCCCCATGATCTCGCCGTCCTCCACGCCGAACGTGACGTCGTCGACGGCCCGCACGTCACCGCGCAGCGTCCGGTAGTAGACCTTGAGTCCGGTGACCTGTAGGCCCATCGGCCTCACGTCTCCCTCAGCTTGGGGTTGAACACCTCGTCCAGGCCGACGTTCATGATGTAGAGCGCGCCGACGATGGCGGTGATGCCCAGTCCCGGCGGGACGAACCACCACCACATGCCCAGTTGCAGCGCGCTCCATTTGACCGCGTTGTTGAGCATCAGGCCCAGCGAGATCCCGTCGGTGGGCCCGAGCCCGATGAAGTCCAGCGTGGCCGCGAACAGCACCGCGCCGCCGAACAGCAGGATGAACACCATGAACAGGTAGGAGGCCATGTTCGGCGCGATCTCCCGGAACACGATGCGCCGCACCGGTGCGCCGGACAGCCGGGCCAGATCGACGAACTCCCTGGACCGCAACGACATGGTCTGCGCCCGGACCGCGCGGGCCACCCACGGCCAGGAGAACAGCCCGATGATCAGCGCCTGGATCGCGACGTTGCGCACCTCCAGGTAGGCCGCGATCACCAGCAGGACGGCCAGCACCGGCAGCACCAGCACGATGTTGGTGAGCATGTTCAGCGCCTCGTCCACCAGGCCGCCCCGGTAGCCGGCGGTGAACCCGACCGCCATGCCGATGACGGCCGCGAGCAGACCGGCGCAGGTCCCGACGAAGAACGTGGCGCGCAGCCCGTGCACGAACTGGTTGAACACGTCCTGCCCGAACGTGGTGGTGCCCAACCAGTACTGCGCGGACGGCGGCTGGGCCGGCGGGCCGACGTACTCCAGCGGGTTCGGCCCGGTGAACAGCGGGCCGAGCAGACCGAGCAGGACGAACACCAGCACCACGGCGAGCCCGCCGATCAGCTTTCCGTTGCGCCTGGCGTAGTGCAGCACCTCGGTCCGCATCACCCGGGCCGCGGCCGGCGCCGGTCCGGGCACCCCGGTGCCGAGCAGTTCGGCGGGATCCTCCGGTGGTTCGGCCGGCTGACCGGTCACGGTTTCCCTCCGCTCACGCCGATCCTGGTCCGGGGATCGATCAGGACGTAGACGATGTCGACGATGAAGTTGGCGATCAGCACCCCGATCACGATGAACAGGAACACGCCCTGCAGCAGGAAGAAGTCCCCGCTCTCGATCGCCTTGAGGATCAGGTAGCCCAGGCCGGGATAGGAGAAGACGATCTCGGTGACCACCGCGCCGCCCACGATCACACCCAACTGCAGGGCCAGACCGGTGATCTGGGGCAGCCGGGCGTTGCGGAAGGCGTAGCCACGCACCAGCTTGCTCGGCGCGCCGAGGGAGAGCAGGTAGTGGGCGTAGTCCGACTCGAGCTCATAGATGATCAGGTTGCGCATGCCGATCGCCCAGCCGCCGAACGCCACCAGGAACAGCGACAGGAACGGCAGGAACCAGTGCGCCAGCAGGCTGCCGAGGAACTCGAGTGACCAGGACGGGGCGAGCAGGAAGCTGTACCCGCCGGAGACCGGGAAGACTCCGGCGACCACACCGAGGCCCCAGGCCAGCAGGATGGCCAGCCACATGTACGGCGTGGCGGTCAACACGTACCAGACCGGCAGCACGGCGTTGTCCATGATCCGCCGCCGGGCGGCGTAGGCGCCGAACTTGTTGCCGGCGTAGTAGCTGAGCAGGATCGCCGGGATCAGCAGGCCGAGCGTGTAGGGCACGGCGTCGAGGATCACGGTGAGCACCGGCTGCGGGAACAGCCACAGGCTCAGCCCGAGGTCACCGCGGAACAACCCGGACCAGAACGACAGGTACTGCTCCACGATCGGGACGTCGAAACCGAA
>NZ_DASTBH010000376.1:0-17623 GCF_035712165.1 Actinophytocola sp. | reverse complement strand
GTCCAGGATGCCGCACTCACGACACCACCCGATCGGGGGACATGGTCAAGTTGCCGGGGGCGCACCGGCCAGCGAACCTGCTCAAGGTTCCAACCGAAAGGGGGACAGTCCTATGGGGGAAACTCCTCGCCGGCTCGCTGCCGCGAGCCTGGCCGCCGCCGCTGTCGCCGCCGTCGTCCTCGCCGCCCATCCGGCCGGCGCCGCGCCCCGCATCGTCGGCGGCAGCCGGGCCAGCACCGAGCAGTACCCGTTCGTGGTGTACCTGACCACCGCCAAGGGCTTCCAGTTCTGTGGCGGCACCCTGGTCGCCCCCCAGAAGGTGGTCACCGCCGCGCACTGCGCGCTCGGCTACCGGCCGGGTGACCTGAAGGTGGTCGCCGGCCGGGACGACAAGCTCAGCCAGGCCGGGGTGGTGGCCACGGTGAGCGGGATCTGGGTTCATCCGAGCTACGTCAACGTCCGGTCCGGGTCGGACGTCGCGGTGCTCACCCTGGACCGCCGGCTGCGGCAGCGCGCCGCGCTGGTCGCCGGCGCGGCCGACGCCGCTCTGTACCGGCCGGAGACCCTGGCCACGGTGCTCGGCTGGGGCCGGACCACCGAGGGCGGCTCAGCCTCGCGCTACCTGCTTGCCGCGCAGGTGCCGGTGGTGGCCGACCCGGACTGCGGCAAGGCCTACCAGGACTTCGCCGCGGAGTCGATGGTGTGCGCCGGATACCGGGCCGGCGGCGTGGACACCTGCCAGGGCGACTCCGGCGGCCCGATGGTCGTGGGCCGCACGCTGATCGGCATCTCGTCCTGGGGCGCCGGGTGCGCCCAACCCGGCAAGCCCGGCGTCTACACCCGGGTGTCCCGCTACGCCGCCCTGATCACCGCGCAGCTCCGGCTTTGATATGACAGCACGGTGACCGACCTGCACCGGGCGACCGGCGACCAGTTGACCATCCACCAGCTCTACGCCCTGCTCACCCTGCGGGTGAACGTGTTCGTGGTGGAGCAGGCCAGCCCGTATCCCGACCTGGACGGCCGTGACCTGCTGCCCGACACCGTGCACTACTGGTGGCAGCCGGGCTCCGAGCCGGTCGCCTACCTGCGCCTGCTGACCGAGCCGGACGGCGCGCTGCGCATCGGGCGGGTGTGCACGGCGGCCGACGCCCGCGGCACCGGGCTGGGCAGCCGGCTCACCGCCGCCGCGCTGGACGAGATCGGGGACCGGGCCGCCGTGCTGGACGCCCAGGTCCGGGTGCGCGACCTCTACGCGCGGTTCGGTTTCCAGCAGGTGGGGGAGCCGTACGACGACTACGGCGTCGAGCACGTCACGATGCGCCGGGCGGAGCGCAGCGGGTGATCACTTCGATCGCCCGGTCCAGCTCACCGTCGGTGAGGTCGGCGCGGGCGGTCAGCCGCAGTCGCGACACCTGATCGGGCACCGACGGCGGCCGGAAGCAGCCGACCCACACCCCGGCGGCCCGGCAGTCGTCGGCCCAGGCCAGCGCGAGCTCGGGGGACGGCGCGCGGACCGAGATCACCGCGGCGTCCGGCTCGGTGACCGAGAGCCCGGCGGCGCCCAGCCGTTCGGCCAGCGTGGCGGCCACCCGCAGCACCCGGGCCGGCCGGTCCGGCTCGTCCCGCAGCACCTGCAGCGCGGCCAGCGCGGCCGCCGCGCTACCCGGGGCGAGGCCGGTGTCGAAGATGAACGTGCGGGCGGTCTCCACCAGGTGCCGGATCACCCGGCGGGGGCCGAGCACCGCACCGCCCTGGGCGCCCAGTGACTTGGACAGGGTCAGCGTGGTGACCACGTCCGGCTCGGCGGACAGCCCGGCGGCGGCCACCGCGCCGCGACCACCCTCGCCGAGCACGCCGAGCCCGTGGGCGTCGTCGGCGACCAGCGCCGCGCCGTGCTCCCGGCAGGCCTTGTGCAGGTCGTCCAGTGGGGCCGCGTCGCCGTCCACGGAGAACACCGCGTCGGTGACCACCAGCGCCCGCTCGTGCCGGCGGGTGGCCAGCGCGTGCGCCACGGCGGCCGGGTCGGCGTGCGCCACCACCGCCACGTCGGCGCGGGAGAGCCGGCAGCCGTCGATCAGCGACGCGTGGATGTAGGCGTCGGTGACCACGGCGCTGTCCCGGCCGGACAGCGCGGTGACGGCGGCCAGGTTGGCCGCGAACCCGGAGGAGAACACCAGCGCGGCGGGTGCGCCGCAGAACCGGGCCAGTTCGTGCTCCAACTCGCTGTGCAGATCGGTGCTGCCGGTCACCAGGCGGGAGCCGGTGGACCCGGCGCCCCAACGCAGCGTGGCCGCCGCCGCCGCTCCGCTGACCCGTTTGTCGCGGGCCAGCCCCAGATAGTCGTTGCCGGCGAGATCCAGCAGATCGGAGTCCGACCGCCGGGGCCGCAGCCGCCGGGTCAACCCCGCGTGGGCCCGCTCATCGGCCCGAACGTCCAGCCAGTCGAACACGCGGGTCGGGTCAAGGCTCATGCCCGGCAGTCTCGCAGCCGGGTCTCGGAACGTGCTTTAGGCCCCGTGGACCCCGGCGGCAATGGACCTTCTGCCCAATCTCGTACCGGCCCGGATGTGGCCCCGCACAACGTGCTGAACCGGCCGGTAACAGTTCGGTCCGTTGCTTGCCCGGTCTCACCAGCAGCAGCTACGGTCCGTGTCTGGCGTGAGCCCGGTCACGCCGGACTTGCCCGATTGCCTGGTAAGGCTCAGCGCGGAGAGGCAATGGCAGCAACGATGCAACCGGCGGAATCCGATGCCTCCCCACTCCTGTCCGTCAACAACCTCGAGGTCGTCTACGACGACGTCATCCATGTGCTGAAGGGCGTCAGCCTGGATGTGCCGGAAGGCAAGATCGTCGCGCTGCTGGGGGCGAACGGAGCTGGCAAGACCACCCTGCTGCGTGCGTTATCCGGCCTGCTCGACGTGCACGACGGTGAGGTGACCAAGGGGTCGGTGCACTTCGCCGGGCGGCCGGTGCACCACCTGCCGCCCACGAAGATCGCGTCGATGGGGATCAAGCAGGTGCTGGAGGGCCGGCGGATCTTCGCCGAGCTGACCGTCGAGGAGAACCTGCGGGTGGGCGGGCACGTCGCGCCGCGCTCGATCAAGACCAACATGGAGCGGGTCTTCGGCCTGTTCCCGGTGCTCGCCGAGCGCCGCAGACGCACGGCGGGCTACCTGTCCGGCGGCGAGCAGCAGATGCTCGCCATGGGCCGGGCGCTGATGTCCGAGCCGCGCTGCCTGCTGCTCGACGAGCCGAGCCTGGGCCTCGCGCCGCTGATCGTGCAGCAGATCCGGGACCTGATCGTGGAGATCAACGCCAGCGGCACGACCGTGCTCCTGGTCGAGCAGAACGCCGCGATGGCGCTGGCGATCTCCGAGCACGGCTACGTGATGGAGAACGGCAAGATCGTCATGGACAAACCGTCCAAGGAACTGCTCGACGACTCCGACGTGCGCGAGTTCTACCTGGGGTTGGGCGCGGAGGGGGCCACCAAGTCGTTCCGCGAGGTCAAGCACTACAAGCGGCGCAAGAGGTGGTTGTCGTGACCCTGACCGAGCCGGTCGAGACGAAGCCCGCCGTCGACGTGCCGGTGCTGGTCTTCGACGACGTGCGGCTGTCCTTCGCCGGGGTCAAGGCGATCGACGGCGTGTCGTTCACGGTTCGTCCCGGTGAGCTGTTCGCGATCATCGGCCCGAACGGCGCCGGCAAGACCTCGATCTTCAACGTGCTGTCCGGGGTGTACCGGCCGCAGTCCGGCCGGGTCCGGTTCGACGGCACCGAGCTGATCGGCCGGCGCCCGCACGTGATCGCCCAGCTGGGCATCGCCCGCACCTTCCAGAACATCGAGCTGTTCGCCAACCTCACCGTGGTGGACAACCTGATGCTCGGCCGCCACCAGCACCACACCTACGGGGTGCTGGCCTCGCTGGCCTGGCTGGGCCCGGCGCGGCGCAGCGAGCAGGCCAACCGGGCCGCGGTCGAGGACATCATCGACTTCCTGGAACTCGAGCAGTGGCGCCGGTTTCCGGTGGGCCTGCTGCCCTACGGCGTGCAGAAGCGGGTCGAGCTCGGCCGGGCACTGGCCATGGAGCCGAAGCTGCTCCTGCTGGACGAGCCGGTGGCCGGGATGAACCTCGAGGAGACCGAGGACATGGCCCGCTACATCCTCGACGTGCGGGACGAGCTGGGCATCCCGCTGATCATGGTCGAGCACGACATGGGCCTGGTGATGGATCTGGCCGACCGGGTCACGGTCGTCGACTTCGGCCGGCAGATCTGCACCGGAACCCCGCACGAGGTGCAGGAGAACCCGGACGTCATCCGTGCCTATCTGGGCGAGGAGCACAAGTCCACCGGAGGCGCATTATGACTACGTTGGCGCAGAAGTCCGCCGCCATCACGACCGTCACCGTCGCCAGCCGGGTGCGCGAGCGCGCGGCGCAGATGCCCGACCGGATCGCCTTACGGGAGAAGGACTTCGGCGTCTGGCAGCAGGTGACCTGGGCTGACTACTGGGATCGGGCCGAACTTGTCGGCCATGCCCTGCTGGCGCTGGGTATCGAGCCGGGCGACCGGGTGGCGGTGCACTCGGAGAACCGGCGGGAATGGCTCTACTCCGACATCGGCGCGGTCGCGGTGCGCGCGGTGACCGTCGGGCTCTACCCGACCAACCCCGCGTCCGAGGTCGCCTACCTGCTGTCCCACTCCGGGGCTCGGGTGCTGATCGCCGAGGACCAGGAGCAGGTGGACAAGACCCTCGAGGTGCTCGACCAACTGCCGGACCTGGAGCGGATCGTCTACATCGAGCCGCGCGGCATCCGCAACCGGTACTCCTCGCCGAAACTGATGCCCTGGGAGGACTTCCTGGCGCTCGGCGCGGAGCACCGGGCCGAGCACCCGGGCGCGGTCGAGCAGCGGATGGCCGAGGCCGCCCCGGACGACGTGCTGACCATGGTCTACACCTCGGGCACCACCGGCCCGCCCAAGGGCGCGATGCTCACCGTGTCCAATGTGGAATTCTGCATCAAGGTGCTGGTCGAGGGGGGCGGGTTCACCTCGCCACCGCCGTCCCCGGCCGACGTCACACTGTCCTATCTGCCGCTGTGCCATGTGGCCGAGCGGATCTTCACCACCTGGTTCTCGGCCTGCTCCGGCATCCAGGTGCACTTCGCCGAGTCGATCGACACCGTGCAGGCCAACCTGCACGAGGTGCAGCCGACGATTCTGTTCGGGGTGCCGCGGATCTGGGAGAAGGTGCTCGCCGGGGTCCGGATCCGGATCAGTTCGGCGAGCCGGCTCAAGCGGCTCAACGGCAGGTACTGGCTGAAGGTGGCCGACGGCATCGCCCGGACGCTGGAGCGCACCGGCGGGCGGCACACGGCCGGCAGCCGGCTGCGCTACGCGCTGGGCTGGCTGTTCTTCTACCGCTCGCTGCGTGACCGGATCGGCATGCGCAAGGTGCGCTACGCGGCGTCCGGCGCGGCTCCGATCGCGCCCGAGGTGCTGCGGTTCTTCATGGGCATCGGGATTCCGATGCACGAGGTCTACGGCATGACCGAGAACGCCGCGATCGCCACCTCCAACCGGCCCGGCCGGATCAAGGTCGGCACGGTCGGCGAGCCGCACCCGGACATCGAGTTGCGCATCGACGAGACCACCGGCGAGATCCTGACCCGCCACCCGGGCACGTTCCTCGGCTACTGGCGGGACGAGGAGTCCACCAGGTCGGCCATCGATCCGGATGGCTGGCTGCACACCGGCGATGTCGGCGAGTGGGTGGACGGCACCCACGTGAAGATCACCGACCGGATGAAGGACCTGATCATCACGGCGGGCGGCAAGAACATCGCGCCGTCGGAGATCGAGAACGCGCTCAAGGCCTCCCCGTTCATCAAGGAGGCCATCGTGATCGGCGACCGGCGGTCCTACCTCACCGCGCTGATCGGCATCGAGCTGGAGACGGTCGGGCACTGGGCGCAGGCCCGCAAGCTCGCTTACACCACCTATCGGGACCTTGGTGAGAAGAAAGAGGTTCGTGCCCTGGTGCAGTCCATTGTGGACGACGTGAACCAGCGGTTCGCGTCGGTCGAGCAGATCAAGACGTTCTCCATGCTCCCCAAGGAACTCGACCACGAGGACGGCGAGCTGACCGCGACCCAGAAGGTGAAGCGCTCGGCGATCGCGAAGATGTTCGCCGAGCAGGTCGAGGCGATGTACCGGGCCAGCAAGCGATGAGCGAACTGGTACAGAGCCTGGTGCGCGGGCTGGGCAACGGCTCGGTGTACGCGCTGCTGGCGTTCGGCTTCGTGATCATCTTCAAGTCGATGGGGGTGATCAGCTTCGCCCAGCCGGCGTTCATGCTGGCCGGCGCGGTGATCGTCACCTACCTGGTCACCGGCATGAACTTCTTCGTCGCGGTGCTGGTGGCGGCGGTACTGGTCGCGCTGCTCGGCATGGGCGTGGAGCGGGCCGTGCTGCGGCCGATGATCGGCAAACCGGTGTTCGTCATCTCGATCATCACGCTCGGTGTCGACGTGGTGATCAGAGTCGTGGTCAACGCCTACATCGGACTGGACGTGCGGCCGCTGCACGATCCCTGGCAGTTGGACACGGTGAACCTGTTCGGCACCGAGGTGCAGGAACGCTACCTGGCCATGTTCATCACCACGATGGTGCTGGTGGCGATCCTGTTCGTGTTCTTCCGTTACTCCCGAATGGGTCTGGCCATGCGGGCGGCGGCGTTCGACCAGGAGGTGGCGCTGGCCCAAGGGGTTTCGGTGGGCTCGGTGTTCTCGTTGTCCTGGGCGATCGCCGGCGCGCTGGCCGCCGTGGCCGGGGTGTTCGTCTCCACCGGCGCCGGTGTGGACCAGCAGCTGTGGATCATCGCGCTGAAGGCGCTGCCGGTGATCATCCTGGGCGGGCTGGACTCGCTGGGCGGCGCGGTGGTCGCCGGGCTGATCGTCGGGGTGATCGAGTCGCTGGTCGGCACCTACGGCTCCGGCATCGCACCGTGGCTGGGCGGCGAGTTCGCGCTGGTCACGCCGTACCTGGTGATGATGATCGTGCTGATGGTGCGGCCCTACGGGCTGTTCGGAACCCGTGAGGTGGTACGGATATGACAGGCACCCGCCTGCGCGGCCGGCCCGAGCTCTACACCTCCTACAAGCAGGACATGGCCCTGCTCAACACCAGCGGCAAGCGGGTCTTCGTCGTGGCGCTGCTGGCGGTGTCGCTGGTGATGCCGTTCTCGGTCGACGACGACATCCTGCAGTTGCTGGCCACCGCGTGCGTTGTCGCGATCGGCGCGATCGGGCTGAACATCGTCACCGGCTATGCCGGGCAGGTCTCGCTGGGGCACGCGTTCTTCGCCGCCATCGGCGCCTACACCGCCGCGGTGCTCTCCGGCGACCCGGACGGGCGGGTGCTGGGCTTCGGCGTCACCGAGATGCCGGTGTGGCTGCTGGCCGCGGGTCTGGTGGCCGGCGGGTTCGGTGCGCTGGTGGCCCCGCTCGCGGTCCGGTTGCGCGGGCTGTACCTGGCCATCGTGACCCTGGGTCTGGTCTTCATCGGCCAGTGGGTGTTCCGCGAGTGGGACGAGGTGGCCGGCCCGCCGGACATCGGCCGGCCGGCGCCGATCCCGACGTTGTTCGGCGTCCGGATCGACGTGGACGGCGAGTTCTTCACCCGGGTGCAGAAGCTCTACTGGATGATGCTGGTACTGCTGGTGATCTTCGCGGTGCTCGCGCGGAACCTGGTGCGCTCGCGCACCGGCCGGGCGTTCGCCGCGATCCGGGACCGGGACATCGCCGCCGCCGTGATCGGCGTGAACCTGGCCCGGTACAAGATGATCGCCTTCGCGATCTCGTCGTTCTACGCCGGGGTGGCCGGGGCGCTGCTGTACGTGATTCCGCAGACGTTCACACCGGGCAACTTCAACCTGCTGATGTCGGTCCAGTTCATCGCCATGATCCTGATCGGCGGGGTGGCCACGATCTCCGGGTCGATCATGGGGGCACTGTTCATCACCCTGCTGCCCCGCATCACCAGCGAACTGCCGGCCGTGCTGCCGTTCATCAGCGACAGCGCGACGGGTGGGGGAATCACCGTGGTACAGGTCGAGGCGATCCTGTATGGCCTGCTGATCATCGGGTTCCTGCTCTTCGAGCCGAGAGGCCTGTACGGAATATGGGTTCGAATTCGCAATTACTGGAAGGCGTGGCCGTTCTCCTACTGAGACGGCCAGGAAGGAGACGTCACATGTCAGTGCGACGCATCGTTGCGGCGCTGGCTGTGCCGCTGGCGGCGACCTTGATGGTCACCGGCTGCCGGGCCCAGGAGTCCACTGCGCCACAGACCGGCAAGGAAGGCAACAAGGTCGACTTCGGGGTGACCAACGAGCCGTGTCCCGAGGCGATCGACAAGAGCAAGGGCTGCATCTACCTGGGCACGCTCTCCGACCTGACCGAAGGCCCGTTCAAGGCACTCGCGGTCCCGATCACCGAGGCGCAGAAGGCGTTCTGGAAGACGGTGAACAAGGACGGCGGCATCGGCGGCTACGAGATCGACGTCACCAAGTACGTCAAGGACAACAAGTACAACCCGCAGATCCAGAACCAGGTGTACCAGGAGATCAAGCCGAACATCCTGGCCATCGCCCAGACCCTCGGTTCCCCCACGACCGCGGCGATCCTGCCCGACCTCAAGACCAGCAACATCGTCGCGGTGCCCGCATCGTGGACGTCCCTGTGGGGCGTCGAGGACGTGGTGCTGGAGTCCGGCACGAACTACTGCATGGAAGCCATGAACTCGGTGGACTATGCGGTGGAGAAGATGAGCGTGAAGACCGTGATGGCCGTGCACCTCGCCGGCGACTACGGTGACGACGCCGCGGCCGGCGCCAAGATCGCCGCCGAGAAGCGCGGAGTGACCTTCACCGACGTGAAGACCGCCAGCGGGCAGGACAACCAGGGTGCGGCGATCGACGCCATCGTGTCGAACAAGCCGGAACTGGTGATCCTGACCAACAGCCCGACCGACGCGGCCGTGATCATCGGTCAGTCGGCGGCGCGCGGCTTCAAGGGCAAGTTCATCGGCACCTCGCCGACCTGGAACCCGGGTCTGCTGCAGAGCGCGGCCGCGCCGGCGATCAAGGCGCTGTACCTGCAGTCCGGGCCGTGGCAGCCGTGGGGTGCGGACACCGCTGGCCACAAGAAGATGCGTGAAGCGCTGGGCAGCGTGCCGCAGAAGAACGACGGCTACACCTCGGGTTGGGTCTGGTCCTACCCGTTGAAGGCGGCACTGACCAAGGCGGCGGAGAACAAGGACCTCACCCGGGCCGGCCTGCTGGCCGCGGTGAAGTCGCTCAAGGAGGTCGACTACGAGGGCATGCTGCCCGAGGGAGCCGGCAACTACTCCGGCGCTCCCAACGACACCGTGTTCCGGCAGAGCGAGATCGCCAAGCCGGACGACGCGGCCGACACCGGCGTCACCGTGATCGAGAAGATGTTCACCGGGCCCACGGCGAAGGACTACAACTTCACCAAGCCCTGCTACCAGTAATCCCGCGTTCATCCGCAGGGCGTCCGGCCGTTCGCCGGGCGCCCTGCGGGCGTTCAGGATGCGTTGAGGAACTCGGTGATCTCGTTGGTGCTGCGGTACTGCCGGGTCGGCAGCCGGAGCAGCTCACCCCTGGTGCGGACGTCCGCGCCGTAGAGTTCCGCCTGGGTCAGGATCTGCCATTTGGCTGCGGGGAACCGGAGGCCGTCGAGAACCTGGAGAAGGGCCCGCTCCTGGTCAACATGCATGCGAAACGTGTTCCCGCTCACAGCCGGGGCAAACGGCACGGAGCGTAGTAGTTCGGCGCAGCACGTTTTACCTGTGTCGTTGCCGGCAATCTTGTTGCTATGCCAAGGCTGCGGGTGCTGGTGTTCCGGACCGACGAGCGGTGGCTGGACGCGTTCACCCGGGGCGGGCACGACTATCTGGTGCCGGCCGGCCCAGGGCACCACGCCCTGCCGGGGGCGGCGAGGGCGGTGCCACCGGAGGGGCTGGCCGACGCCGGCGTGGACGTCGCCGTGCTGCAGCGCCCCGAAGAACTGGAGCTGGTGACCCGCTGGCTGGGGCGCTGCCCGGGCCGGGACCTGCCGGCGATCTACGTCGAGCACCGGGCGCCGGCCGGAGCCGTCCCGGACAGCCGCCACCCGCTGGCCGACCGGCACGACATCTGCCTGGTGCACGTGGCGCACTTCAACGAGCTGATGTGGGACGCCGGCACCACGCCGACCACGGTGATCGAGCCCGGGATCCCGGATCCCGGCGAGCTGTACTCCGGCGAGCTGGCGCGCGCGGCGGTGCTGCTGGAGTGGCCGTTGAAGCGGCCCAGGATGAGCGGAACCGACCTGCTCCCGCGGTTCGCCGAGGGAGCCGAGCTCGATGTGTTCGGCACCGGCCTGGCCGGCCTCAACGCCGCGCTGAACCTCGGCGAGCACCGGCTCTACACGGTCTGCGGCCAGACCGGCCGGCAGCTGCACGAGGCGATGGCCCGGCGCCGGGTGTACCTGCAACCGGCCCGCTGGACCGCGCCGGACCTGGCGCTGGTCGAGGCGATGCAGCTGGGCATGCCGGTGGTGGGGCTGGCCACCACGGAGACGGCCCGGATGGTGCCGCCCGAGGCCGGCCTGGTCTCCACCGCGATCGACGAGGTGACGGCGGCTCTGCGCGAGCTGGTCGGTGACCGGGCGATGGCCCGCCAGCAGGGCAAGCAGGCCCGGGAGTACGCGCTGACCCGCTACGGCCTGGAGCCGTTCCTACGGCGCTGGGACGACCTGCTGCGGCACACCGCTCGCTGAGCCGGCGAGTGGAACTGATGTTCACTCGTCTGGTTGGTTCGCGCTGAAACCGGGTATCCCCTGAGGCATCCTTGGTTCCGTCGAGGGAGGAGCCCACGATGCATCACAGCACCCAGATGGTGAGCCCGGGCATCGAGCCCATTCCGCTGCCGGACCAGACCGAGCTGATCGGCGGCCGCGCCGACAGTTGGGTCGTCCTGCTCGAGCCCGTGCGGGACGACGAGCAGTACGAGCCCACGATCGTCCGCGGCAGAGAGTGAGCTCGGGCCCCGCCTGAGCCTCATAGCGACGACGGCACGCGGCACCGGTGCCGCGGGTCAGGGCACCTTCTTCGCCCGACTGGGGGCGACTCTGGGGGGTTCGTTGGGCATCTTGGGGTAGACCGGCGGCCAGGGGGCGTCCATCAGCCCGTCGGCCATGTCCCGCTCGTGCATCGCCAGCAACGGTTCGATCGACTGCGGATCCGCGCCCGCGTCCGCCCAGGGGTCGCCGGTCGCCGCGACCCGGGCCGGGACCGTGGCGATGGTGAGCTCGCGCGGTTCGATCGAGGCCAACTCGTCCCAGGCGAACGGGGTGGACACCTGGGCATGCGCGTTGGCCCGCACGCTCCACGCTCCGAACACCGTCTTGTGCGGCGCGTTCTGGTTGTAGTCGACGAAGACCCGGCTGCCGCGCTCCTCCTTCCACCAGGCCGCGGTGATCAGGTCGGGCCGCCGCCGCTCCAGCTCCCGGGCCATCGCCACGCCCGCGGCCCGCACCTGGTAGCTGTCCCAGCGCGGCTGCAGCCGCGCGTAGACGTGGATGCCGCGGTTGCCGGTGGTCTTGGGCCGGCTGACGATGCCCAGTTCCTCGAACAGCGCCCGGGTCTCCGCAGCGGCCTCCTGGATCATCGGGAACGTGACGCCCGGGCTCGGGTCCAGATCCATCCGCAGCTCGTCGGCGTGCTCGGGGTCGGCGGCGGTGTGCGGCCACACGTGGAAGCCGAGGCAGCCCATGTTCACCGCCCACAGCACGTGCGCGAGGTCGACCGCGACCAGCGCGTCGGCGGTGGTGCCGTTGGGGGTGGACACCCGGGTCGTGGTCAGCCAGGGGTCGGCCTTGGTCGGTGCGACCCGCTTCTGGAAGAACGACGGCCCGCCAGCGCCGCCGGGGAACCGCTGCAGCAGTACCGGTCGCCCGCCCATCGCGGCCATCAGCGGGCGCTCCACGGCCAGGTAGTAGCGCGCCAGGTCGAGCTTGGTCTCGCCGCGCTCCGGGAAGACCACCCGGTCCGGGCTGGTGATCCGCACCTGGTGGTCGGCTACCTCGAGCACCTCTGCGTCGTCCGTCTTGGCCACGGCACGACGGTACTGGGTTTCGGACCGCGGCTACGGCTTGCGCGCCACCCCGGCGTAGAAGGCGTCGACGGCCGGGTCCTTGGCCACGTCGTCGCCGCGCTCCGGCCGCCACTGCGACGTGGACACCAGCCCCGGTTCCACCAGTTCGAAGTCGCCCAGGAACGTCATGATCTCGGCGCGGTTGCGGGCGTAGACCTCGATCTGGCCGCGGGTGGCCTCCTCGGCGCGGCGGCTGCGCTGGGTGGCGAAGTCCTCGGTCCAGTGGGTGATCGCCAGGTAGCTGCCGGGCACCAGCGCGTCCCGGTAGGTGGCGAACACCCGCTCCGGCTCGCGCTCCGGGCCGACGTGGTGCCCGATGGTGATCGCCAGCAGGCCGACCGGCTTGGTGAAGTCCAGCGTGCGGGTGGTCTCCGGGGCGTGCAGCACCCGTTGCGGCTCGGTGATGTCGGCCTGCAGCATGACCGCCCGCTCGTTGCCCTCCAGCACGAGTTGGCTGTGCGCCACGGCGACCGCCTCGTTGTCCACGTAGACGATCCGGCAGGACGGGTCGGCCTGCTGGGCGATCTCGTGCACGTTGCCGACGGTGGGGATGCCGGAGCCCAGATCGAGGAACTGGCGCACCCCGGCGCCGACCATGAACAGCACCGCCCGGCGCAGGAAGGCCCGGTTCATGATCGCTATTCGGCGTACCTCGGGCTGCACCGCCAGGAGTTTCTCGACCAGCACGCGGTCGGCCTCCAGGTTGTGGCCGCCGCCGAGGAGATAGTCGTACATTCGGGCCGTACTGGGCTTGCCGATGTCGACCGAGTCGGGGATCCAGTCCGTCTGCTGCCTCGTCACAGCGCACCTGCGTTCGTTCGACCAAGCTGTTGTCGGGAGAGTACTCAGAGAAACCGGCATGGGGGAACAGAATCACCCGACTGGACGAATGATTCGAACTTGCGTTCTACGGAGTGATAGACTGGCGGTGTGCTGACCGGGGGAGTGACCAAGCTGTACCAGCCCTGGCCCACACCCGTGCGGGCCGCCTGTTTCCACGATGCCGCAACGCTTCCTGAGATCGAGCGATGGGTCGGCGAGCTGCGCGACGATGGCCGGGTCGGGCCCGGCACCCATCTCACGGTGCAGCGACGCGGCGGTGCCCTGATCGGAGTACTGCACGACCAATCGGGTGATCACGAACTGCTGCCCGGCTCATTCCTCGTGTTCGGCCGCGGCGGCCTGCGCGTCCTCGACGAGCGAACCTTCTTCCGCCTATACCGCGAGCACTAGCTGTACCGCCTCTCCGGAATTTTGTGCGGTCGTTGCGTCCCGGCGGATGGTGCGGGTAGCGGGTGGGTTGTGGCTGGGTGCCGTCACGGGCTGTGCCGCCTCTCCGGAATTTTGTGCGGTCGTTGCGTTCTGGCGGATGGTGCGGGTAGCGGGTGGATTGTGGCTGGGTGCCGTCACGGTCCCCTGAGGTAACTGTTGGCTGGGGCGGCTGTGCCGCCTCTCCGGGGTTTGTGTGGTTGTTGGGTTCCGGCGGTTGGTGCGGGTACCGGTTGGGTTGTGGCTGGGTGCCGGCACGGTCCCCTGAGGTAGCTGATGGCGGGCGCGGCTAGGCCGCCTCTCCGGGTTGTTGCGTTCCGGCGGGCGGTGCGGGTAGCGATTGGGGTGGCGTCACGGGCTGTGCCGCTCTCCGGGTTTGGGTGGTCGTTGGTTCCGGCGGGTGGGGGGTGGGGTCGGGGTCCGCTGGGGTTGCTGATGGTTGGGTGCGGACGTTGCGGCGGGGGTGGGCGGTTACCTGGGGCGATCGGTCTGGTGCGGGGGGTGGTCGGGTCTTGGGTGGGCGGCCAATCAATTTGGGTGGCTGGCCAATCAAATTCGGCTGCCGGAAGTCCTTTATAACGGCTTCATCTCAAATAAATCTGGCGGCAACCCCGAAAGGGTGTCACACCAACGGAGTTTGATCGCGACACGCCGTGCTACCAGGGCGGATGCTGAAAACACGACCCGGTGAACCTTCACTCAGAAGTGTGAGTAATCTTCGCCCAACCATTGCGTCGTCGGCCTCTGCGGGACCACGGAGGCCGCCGTCGCGTTGTCGGGTTCGCAGCAGCACGGAGGAACAATGGCAACCACCTCGGCCCCCCGTACCTGGGCCGCAGTCACCCGCAGAGCGCTCGCCGTCACCGGCGCCGCGACCGTCGCCCTTGTCGCCTTAGCCCTGCCCGCGAGCGCGCACACCCCTAAGTGGAGCGCCGGCTGCGACGCGGAGAAGAAGACCGCGTTCGTCACGGTCGACCTGAAGAACTACAGCGTGCCGAAGGACTCCAGCCCGACCAAGGTCAACAGCGCCGTGCTGACCGACGGCACCAAGGTGCTCATCAACGACCCGAACTTCGGCCGAGAGCTCACCACGACCATCGAACTGGACCCCACGGTGACGCACAACCTGCACCTGGTGGTCACTGCGTACAACAACAACCCCGAGAAGGGCCAGAACTACAACCTCGACGACACCAAGGTCGTCGAGGCCTGTGTCGAGAAGGCGCAGCCGCCGGCCGAGCAGCCCCCCGCGGAGCAGCCCCCGGCCGCGCAGCCTCCGGCTGAGACCCCGCCGGCCCCGGCCACCACGACCACCGCTGCGGTCGGCGTGAACGCCAACCTGGCGGAGACCGGTGCGAGCATCGCGCTGCCGATCGGGATCGGGGCCGTGCTGCTGCTCGGTGGCGCCGGCCTGCTGCTGGTGCTGCGCCGGCGCGACCGGTCCGGCAAGGCCTGACCGAGCAGTAAAGACCAACGCCGCGAGGCGGGTGTGCAGCCCGTCTCGCGGCGTTTTTCATTGCGCCGGTAGGGTTTTCGGGTGCGTCGAAACATTCTGATCACCGGAGCCAGCTCCGGGCTCGGCGAGGAGATGGCCCGCCAGTTCGCCGCGCGAGGCCGCAACCTCGCGCTGTGCGCCCGGCGCACCGACCGGCTCGAGGCGCTGCGCGACGAGTTGCGCGCCGCCCACCCGGACAGCACGGTCTCGGTGCGCCCGCTCGACGTCAACGACCACGACGCCGTGTTCGAGGTCTTCCGGGCGTTCGCCGCCGAACTGGGCGGCATCGACCGGGTGATCGTCAACGCCGGGATCGGCAAGGGCGCGCCGATCGGCACCGGCCGGTTCGACGCCAACCGGGACACCGCCCAGACCAACTTCGTCGCCGCGCTGGCCCAGTGCGAGGCCGCCATGGCGCACTTCCGCGCCCGGGGCGCCGGCCACCTCGTGGTGATCTCCTCGGTCAGCGCCGTACGCGGGATGCCGCGCAACGTCACCACCTATGCCGCCACCAAGGCCGCGCTTTCGACGCTGGCCGAAGGCATCCGGGTGGAGACCGTGGGCACGCCGATCAAGGTGAGCACGATCCTGCCCGGCTACATCCGCAGTGAGATCAACGCCGGGCAGCGGGCGCTTGCGATGGTGGACACCGCGACCGGCGTGCGGTCGATCGTGCGCGCGATCGAACGGGAGCCGGCCACCGCCTACGTGCCACCGTGGCCGTGGCGGGTGCTCGGGCCGGTGCTGCGGATCATGCCGCGCCGGGTGCTGGCCCGCGCCGTGCGGTGAGCTCAGCCGGCGTCGCGCAGCGGCTTCTCGTCCTCGTCCTCGGACACCGGCTCGACGGCCGGGCGCGGGTCGAGCAGCCTGCGGGCCCGTAACGCGATCTCCATCGTCAGGCGCTCGTCCGGGTCGGCCAGCCGGTCGCCGAGCAGTTCCTCGATCTGGTGCATGCGGTAGCGCACGGTCTGCGGGTGGATGTCCAGCCGGGTGGCCATCTCGTTGACGCCGCCCCGGGTTTCCAGCCAGGCCAACAGGGTGCTGGCCAGCCGCTCCCGCTGCTTGACCCGCAGGCCGTCGAACGGGGCCATGGTCCGGGCGGTGAGCTGGCCGATCAGGAACTCGTCGGACAGCAGCGCCAGCGTCGACAGGTGTTCCTCGCACCAGGTGACCGGGCTGTCCGGCAGCACGCCGCGCTGCACGAACCCCAGGGCCCGCCGGGCGACGGTCAGCGAGCGGCGGGCCTCGGTCAGCGGCACCGTCGGTCCCACCGCGGCGCGTTGCCCGTGCAGCTCGCCGTCCAGCCGGCGCAGGTTCCGGCGCGGGTCGGCGACGATCAGGCACGGCTCGCCGCTCTCCAGGTCGACCAGTACCTCCCGGCCCAGCGAGATCGCCGGACGGCGGTGCTGGTCGTCGAAGAACTCCAGCGCGACCACGGCCACCTGCTCGGGCAGCGACCAGTCGGTGCTGGCGGCGAGGTCGACCAACTGCTGCCGGCCGGCCCTCGGCTCGGCGAGGATGAGCTTGAGCAGTTGCTTGCGCCGGCGCTCGAGCGCGCCGCTGGCATGCGCCTGGGCCTCGGTGTAGCCCTCGATCGCCACCGTGCTCAGCTCGTCCACCCAGGCGAAGATCGCGTCGGCGACGGTGAACAGCAGGTCGGTGGACACGCCCATCCGCCGGCCCATGACGCTGATGTGCCGCCAGGCCACCCGGGCCCCGATCCGCACCGCGGTCTGCAGCGAGTCCATGGTGCGGCCCTCCATGAACTCGACCTTGCCGCTGTACCGGAAGACCGCCTTCCAGTCGGCCTGTTCCGCGTCCGGGTTGCAGATCTGGTCGAAGCACTTGGCCACGGCCATCTCGACCGCGCCGACCAGGACCTCGCGGAACTTCCCGCGCAGCGGCTGGTTGTAGGCGGGCACGTTGCGCTGGATCTCCCGGATCGCGTCCTGAATCATCACGCCGCTCATCGGGCGCAGGCGTTCGGCGAGTTCCTTGGGGATCGACGACCAGATCGGCGCGGCCGGGCTCATCTCGGTACTGACGGCCGCGTGGCCGCCGGGCCGGCGGGCCGGCCGGTGCGGGCCCGCGACGGAGGCGAAGCCGGTCGTTCCGCTATTCCGTTCCGTCGTCATGACCCGCCACCTCGATGTGACAACTAACGCTGTTCACGCGCCATCCGCCGGCAACGACTTTGCTCAGCAGACGATAGAATCGTCCCGATCATGTGTCAAACAAACGGTAGTTGCCGCGATGAAGTTGTCACCCAACCGGACGGACCGCCGATGATTTCTGTGGCGTCCGCACGAGGTGTGCCGGGGAAATCATCCAGCCGTGACAACGCGGTTCCGGCGCCGGTTCGGGCGCTTCGCGCACCGCGCGTCACGACAACGGGCCACTTGGTGACACTGGGTGATGATTGTGGTGCGGGTCCGAAAATCCGGCGCGGAACTGTAGCTGGCTGATAAAAAACGCCACACGCCGGGAAATGCGTGCGAAAACCGTACTTACCGGACGTCGTTATTGGTGCCGCGAATACCGGCCGCATCCCGCTCCGGTGTCCACATCAGACGCTGGGACCGCAGCGCGATCTCCAGCTCCAGCCGGGCGGCGGGGTCGTCCAGCCGGGTGCC
>NZ_DASTBH010000375.1:0-15614 GCF_035712165.1 Actinophytocola sp. | reverse complement strand
CCACGCCGCGGCCGGACTGCCGTTCGCGGTCCTGGTGCTGCGCACGGCGTTCGAGGCGGCCCGGGTGCGCTCGGACGACGAGCGGCCGTCCCTGGACGCCATATGGCGGCGAACCCGGTACCGCCCGGCGATGATCGCGGTGGCGGTGCTCGAGTTCGTGCTGGTGTGGAACGACTTCATCGTCGGGTTCCTGATCGGCGGCGGCTCGACGCCGTTCACCCTGCTGCTGTGGGGCGAGGCGCGGCAGATCGGCACCTCGGCCGGCACGGTGGCCGCGGGCGCGGTCGCCGCCGCGCTGATCCCGGTGACCGTACTGTTCCTCACCTGGCCGCGGATCGTCGCCGGCCTGACCGGAGGTGCGGCCCGGTGAGCTCCGAGCGCGGTTTCCTCCAGACCACCAAGGTCGTGCTGATCGCGGTCATCAGCTGGGTGGTGCTCAACATCGTCAGCGAGCTGATCGGCAACCAGGCCAACGAGACCGCCTTCGGTCAGGTGGTGGGCCGCTACGTGCTGCTGGTGGCGGTGTTCGGAGTCCCGCTCGCCGCGCTGGGCTGGGTGGTGCTGTACCTGCGCGACCGGCGCGAGGAACTGGACGACAACGCCACGCGGACCGGCGGGGAATGGCCCGCGGCGCGGCTGCCCGCGCCCTGGCGTCCGCCCGATCCCTTGTACGACAGGGACTCCGAGGTCGACCGGGCGGTGCAGGTGGCCCAGGCGCAGGGCGTGGTCCTGGTGGCCGGCCCGCGCGACATCGGCACCTCGGCGGTGGCCGAAACCATGGTGCAGCGCCTGATCGACGCCGGCCTCGCCACCCCGGGCCGAACCGTCCGGCTCGACCTGCGCAGCCGCTCCAGCCGGCGGCCGGACGACGCCAGGGCGGCGGCCGCGCGGGTGGTCTCGGAGTTCGGGGTGGACGAGCCGGCCGACGGCACGCCGGGCCTGCTCGCCGATGCCGGCTACCGCCTGGTCGCCACGCTCCGCGACGACTACGACGTCCTGATGCTGGACAACGCCTCCGGCCCGGAGGAGGTCGAGTGGCTGGTCGGCAGTTGGCCGGGCGGTGGGCCTCCGTGGCTGGTGGTGGCCGGTGAGTCGGCGATCCTGCGCACCCGGGAACCGGCCACCGTGCTCGTCGGCGAGTTGGGTCTGCACGGGCTGCGGGCCATGTGGCGAGCCGAGTTGCCCGAGCCGGGCAGCCCGGCCAAGGCCCGGCGCATGGTGGAGCGGTGGGTCCGCCGGTTCGGCGGCGTCCGGCGGGAGGATCTGGACACCTTGCTGCTGGCCTGCTTCGGCCGTCCCGGTGTGCTCAAGGCGTTCATCCGGGAGGTGGGCCGACCGGACAGCACGGTGAGCATCACCGGCGTGGTCGCCGCCGCGGCCTCGCCCGGCTCGCGGGACAGCGTGCTGGAACGGATCTGGACCGGGATGCTCGACCGGGTCCGGGCCGGCCTGCCGGACGACGCGGTATGGCTGCTGCACGCGCTCGCCGAGTTGCCGGTGACCGCGCTCACCCGCGGCGCCGTGGTGGGCATGCTGGCCGGCTACCCCGGCGAGCCGGCCGGCCGGGACCCGCTTGAGGAACTACGGATCCGCAACCTGGTGCGGGATGCCGACGGCCGGTACCGGTTCCCGCGCGAGGTGCGCCGGGCGGTCGCGGCGACCACCGACGACGACGTGCGCCGGGACTACGCCCGGCAGGCGATTCCCGCACTGGTGCGGTATTACGCGGTGGAGACCAGCGGCCGGGCGGCCGACCTCGGCTCGGGACGGGCAGCCGGCGACTGGTTCCACGACGTCGAACGGTCGGTGCGACCGCTGTTCACCACCGAGTCCTATCAGGACGAACGATTATGCCTGCTGGTACTCGACGATCTGGCCGTGATCGCCGAAGCGCTGGAGGGATGGTATGTGCGCGAGCAGCAGGCCGACGGGCTGCTCAAGGTGAACACGGCGTTGCACGTGCTCGCCGAGCGGTCCGGGCGGGCGGACCTGGCCTGCGCCGCGGCGATCCGGATGGCGGCCGCGCACCGGATCGCCGGCCGGCTTTCCGAGGCGGGCAGCAAGCTGGACGTGGCCGCCGAGACCGCTGACGCCTCGGCGGAGCAGTTCACCGAGCTCGGGGTTCGCGAGCACGTGGAACGGGCGTTGCTGGCGCTTTCCCGCCCCCGGCCCGATCGGTCCGACCTGACCACCGCCGAGGCTGAGCTGAACCGCATTCTGGCCAACCACCGCGATCACCGCGGCGCCACCGCGGCCCGGCTCAACCTCGCCGCGCTGTGCCTGCGGCTCAACCGGCCGCACGACGCGCTCGATCACCTCGACCAGGCCGAACGGTTGGCCAAGGAGCGCCACGACCTCGGTTGCCGGGCCCATGCCGTCGAACTGCGCGGGATCGCACTGGCCGGTCAGGACGACCGGCTGCTGGACGCGGTCGCCGCCTGGCGGCTCGCCGAGCACTACTTCGAGGTGATCGGCGAGGAACAGGGCCAGTCGCGCTGCCTGCAGCATCTGGCCGCCGCGGCGCTCAAGGACGGGCGGGCGGCCGCCCAGATCCGGGCCGACCTGCCCGCGGTCCGGGTCGCGCAGGACCTGTTGGCGCGGGCCGAGAAGTTACGCGCCGGCCAGCCGGAAACCCCGGTGCTGCGCCACTATCTGGACGAGGTCGAGAAGCGGCTGGCGGACGAGCCGCCGGGCGGGGCACCGCGCTCCGGGTGAGCCGTCGAGTCGGCCGCGAGAAACTGATCGTCGATCAACCGGCCACCGCCCGCGTTATAGGGACATGATCTCACTGCGGCGGAAGGACCGGTTGTGCCCAGCTTCGAGGAGTTCGTGGCTCACCGTCTGGATCCACTGTTGCGGTACGCCACGGTGCTGACCTGCGACGCGCATCTGGCACAGGACGTGGTCCAGGAGGTGTTGCTGCGCGCCCAGCAGCGCTGGCCCAGGATCGCCGCGACGGACAACCCGTCGGCCTACGTCAAGCGCATGGTGACCAACGAGTACCTGTCCTGGCGGCGGCGCCGGGCGGCGCGCGGGGTGGCGTTGTCGCTGTCCGCGGTGGACGCCGACCGGCTGGCCGCCACGGATGCCCTGGCGCGCTACGACGAACGGGACGCGATGCTGTCCGGGATCGCCCGGCTGCCGGCCAAACAGCGCGCGGCCGTGGTGTTGCGGTACTACGCGGGCTACTCCGACCAGGAGATCGCCACCGAGCTGAACTGCAAGATCGGCACCGTCCGGACCTACATCTCACGCGCCCTGGCCACCCTGCGCTCGGCCAGGCCCGCCCCCGCGCCCGCGCTGACTCCCCGGGAGGGCAGATGACCGACGTCGAAGAGCTGATCAGGGACACGCTGCGGCGCCAGGAGAGCCGCGCCCCCGATCCCGGACCGGTGCTGGCCGCGCTGCGCCGGCCGGTGCGGCGCCCGGCGCCGCGGCGGTCCCGGGGCCTGGTGGGCGGGCTGGCCGTCGCGATCGCGGTGGCCGTCGTGGTCATCACCATTCCGGCCGGCATCCAGCAGCTCACCGGGCCACGGCCCGAACCGGACGGGCCGGGCGGCGGCACCGGCGCCACCGAGGTCCCGCCCGCCGGGCTGTTGCGCTACACCGCCGCCTGGCTGCCCCCCGGGTTCACCGAGGTGTACCGCGCGGTCGGGCCGGACGGCCGGCAGCATCGCCAGTGGGCCGCCGGAACGGTGCGGACGGACAGCTCCGGCAACCCGCTCACGCCGCTCATCACGCTGTCCGTGCACACTCCGGCGGAGCCGTCCTGGGCGGACACGCCGCAGGCGATCTCGGAGGCCAGGGACACGGCGACGGTCGCCGGCCACCCGGCCGGGTTCCCGCGGCTGGACGCCTCGGGCGGGCGCCTGATCTGGATGCCGGACGCCGGCACGATCCTGCAGGTGAGCCTGGTCAAGGTGGCCGATGCGCGCCAGACGGCACTGCGGATCGCCGAGTCGGTCCGCCCGGACGGCGGGTCGGCGGTGCGGCCGGGGATCAGGTTCGGTTCGCTGCCCGCGCCGTTGGCGGAGGAGACCGCGGGCGTGCGGGGCAGCTCGCCCGCGGACGCGACGACCGAACTGGTGGCCGCCGAGCCGGGCGCGGTCGACGACAGGTCCCCGACCGTGCAGGTGACCCTGAGCCCGCAGGCCCTCGAGTCCGGCGGGGAGCCGGTCACCGTGCGCGGGCGGACCGGAACCTACGTGGCGCCGGTCGACCGGCGCTCCACCGAGCACAACGACATCACCCCCGCGCGGCTCGCGGTGCGACTCGACGACGGCCGGTGGCTCACGCTCGACGCGTCCAGCGTGTCCGACGGAACCGGCGGTTCGGCGCCCACCCCGCTGTCCCGTGACCAGCTGATCGACATCCTGAACACCCTCGTGTTCCGGACACCGGACTACACCTGGTTGGGTCGTTGACAACGGCGGGTGGGCGCCGGGGAGAGCTACAGCCTCGCCTTCGTCGTCTGGGCGGTGCGCCGGGCGGCAACCAGTTTCCTCGCCTCGTCGACCGACAGGGCCGCGTCGTCGGTGCCGGCCTTGGACTGGATGTAGGCGATCTCGATGCCGTAGCTGCCGAACAGCTTGGCCGTCCGCAGCAGCAGGTCGACCGTGTCCCCCCGGCCCGAGCCGTACCGGCCGGAGTGATCGTTGATCAGCCAGCCGCCCGCGTCCTTCAGCTCACCGGCGATCCGGCCCTTGCCCGGCTGGGTCTCGCCCTTGGCGCCGAACGTCGCGGCGATGGTCGGGTGCCCGAGCCCGTCCATCGACTTGTCGCCGTTCAAGAACGGGAACGCCTCGGTGAACTTGCTCGGATCCTCCACCCCGATGACGAGGTGGCCGTCGTCGCGGACGACCCACAGGTACTCGACGCCGGGGTTGGGCTGCAGGCCGCCGCCCTGTTCGGTCAGGTCGTACCAGAAGGCGTTGAGCCGCACCGGCGCGTCGGACACGCCCTGCTCGTTGCGGAAGTCTTCCTGCGTCGGGTTGTTGTTCCGGTCGTAGGGCGCCTCCTGCTTCTTGATTCGGGTCGGCAGCCGGGAGGCACCGTACTTGCGCGCGAGCTTCTCCAGCAGGTACTGCCGGTACTGCTCCTCGCGGTCACCCTCGGGGTTCATGTCAGGGATTCCTTTCGTGCTTGGCGTTCGGTGGCCTGGCGTCGGCCGCTCAGTGATCTCCGACGACCTGCTGGATCAGTTCGCGCCTGCGGTCCTCGGAGATGTCGGCGAACTCGGAGTCCTCGGCCAGCAGCCCTTCGATGTCCTCCTCGGTGAGCCGCACCGGCTCCGCGTCGGCGGTCGGGATGACGACGCCGTACTGCGCCAGCGTCGTGATCCGGTCCGCCGCCGACAGGGTGTCGAGGTAGGCCAGCAGGTCGGTCGCCGGCTGGCCGACGCCCGCTTCCCGCGCGTGGTAGCCGAACCACTCGCTGAACTGGCCCCAGGTGGCGTCTTCCCCGTTCCAGCGCGGGCCGTTGTCCACCAGGAACCGCTGCCACTCGGCCTCGTCGTACGCCGGATCGTCGGCAGCGGCCGGCTCCCCCGCCCCGGCCGGCTCGGCGGCCTCGGGCTCGGGGTCCGCGTGCGCCACGGCGAGTTCGTAGACCTGGGCCTCGAGCCGGGCACCGTCGTCGAGCAGCGCGGCGCTGTCCTCTTCGGACAGTTGGTCGAGCGTCTCGACCAGGTCGGCCACCAGCGGGTGGTCCGAGGCGTCGGCCAGGCCGGTCCGCTCGAGGAAGTAACCGCGGAGCTCGGTCCACGACCGGGTGCGGTCATCCGCCCGCGCCGCGACCAGCTCCGTCAGCGGCGGGTAGATCCACGTCCACAACTCGTCTGCCGTCGCCATTGTCAGCTCATCTCGTGGTGGAAGATGTCGGTGATCTGCTTGTGCTCGGCGGTGAGGCCCGCAATGGCCGCCGCCAGCGCGTTCCGGACCGACTCCGGCAGGAACTCGGAGTTGCCGTAGAAGGCCTCGATGAACTCCCAGATCCTGGTGAGCGCATCTGTCATGGTGAGCGGATTGAGCCCGCCGCCCATGTATTCGTCAAAAGCTTTTTTCAACGCCTGGAGCATCACTATGCCCGCGCGGACGACCGCGAGCACTGCTAGCCGGGCATTCGGGGCAGGTCTACTCATCGGTAACTCCTTCTCGACTCGGTCTATTCGGACTCGGCGAACATTGCCGCCTCTTCTTGGGTCATTCCGATACGGACCAACCAGTCCTGGAACGTGTCGACCTCAAGCAGCGTCGACACCCACGGGTACCGGCCGAAGTCGAAGTCGACGGGCTGTTCGGAAGCGTCCGCCGCCGGGATCGCCTCGGCGTCGGCGAACAGCTTGGCGTCCTCATCGGACACGCCGATCCGGACCAGCCAGGCCTCGAAACTGTCCGACTCGACCAGCGTCGACACCCACGGGTACTGGCTCAGGTCGAACTCGACCCCCTGGCCGTCCGCCGTCTCGGGGGTGGCTTCGGCGAGTATCTCCGCCAGGGCGTCGGCGGCCTTGTCGGAACTGCTCGGCCAGTCGTCGCCGACCCGGCTGGTCAATTCATGGGTGCATTGATCGGCCCAGTCAGGCCCGAATTGCGTCTCGAGCTGGCCGGCCCAGTCGGGACCGATCTTGTGTTCAAGCTGTTGTTGGAGCTCCGGATCGGCCCATGCTTCAGCCGCCATAGTCGCCTCCATTTGTCGGTGGTGACCCGACCGTACCGAGGCGGCTCCGCTCAAAACCTGCCCAAAAGGGCGGCCAACCAGCCGCCTTTTCCGACGCGGTCACGCGCCTGACGGCTCGGTCACGGAAACGGCCGGCGATGGACGCAGCAATGATCATAGGCTCAACGGAGCAATGGCGTCCAGAATTTTTTAACGACCGCTGATCGCCATTATTTGAAGCCTTCTGCACCGGATGAAATGAGCCCGACCCGGGCCGCCAGATACATTTCCGGCACTACTATGACCTACATCACAGGGCGCCGGCTCAACCCTTGAAATGCCGGCGGACGACATCGGTCATGACCTTGGTGGCGGCTTCCGCCTTGGCCGGGTCGAGCTTGGTCTGCGGCGGTCCGTCCCCGTTGCCGCGGCCACCCCGCGCCTCCACCTGGATGTGCAGGTTGCCTTTCCGGCTGAGGTCGCCGTGCGGCGACAGGTAGAGGTCGAAGACGCTGCGGCTCTTGTCCCAGAAGCTGATCGCCGGCAGTCCCTCGACCGTGGTTTCCCGCCGGTCCACCCACAGGTCCGGCCGGTCTCCGTAGTCACCAGGGGCGTTGTCGGCGTCCACGTTCACCTGGATCTGCAGCGTGTGGCCGGACTCGACGAAGAAGCAGTGCGCGCCCCACGTCATCGCCTGGAAGGTGGGCCCGAGCTGGGCCTTGACGGCGTCGCCGAACACGGCGCACTGCACGTTTCGGTTGGCCGAGGCGGCCGCCATGATCTGGTCGGCGCCCCGGGGGACGCTCGTCTCGTGATAGGGCTCGCAGTCCAACTCCGAGCGCGGGACGCTGAAATCGACGCAGGCGCCGACAGAGGGGCTCTGCGGCTCGTCCGGGTTGTAGAGCAGCGGGCGCTGCGGCGCTGCGGCGGCGTCGGCCGGCTGCTGGCCGGCCAGCAGCATCGCCTGCTCGGCGAGCCGGGCGGCGCTGTCGCAGTCCGGTGCGCCGAGCCGGAAGATCTGCGCCGCGAACCACTGGCTGCCGACGCCCGACGGGCCCTGGTTCCAGGTCAGCACACAGCCGGTGCCGAAGTCACCCACGTCGACCGTCTTGCCGCCGACCTGCCGGCTCTGCTTCGGCGCGCCGGGCACCTGGTCGTAGCTGACCTCCAGGTCCGGGCTCCGGCTGACCTCACCGGCCTTCTTGTCCTTGGGTTTGTCCTTGGGCGCGGACTGCTCGTCGCGCTTCTCGGCGGTCTGGCAGCCGCTGAACGGGTCCCTGATTCCGTCGGGCTCGAAGGTGTACCTCCCCGCGTCCTCGCCGAGCAGCTGGGCGAGGAACACGCAGCCGTCCCAGGCGGCGAAGGGACGGGTCCCCGGGTCCACGGTGATCGCGTCCGGGTTGCGCAGCCTGGCCACGGACGCCTCGGCGACCTGCCGGACCACCGGGCAGGCGTCCGACGCGGCCAACCGGAACCTGAGCGACCTGGTGAAGCTGACCGGCACATGGAGTTGGCACGCCCGGGACTCGCGGTACTCGTAGGCGTCGACACCCGCGAGTCGCACCGGCGCGCCCATGTACCGGTAGAGGTCGATCTGGCCGTCCCCGACCGTGAGTTCGACCGGGTCGTCGCCCGGCGAGTAGTTCGCCTTCGGCACGAGGTAGCAGGAATGCGGACCGCTTGGGAGCACTGCTGCGGCGGGGTTGCCGGCGGCCCGCGCCGCGCCGAGGTCGAAAACCCCGCAGGCGTCCAGTTTGCGCAACGCGACCGTGACCGCCTGCAGGTCCCGGTCCTTGGGCCGGGGCAGCTTCTCCGGCTCCCCCGCGGGCGCAGCGGAGCCGCCGGCCGCGGTCTCCTCCCCCGCCGCCCGCGGCCGCCCGTCGACCTGCACGCTGCAGCCGGCCACCGCCAGGCAGGTGAGCACGACGAGAAGAACGACGTTTCGAGCCATGCCGGCTGCACTCCCCAGTGGACGGTTCAACGACACCACGCTGACGGCACCGGCGCCGGTCCGGTCAGCGCGCACCGAGACTAACCGGTGGCGCTGGTCAGGGCGACCTTGTCGGTGACGAGCTCGAAGGAGCGGACCCGGTCGTCCAGGTCGTAGACCATGGTGGTGAGCATGAGCTCGTCGGCCCGGGTGCGGGCCAGCAGGTCGCCGAGTTGACGGCGGACGGTGTCGGGGGAACCCACGGCCTGGTCGCGCCAGCGGTCCTCGACGAAGGCGCGGTCCAGCGGCGTGTACGGGTAGGCGGCGGCTTCGTCGGGTGTGGACAGTGGCTGGGGATGACCGGTGCGCAGTTGCAGGAAGGCCAGGGCGGCCGGAGCGGCGAGGTAGCGGGCGCGCTCGTCGGTCTCGGCGCAGACGACGTTGACGGCGACCTTGGCGTGCGGCTCGGAAAGCCAGCGGGACGGGCGGAAGTTGCGGCGGTAGAGCTCCAGGGCCGGCACGGTGTTGGCGGAGCTGAAGTGGTGGGCGAAGGAGAACGGCAACCCGAGCCGGCCGGCCAGTTGCGCGCTGAACCCGCTCGACCCCAGCAGCCAGATGGCCGGCTCGTTGCCCCGGCCGGGCACGGCGGCGATTCCGGTGCCGGGGGTGCCGTGGAAGTACCCGATCAGGTCGGCGAGCTCGTCCGGGAACCCTTCGGCGGACAGGCCGGCCATGGTCCGCCGCAGCGCCAGCGCGGTGCGCTGGTCGGTGCCGGGCGCCCGGCCGATGCCCAGGTCGATGCGGCCCGCGTGCAGCGCCTCCAGCGTGCCGAACTGTTCGGCGACCACGAGGGGTGCGTGGTTGGGCAGCATCACCCCACCGGAACCGACCCGGATGGTCGAGGTGGCGGCGGCCAGGTGCGCGATCAGCACCGCGGGCGCGGAACTGGCGATCGACGGCATGTTGTGGTGCTCGGCTACCCAGAACCGCCGGTAACCCAGCTCCTCGACCCGCTTGGCCAGCTCGGTGGTGTTGCGCAGGGCCTCGGTCGCGCTGGCTCCGGCGGCCACCGGCGCGAGATCGAGCACGGACATGGCTGGTTGGCTCACGTCCCGATCAACCCGGCGGACACCGCCGGTCTTCCCCGCGCCCGCCGAACGTGACCTCCGCCTCGCGGCGGGTGGGCGTCAGGACTCGGTGTCGAGTTGCCGGCGCAGTTCGGTGATCTGGTCGTTGGCCGCGGCGAGCTCGTCCTGCAGGCCGATGATCCGCGTCGTGGCGGCCAGGCTGTGGCCCTCGTCGAACAGCTCCCGGATGCGCGCGGCGAGGTGGAGCTGCCGGCGGGAGTAGCGGCGGTGCCCGCCGTCGGACCGCTGGGGGCGGACCAGGTCGGCGGTGTCCAGGCTGCGCAGAAACGCCTGCTGGACGCCGAGCAGGACGGCCGCCTGTCCCGTGGTGTAGGCCGGATAGTCGGCGTCGTCCAGGTCGTCCAGTGCCACGCCTCAGACTATCTACACGGCACCCTTGACACAATCTGCAGCGTTGGCTATAAAAATCGTGTATCGGTCAGTTACCTGGTCAGGGGTCAGCCCGGGGGTGATCGAGGTGAGCGGTGCGCTTGCCACCGAGCGGGACGGGTTCGCCGACCTGGTGTGCGACGACCCGGACTGGCTCGACGCGGAGTTCGAGGCGATCATCGCCGCCAACTTCGGCGGCCGGCCCCGCCGGCCCCGAACCCCCCGCCCCGGCGGACCCCGGTCCGGTGCTGACCGGCCGGCCAGCACATCCCGGTGTGCCGGCCATGCCGTCCTACCCCGTCGATACGCCGCCCGGGAGCGGGCCCCGCCCCGCACGGCGCAGGCGTGAGCGTGTTCCCGGACCAGGAGGTGATGAGCGGCCGATACCGGTGGAGATACCCCGAACGCGTGGAGCGCTGCCTGCCCACTCCTCCGGCTGGTAGCGACGCAAGCCCAGCACGGCGTCTCGTGACGCGGCTCCGCGGCAGCCTCCCCGCGTGGCGACCCGCCCGCCCCGGCCCGCCTGGCCGTGGCGGGCGGTGCCATCTTTCGAAGGCGCGGCGGGCAACCGGGCCGTGGCTCGGCCGTCTGAACGGACATGAGGCGGCGGGCGGCGATGCGATGGGTGCTGGGCGCCGCGCTCGCCGGGCTGGGAGTGTCCGGCTGGTTGGTGATCGAGCGGTACTCGGCCCCCGAGGTCGATGCCGGGCTGGCGCGGGCCGTGCTTCCGCTCATCGACCAGGAGTTGGAGCGCGGGCCCTGGACCGGGCTGCTGACCAGTGCGCGCCCGGAGTCGGGGCCGCGGTGGTTCTGCGCGCAGCGGGTGGTCGAGACCGGACGGGACGGGGCGGAACTCCGCGTCGGGCTGCTCGCGCACTGCGTGGAGTACGGCCGGGCGGACGGCGCGCTGATCGGGGGAAGCGGCGAGCAGTGCGCCAAACTCGTCGTGCTCACCGGCGGTTCCGGGCGCTGGACGGTGACCCGGATCGAGTCGTCCCCCGACGGCCACGCCGCCGCCGGCTGGGAGCGGGAGCACTTCTCACCGGCCGCCGTCCGGCGTCTGCACGACTGGCTGGGCGCTTCTCCCGACCTGTCCGAGGACGTCACGGCACAGGCCCGGCTTGCCTTCGGGCTACCGCCGGACGCCCCGGTCCGGAGCGTGAGTCGCCCGTGACCCGGCACATCGAGTTCGACCAGATCCGCGCCCGGCTGCTCACCGGTGGGACGGCCGGCCCTTGATCAGTAGGCTGCGCCGGTGCACATCGTCGCGGATGTTCTGATCGGGCTGGTTGCCCTGCTGCACGGGTACTTCCTCGTGCTGGAGATGTTCCTGTGGAAGACCCCGCGGGGCCGGGCGGTCTTCGGCACGGACGCCGAGTTCGCCGAGCAGTCCGCCGCGCTGGCGGCGAACCAGGGGCTGTACAACGGTTTCCTGGTCGCCGGGCTGGTGTGGGGGCTGGTCGCCGGCGGCTCGATCGGCTATCAGGTTTCGGTGTTCTTCCTGCTCTGCGTCATCGTCGCCGGGGTGTTCGGCGCGGTCACGGTCAGCCGGCGGATTCTGTACGTGCAGGCGGTTCCCGCCACCCTGGCGCTGATCGCGGTGTTCATGTCGCAGTGATGTGACCCGCATCACCTGGCCGGTGGCGACGGCTTTTCGGTGGGCGGCTGGTCTTGATTCCGACCGAGTCCGATCCACCGAACGGGGTGCCCGATGTCCGAACTGTTCCAGACCGCCGTCGTCACCGGCGCCAGCCGCGGTTTCGGGCGCGCGATCGCCGCGCTGCTCGTCGCCGGCGGTGCGCGGGTGGTCGGGGTCGCCCGCGACGAACGCCGGCTGCGCGCGGTGCGCGACGAGCTCGGCGCGGGTTTCGTGCCGCTGGCCGCCGACGCCACCGACGACGGGTTGGCCCACGGCGTGCTCCGCGAGCACCGGCCCGGCCTGCTCGTGCTCAACGCCGGTGCGGTGCCGCACATGGCTCCGGTGCACGAGCAGACCTGGGAATCCTTCAGCCGCAACTGGAACGTCGACACCCGGCATGTGTTCGCCTGGACCCGGGCGGCGTTGCGCGAGCCGCTGGCGCCGGACAGCGTGGTCCTCACCCTGTCCAGCGGCGCGGTCCTGGGTGGCTCGCCGCTCAGCGGCGGCTACGCCAGCGCCAAGGCCGCCATCCGGTACCTGCGCGGGTACGCCGCCGACGAGTCGGACCGGGCCGGGCTGGGCATCCGGTTCGTCACCCTGCTTCCGCACCTGACCCCGGCCACCGACCTCGGCACGGTCGGGATCGCCGGCTACGCCGCACGGCAGGGCGTCGACCCGGCCGCCTTCGTCGCGGCCCGGCAGCCGGTCCTCACCCCGGAGCAGGTCGCCAAGGCCGTCGCCGAGATCGCCGGAAACCCCGGCAGCGCCCCGGAGTACCAGATCGACGGCGCCGGCCTGCGTCCGGTGGACTGAGCACCGTGACCCTCGACGCCGAGTTCGCCGCCCGGACCGAGCCGTTCCGCCCGGAACTGCTCGCGCACTGCTATCGCATGCTCGGCTCGATCCACGACGCCGAGGACCTGGTGCAGGAGACCTATCTGCGCGCCTGGCGGGCGTTCGGTGGGTTCGAGGGCCGCTCCTCGGTGCGCCGGTGGCTGTACACGATCGCCACCATGGCCTGCCTGACCGCGCTGCGCACCCGGTCCCGGCGTCCGCTGCCGTCCGGGCTGGGCGCACCGGCCGACGACCACCGGGTCGCCGTGGCCGCCGCCGATCCGACGGTGCCGTGGCTGCAACCCGTGCCCGACACGCTGCTGGCCGGCGGCGACCCGGCCGGCGTCGTCGCCGGCCGGACCGGGGTGCGGCTGGCCTTCATCGCCGCCCTGCAGCACCTGCCCGCCCGGCAACGCGCCGTGCTGACCCTGCGCGACGTGCTCTGCTTCCGCACCGCCGAGGTCGCCGACATGCTCGGCACCACCACCGCGGCCGTCGACAGCACCCTGCGCCGGGCCCGCACCCGGCTGGCCGAAGCCGGACCGGTCGCCGACGACCTGGCCGAACCGGACCAACAGGCCCAGCGGACCCTGCTCGACGGCTATGTCGACGCGTTCACCCGGGCCGACCTCGACGCCCTCACCGCGCTGCTGCGCGCCGACGTCGAACTGGAGATGCCGCCGGTCCCCACCTGGTTCACCGGGCGGCCGGCGGTCGTCGGGTTCCTGGCCGGCCGGGTTCTCGCGACCGGCCGGTGGCGCCTGGTGCCCACCCGGGCCAACGGCCAGCCCGCCGTCGTCGTGCACGAACGCGCCGCCGGCGGCCGGTACCAGGCGCACGGCGTCCACGTGCTGACCCTGACCGGCCTCCGGATCGCCCGCATCACGGCGTTCAACGACCCGGCCCTGGTGCCCCTCCAGCTTGCATACACATACCCCCTATAGGTATAAATAGAGCATGCGGACGGGAGCGAGGCTGGCGGCTTTCGGGCTCGCGCTGGCCGGTGTGGCAGGTGGCGCCTGGGCGGTCGGCGCCGCGGTCGGCCCGGTCGAGGGCGCGGAGCCGGCGGCCGCGGCCGAACACGCGGCGCCCGGGCAGCCGACCGCCGCGGCGCAGGGCCCGCTGCCGGGCCTGGCGGTGGCGGCCGGCGGGTACCGCCTGGAGCTGGGCCAGGACCGGTTGGCCGCCGCCGTGCCCGAACCGTTCCGGTTCCGGATCCTGGGCCAGGACGGCGCGGTGCTCACCCGGTTCGCCGTGGACCACGACAAGCGGCTGCACCTGGTGGTGGTCCGTCGCGACGGCGCCCTGTTCCAGCACGTGCATCCGGAGATGGCCGCGGACGGCACCTGGAGCATCGGTCTGGCGCTGCCGGCGGCGGGCAGCTACCGCGTGTTCACCGACTTCACGCCCGAAGGCGGCGCCAAGACCGTCCTCGGCGCCGATGTGCAGGTGCCCGGCCCCTACGAGCCGCGCGAGCACGCTCCGAGCCGGACGCACGCCGCGGACGGGTACGCGGTGACGGTGGCCGGCGAGCTGGTGGCGGGCCGGGAGTCGACGGTCACCGCGACGGTGACCCGGGACGGGGCGCCGGTCACCGACCTGCAGCCGTATCTGGGCTCCTACGGGCACCTGGTGGCCCTGCGCGCGGCGGACCTGGGCTACCTGCATGTGCATCCGCTCGACGGTGGCGCCGGCCCGGAGGTGCGGTTCGCGGTCACGGTGCCCACCCCCGGGCGCTACCGGCTGTTCCTGGACTTCCAGCACGGCGGCAGGGTGCGCACCGCCGAGTTCACCGTGGACACGACCGGCACGGCGCCCCCGGTGCCGCCGGCGACGACACCATCCGCTGAAGGCCCGCACGGGCACGGCGGCTGAGGGGAGGCCGAACCGCCATGAGCACTCCGGCCACGAAGCAGGTCGAGCTGTCCATCGGAGGCATGACCTGCGCCTCCTGCGCGGCCCGCGTCGAGCGCAAGCTCAACCGGGTCGACGGGGTGAGCGCGACGGTCAACTTCGCCACCGAGAAGGCCCGGGTGACCTACCCGGCGTCGATGTCCCCGCAGGATCTCGTCCAGGTCGTGACCGCGACCGGGTACACCGCCGAGCTTCCCGCCCCGCCCGACACCACCCGGGACACCGCCGCGGAGCCGGCCGACCCGCTGCGGCAGCGGCTGATCGTCTCGGCCGTGCTGACCGTGCCGGTGATCGCGCTCGCGATGGTCCCGGCCCTGCAGTTCACCTACTGGCAGTGGTTGTCCCTGGCGCTGGCCGGGCCGGTCGTGGTCTGGGGGGCCTGGCCGTTTCACCGGGCCGCGTGGACCAACCTGCGGCACGGGGCCGCCACCATGGACACGCTGGTCTCGATGGGCGTCGCCGCCGCCTTCGGGTGGTCGCTGTACGCGCTGTTCCTCGGCACCGCCGGGATGCCGGGCATGGTGCACGAGTTCAGCCTGACCGTGCAGCGGGGCGAGGCCGCCGGACTGATCTACCTGGAGGTGGCCACCGGCGTCACCACCGCGATCCTGGCCGGCCGCTTCTTCGAGGCGCGGTCCAAGCGCCGGGCCGGAGCCGCGTTGCGGGCACTGCTCGAGTTGGGCGCCAAGGACGTCGCGGTGCTGCGCGACGGTGTCGAGCACCGCGTCCCGATCGCGGACCTGGCCGTGGGCGAGGAGTTCGTGGTCCGGCCGGGTGAGAAGGTCGCCACCGACGGGGTGGTCGTCGAGGGCTCCTCCGCGGTGGACGCGAGCATGGTCACCGGCGAGTCCGTGCCGGTCGAGGTCGGCGTGGGCGATCCGGTGGTCGGGGCCACCGTCAACGCCGGCGGCCGGCTGCTCGTGCGCGCCACCCGGGTCGGGGCCGACACCCAACTCGCCCAGATGGCGGCGCTGGTCGAGCAGGCGCAGAACGGCAAGGCGGCCGTGCAGCGCCTGGCCGACCGGGTCTCGGCGGTGTTCGTCCCGATCGTGATCGCGCTGGCCGTGGCCACGCTGGCGTTCTGGCTCGGCGCCGGCGCCGGGGCGGCGGCGGCGTTCACCGC
>NZ_DASTBH010000374.1:0-11275 GCF_035712165.1 Actinophytocola sp. | reverse complement strand
CGACCTGCCGGCCGGGACCTTCCTGGGGATCTCCTCGCTGAACGGGGGCAGCCTGTGCGCGGCCGCGGCGGCCACCGGCCGCACCGTGCTGGCCGGCTGCCTGCGCAACGCCGCGGCGGTGCGCGCCGCGGCCCGCCGGATCGCCGCAGACGCGCCGATCGGCGTGGTGCCGGCCGGCGAGCGGTGGAATGCGCCGGAGGAGGGGCTGCGGCCGTCGGTGGAGGACCTGCTCGGCGCCGGGGCGATCGCCAGCCTGCCGGGCCGCTCCCCCGAGTCCGAGTTGGCCGCCGCGGCCTACGCGGGCGCGGCCGGTCGGATCGGCGAGTTGCTGGCCGGCTGCGGCACCGGCCGCGAGCTGGCCGGCCGGGGTGTGCCGGCCGACGTGCCGCTGGCCGCCGAGGTGGACAGCACGGACGTGGTACCGATCCTGGTGAACGGAGTGTTCGAGAAATGGACGGGATGATCGAGGTGGCCGACCGGGTGTTCGCCCGGCGGCACGCCGAGCTGGACCAGACCCTCGGGCTGGTCGTCGGCGCCGAGCGCTGCCTGGTGGTGGACAGCGGCTCCGACGAGGTGCACGGCGCGGACTGGCTCGCGGCCGTCCGCACGGTGACCCCACTGCCCTGGACGCTGCTGGTCACCCACGCGCACTGGGACCACTTCTTCGGCACGGCCGCGTTCGGCCCGGACCCGGTGTGGGCGCACCCGGTCTGCCGGGACGAGATCGCCGGCAACGCCGACGAGCACCGGGGCCGGGGCGTGCGCTACTTCACCGAGGCGGGCAAGCCGGACCTGGCCGAGCGGGTCCGGACCGCCCGGGTGGTGGTGCCGAGCGACCTGGTACCCGGTTCGGTGCAGCTGGACCTGGGCGGGCGCGCGGTGACCCTGCTGCATCCGGGCCGCGGGCACACCGGCGGCGACGTGGTGGCCCACGTGCCGGACGCGGCGGTGCTCTTCGCCGGCGACCTGGTCGAGGAGGGCGCCCCACCGGTGGTCGGACCGGACGCCTACCCGAAGGAGTGGCCGGCGACCATGGACGTGCTCCTCGCGCTGGCCCCCCGGGTGATCGTGCCGGGGCACGGCAACCCGGTGGGCCCGGCGTTCGTCGAGACACAACGCGACGAGCTGGCCGCCGAATACCTCAGCGCTGGATCGCCTTGAGCTCGGTGAACTCCTCCAGCCCGAACTTGCCCAGCTCGCGGCCGTTGCCGGACTGCTTGTAGCCGCCGAACGGAGCCATCGGGTTGAACGCGCCGCCGTTGACGTCGACCTGACCGGTGCGCATCCGCTTGGCGACCTCGACCGCGCGGTCGGTGTCGGCGGCGAACACGGCACCGGCCAGCCCGTAGATCGTGGAGTTGGCGATCCGCACCGCCTCCTCCTCGTCGGCGTACGGCAGGATCGACAGCACCGGGCCGAAGATCTCCTCCTGGGCGATCGTCATGCCGGGGCGCACACCGGCGAACACCGTCGGCGGCACGAAGGCGCCCCGTTCGGGCAGCCCGGTGGCATCCGGCCCGCCGAACGCCACCGTGGCCCCCTCCTCGACGCCCTGCCGCAGGAAGTCGTACACCCGGTCGCGCTGGGCGGCCGAGGACATCGGTCCGATCCTGGTCGACTCGTCGGTCGGGTCGCCGACGGTGTACTTGGCCGCCGCGGCCGCCGCCAGCTCGACGGCCTCGTCGTGCCGGTCGGCCGGCACCAGCATCCGGGTCCACGCGGTGCAGGTCTGGCCGCCGTTGATGTAGGTGTTGGCCACGCCGACCTTGACCGCCTTGCCCAGGTCGGCGTCGTCGAGCACCACGTTGGCCGACTTGCCGCCCAGTTCGAGGGCCACCCGCTTGATCGTCTCGGCGGCCACGGCCGACACCCGCCGGCCGGCCCGGGTCGATCCGGTGAACGACACCATGTCGATCCCCGGGTGGGCCGCGATCGCCTCGCCGACCACCGGGCCGACGCCGTGCACCAGGTTCACCACTCCCGCCGGCACGCCGGCCTCGGCCAGCACCTCCATCAGCAGGTTGGCGTTGAGCGGGGCGACCTCGCTCGGCTTGAGCACCACGGTGCAGCCTGCGGCCAGTGCCGGCACCACCTTGTTCACGATCTGGTGCAGCGGGTAGTTCCACGGCGTGATGCAGCCGACCACGCCGACCGGCTCGCGCAGCACCAGCGAGTTGCCGATCTCCTCGCTGAACGAGTAGCCGCTCTCCAGCAGCCCGGCGAGGCCCGCGGAGGTGGCGACCGGCAAGCTGGCCTGCACCCGGGTGGCGAACGTGATCGGCGAGCCCATCTCGGCGGTGATCGTGGCCGCGATCTCGTCGCGGCGGGCGGCCAGCCCCTCGGAGATCCGGCGCACCACGGCCGCGCGCTCGGCCACCGGGGTGGCCGACCAGGAGCCGAACGCGTCGCTCGCGGCGGTGACGGCGGCGTCCACGTCGGCCGCCGTGCCCGCCGGCACCGAGCCGATGACTTCCTCGGTGGCCGGGTTGACCACCTCGATGCGCTCGGACGACTCGTCGATCACCCGGCCGCCGATGACGTGGCCGGTGCGGGCGGTGGCAGGAGCAGCCATTGGTCCCTCCAAGAATGCGGTTCTGTCCATCGACCCTAGTCGAACGACAGCTCCCCGGTCCGTGTGCGCTTTATCTCGAAGAAGTTCGGGAAGCTCGCCACGGCAACGGTTCCGTCGAACAGCCGCAGCGCGTCCTCGCCCCGCGGGATCGAGGTCAGCACCGGACCGAAGAACGCCACTCCGTTCACGTGAATGGTGGGCGTGCCGACATCCATGCCCACCGGGTCCATGCCCTCGTGGTGGCTGCGCCGCAACGCCTCGTCGTAGTCGGTGCTCCCGGCCGCCTCAGCCAGTTCGGCCGGCAGGCCCACCTCGGCGAGCGACTCCTTGATCACCAGGTCGGTGTCCTCGTAGCCCCGGTTGTGGATCCGGGTGCCCATCGCGGTGTAGAGGTCGCGCAGCACGTCCTCGCCGTTCTTCGCCGCGGCGGCGATGCACACCCGCACCGGACCCCAGGCGCGCTCCATCCCGCGCCGGTAGTCCTCGGGCAGATCCCGGCCCTCGTTGAGCACCGACAGGCTCATCACCCGGAAGCGCAGGTCGATCTCGCGATGCCGCTCCACCTCGAGGATCCACCGGGAGGTGATCCAGGCGAACGGGCAGGCCGGGTCGAAATAGAAGTCGACTTTGGTCGAGCCAGGAGTTGTCATGCCCAGAACAACCCGACTCGGGCGGGTGTTCTTCCCTGTCAGCGAAGACCTAACCTGTCCGACGTGATTGGATGCGGTTATCAGAACCGACCCCCCAACCGAGGTGATCAGTGGCCGCTCCGAACCTGACCCGTGACGAAGCCCAGCAGCGCGCCACGTTGCTCGAGGTGGAGTCCTATGCCATCGAGCTTGATCTCACCGACGGCATCGGGCAGCCCGGGGACGGCACCTTCCGCTCCAGTACCACGGTCCGGTTCCGCAGCCGCCGGCCCGGAGCGGACACCTGGATCGACCTGATCGCCGACTCGGTGCAGTACGCCGAACTCAACGGCGGCGCGGTGGACCTGTCCGGCTACCGCGAGGACGACGGCATCGCCCTGGCGGGCCTGGCCGAGCGCAACGAACTGCGGGTCGAGGCGTCCTGCCGGTACATGAACACCGGGGAGGGCGTGCACCGCTTCGTCGACCCGGTGGACAAGAGCGTCTATCTCTACACCCAGTTCGAGACCGCCGACGCCAAGCGCATGTTCGCCTGCTTCGACCAGCCCGACCTCAAGGCGGTCTACCAGCTCACCGTGCTCGCGCCGAAGGGCTGGCTGGTCATCTCCAACTCCGCCACTCTGTCCACAGAGGACACGACGGACGGCGCGGTGCGGCATGTGTTCGAGACCACCAAGCCGATGTCCACCTATCTCGTGGCGCTGGTGGCCGGCCCGTACGCGCAGTGGCTGGACGAATATCGGGACGACGAGGTCACCATTCCGCTCGGCCTGTACTGCCGCGCCTCGCTCGCCGAGCACATGGATCATGAGCGGTTGTTCACCGAGACCAAGCAGGGTTTCGCCTTCTTCCACCGCAGCTTCGGGGTGCCCTACCCGTTCGGCAAGTACGACCAGTGCTTCGTGCCGGAGTTCAACGCCGGCGCGATGGAGAACGCCGGATGCGTGACCTTCCTGGAGGACTACGTCTTCCGCAGCCGGGTCACCCGCTACGCCTACGAGCGCCGGTGCGAGACCGTGCTGCACGAGATGGCGCACATGTGGTTCGGCGACCTGGTCACCATGCGCTGGTGGGACGACCTGTGGCTGAACGAGTCGTTCGCCACGTTCGCCAGCGTGCTGGCGCAGGCCGAGGCCACCGAGTACGTGCACGCCTGGACCAGCTTCGCCAACATCGAGAAGTCCTGGGCCTACCGGCAGGACCAGCTGCCGTCCACCCACCCGATCGCCGCGGACATCCCGGACCTGCAGGCGGTGGAGGTCAACTTCGACGGCATCACCTATGCCAAGGGCGCCAGCGTGCTCAAGCAGCTCGCCGCCTACGTCGGGACCGAGAACTTCCTGTCCGGGCTGCGGGTGTACTTCCGCAAGCACGCCTGGGGCAACGCCACGCTGGCCGACCTGCTGGCCGCGCTGGAGGAGGCGTCCGGGCGCGACCTGTCCGGGTGGAGCGCGCAGTGGCTGGAGACCACCGGCCTCAACCCGCTGCGCCCGGTGTTCACCGTCGACGGCGAGGGCCGGTTCACCGAGTTCGCCATCGCCCAGGGCGGCGCCAAGCCGGGCGGCGGCGAGGTCCGCACACACCGGGTGGCGATCGGGGTCTACGACGACGAGGACGGCCGGCTGGTGCGCACGCACCGCCAGGAGATCGACGTCGACGGCGAGCTGACCACCGTGCCGGAGCTGGTCGGCCGGTCGCGCGGCAAGCTGCTACTGGTCAACGACGACGACCTCAGCTACTGCACGATGCGGTTGGACCCGGACTCGCTGACCACCCTGATCGACCGGATCGGCGACATCGTCGAGCCGCTGCCGCGCACGCTGTGCTGGTCGGCCGCCTGGGAGATGACCAGGGAGGCCGAGCTCAAGGCGCGGGACTTCGTGCCGCTGGTGTGCCACGGGCTGCCGGCCGAGACCGAGGTCGGCGTGGTGCAGCGGCTGCTCATGCAGGCGCAGATCGCGATCGCCTCCTACGCCGACCCGGACTGGGCGCCGCAGGGCTGGCGCATGTTCACCGACCGGATCCTGGAGCTGGCCCGGGCCGACGAGCCGGGCTCGGACCACCAGTTGGCGTTCGTCAACGCGCTGACGTCCTCGGCGCTGGCCGAGGACCAGCTCACGGTGCTGCGCGGCTGGCTGACCGACACCGACCCGATGCCCGGCCTGGTGGTGGACACCGACCTGCGCTGGCGGCTCACGCAGGCGCTGGTGGCGCACGGCGCGGCCGCCGAGACCGACATCGAGCGGCTGCTCGAGCGGGACTCCACGGCGACCGGCCAGCGGCAGGCCGAGCGGGCCCGGGCGCTGGTGCCGACCGCGGCGGCCAAGGAGGAGGCGTGGCGCCGGGCCGTGCACGACGACGGACTGCCGAACGCGATCAACGAGTCGATCATCTCGGGGTTCTCGCACCCGAGCCAGCGGGAGCTGCTGATCCCGTTCGCCGAGCGCTACTTCGCGGACGTGGCCGCGGTGTGGGAGCGCCGGTCCAGCGAGCGGGCCCAGCCGACCGTGCTGGGGCTGTTCCCGCACTGGGCGGTCAGCCGGGAGACCGTGGCCGCCTCGGACACCTGGCTGGCCGACGAGTCCCACCCGCCGGCCCTGCGCCGGCTGGTCTCCGAGGGCCGCGCCGGCATCGTCCGGGCTCTGGCCGCCCGCGAGTTCGATGGTGGGTGATCGCCGCACCGATCCGGCCCGACCCGCCAGGTGCGAGTCGGGCCGCGACGGCGGTTAGCGCTGGCCGGCCTGGTCGCTGAGCATGCGCAGGGCGCTGACCAGGCCACCGATCAGGTCGCCCTCCTTGAACGAGGCGACCATGCTCATCACCGCGAGGTTGCAGGCGCGGTCTGGCAGGCGGCGGGACGACTCGGCGCCGGTGATGATCTCCACCCGGCGCTGGGCCGGGGACACGGCGATCAGGACCGACTCCGCCGCGGTGGCCGGGTCGGTGGCGTGCAGGGCTTCCGCGCCGGCTCGGGTGTCGGCGCCCAGGTCGCCCAGGTACACGCTGAAGTGCAGCCCGGTGGACCGGGAGGACAGCGTGAGCGCCTCGTCCAGCCGGGACAGCTGCGGCGTGCTGAACGGCAGCGTGGGTGCCTCGGGCCGGCGCGCCCGGGCGACCGAGAGCCGCCCGCTGGCGGTCACCGCGGCCGCGTAGCCGTGCTCCGGGTCCTCTACGACGTTCGCCTCGGCGGTCTGCTGCCGCTCGGCCGACGCCTGCGCGGTGCCGGCGTCGGCGTCGGTGGCGTCCTCGCGCACCAGCTCACCAGCTGCCACGGGCACCTCCCTTGGCCGTGCCCCGCGGCTTGCCGGCCGGGGCGGTCGTGGCGGATCCGACATGGCCGGCACCGGCCGGGTTGGCCGTCCACCACACCGGCGGGTAGTCCCACGCCTGGCCGGGCCGGTACCGAGGGGCTCGGGTGCCCCGGTCCCGCAGGGTCAGCAACGCGATCACGCCGTAGATGGCGGCCGGGATCGCCACGAAGACGAGCAAGGTCTCGACGACAGTCACGGCGGAAACGGTATCGGATGGCGCTTCAGGACCCGTTCACGCCTCGATGTGGGCGTCCGTGCCCCAACCGTGGGCACTTGGGATACGGCGAAAAGGGCAGCGCGGGGGCGCGAACGGGCGCAATCCGGGGTTGGTGACCCGGTTGGTGCCGGACAGCAACTTGCCGGTTACGGCCGAAGGTCATACTTTCACCTGGTCAGCCCTTGTGTCCTGTCGGTAGTGTCCTGGACGCCACCGAGAAGCCCAGAGGAGGTCACTCCATGTGCACCCTTAACTCGGCCACTCAGGTGATTCCGGCCACTCAAGAGGACGAAGATCGCGTCGTGATCCCGTTCGGTACCCGGCTCGACGGCGGGGTCCGCATCACGCGGGCGGAGCGCCTCACCAACGGCGTGCGGATCACGCGCGGTGTCCGGATCACCAGCGGCGTGCGCATCACCAGGGGTGTCCGGATCACCAGCGGCGTACGGATCACCCGGGCCGCGTAGCCGGTCAGGCCGCAGGTTCACCCAGATAGGGCAACCACAGCGGGTCCGCCTCGACCACCCCGGCCAGCAACCGCCAGTGCGGCCCCCGGGGGGCGGTCGGCACCACCCGCAGCCGCCAGCCCAGTTCCGAGAGAAGCTTGTCCGCCTTGCGGTGGTTGCATTTGGCGCACGAGGCCACGCAGTTCTGCCAGGTGTGCTGGCCGCCCCGGCTGCGCGGCACCACGTGGTCGACCGTCTCCGCCCTGGCTCCGCAGTAGCCGCACCGGTACCGGTCCCGATGCATCAGCCCGGCCCTGGTCAGCGGCACCTTGGCCCGGTAGGGCACCCGTACGTAGTTGCTCAGCCTGATCACCGACGGCACCACCAGGCTGGACTTGGCCGAGTGCACCATCGTCCCGGTGGGATCCCCGTGCACCACCTCGGCCTTACCGCACACCACCAGCACGACGGCCCGGCGCATCGGCAGCGCGGTCAGCGGCTCGAACGTGGCGTTGAGCAGCAGCACCCGGCGGCGCCCCCAGGTCGGCAGCCCGATCGGCGTCTCGGCGGTGGTGCTCTCGGGAGCGTGCGCCGCCGGGGGATCCGGCTCCGGACACGACGAGGTCCGCGGCGCGAGCCCACGAGGGGCGCCGATCGGGCTGAGATGTCGGTCGGGCACGCCCACCACCTCCACCGGTGCAGCCAAATTCGACCACAAACCACACCCGGAACGCACGCGCCTTCGATAACGTGTCCTGCTTCACCTCACCAAAGCTCCGGTGAACAGCCCGGACCAGCACTCGTTAGGGTCGGGCGCGATGACCATGACTCTCCCCTTCACCGACCAACCACCGGCCTGCATCACCGACGACGGCAGCTGGTGCCAGCAGGTGTACCGGCTCACCGAGAACGAGTGGCTGGCCGCCTCGGCGGACTGGCTGCTGGCCAGGCCGCTGCGCATCCTGATGATCCTCGCGCTGGCGTTCCTGGTGCGGTTCGTGGCCCGGCGGGTGATCGACCGGATGACCAACGGCACCGGGGAACGGACCCCGGCCCTGCTGCGCCCGCTGCGCGAGCGGGCCCCGCAGGCCCTCGGCGCCCTGGTCTCCGAGCGCCGCGCGCAGCGGGCCAAGACCATCGGGTCGGTGCTCAAGTCGATCGTGTCGTTCCTCGTGTTCGGGCTGGCGTTCATCCTGATCCTGGGCGAGCTCGGCCTCGATCTGGCGCCCATCGTGGCCTCGGCCGGCATCGTCGGCATCGCGCTGGGCTTCGGCGCGCAGAACCTGGTCAAGGACTTCCTGTCGGGCGTCTTCATGGTGCTCGAGGACCAGTACGGCGTCGGCGACGTGGTCGACGTCGGACCGGCGAGCGGCACGATCGAGTCGGTCGGCCTGCGGGTCACGACGCTTCGCGACGTGAACGGCACCGTCTGGTACGTGCGCAACGGCGAGATCCTGCGGGTGGGCAACTCCAGCCAGGGCTTCGCGGTGGCCGTGCTCGACCTGCCGGTCGCGCACGGCACCGACGTGGACAAGGCCGGCGAGATCCTCGCCCGGGTGGGCAAGGAGGCGGCCGCCATCAAGCCGCTGTCCGACGACCTGCTGGAGCCGCCCGAGGTGCTCGGCCTCGAGAAGATCACCAACGAGGGCCTGACCGTCCGGATGACCGTCAAGGTGCGGCCAGGGCGGCAGTGGGCGACCCAGCGGGCGCTGCGCGCACGGATCATGGCCGCGTTCGAGGAGGCGGGCATCGCCCCACCCCTCGGCCGGATCCAGCCGCCCAACGGCCCATGACCGGGGACGGCTGCGCGAGCCCGCCGGCGCTCGGCAAGGATAGGGACGTGGGCACAGAGCAGACCTTCTACGAGGCCGTCGGCGGCGAGGACACCTTCCGCCGGATCGTGGGCCGTTTCTACGAGGAGGTGGCCGAGGACGAGGTGCTGCGGCCGCTGTATCCCGACGAGGACCTCGGGCCGGCCGAGGAGAAGCTGCGGCTGTTCCTGATGCAGTACTGGGGTGGCCCGCACACCTACTCCGAGCAGCGTGGGCACCCTCGCCTGCGGATGCGGCACGCGCCGTTCGTGGTCGGCCCGCTGCAGCGCGACGCCTGGCTGCGCTGCATGCGGGTGGCGGTGGACGAGGCCGGGCTGTCCGAGCCGCACCGCCGCCAGCTCTGGGAGTACCTGGAGATGGCCGCCAACAGCCTGCTGAACAGCTGGACCTAGTCTCATTGCGAAACCATCAGCGCGGATTTCGGGGTCCGCCATGACCGGCGAATGGCAGGATGACCGATCGTGCGTCTAACCCCCGAGCGTCCCGGCGAAACCAGCGAGCGGCCCTGGTGGCACGACGCCGTCTTCTACCAGGTCTACGTGCGCTCGTTCGCCGACTCCGACGGCGACGGCGTCGGTGACCTGGAGGGCATCCGGTCCCGGCTGGGTTACCTGGAGCTGCTCGGCGTCAACGCGCTGTGGTTGACGCCGTTCTACCGCTCCCCCATGGCCGACCACGGCTACGACGTGGCCGACCCGCGGGACGTCGACCCGCTGTTCGGCGACCTCGCCGCGTTCGACCGGCTGGTCACCGAGGCCGACGCGCACGGCATCCGGGTCACCATCGACCTGGTGCCCAACCACACCAGCGACGCGCACCCGTGGTTCCGCGACGCGCTGCTGGCCGGGCCGGGCAGCGGCGAGCGGGCGCGCTACCTGTTCCGGGACGGGGCCGAGGGCGGAATCCTGCCGCCGAACAACTGGGTGAGCGTGTTCGGCGGGCCGGCCTGGACCCGGACCGACGACGGGCAGTGGTACCTGCACCTGTTCGCCCCGGAGCAGCCCGACCTGAACTGGGCGCACCCGGATGTGCGCAGCGACCTGGTCCGGACCCTGCGGTTCTGGCTGGACCGGGGCGTCGCCGGGTTCCGCATCGACGTCGCGCACGGGCTGGCCAAGCCGGAGGGCCTGCCGAACATGGACCCGCAGCTGCTGTCCACGGCGCACGACTCGGGCTTCGTCCGGCCCGCCGACCCGCGCTGGGACCACGACGGGGTGCACGACATCCACCGGATGATCCGCAAGGTGCTCGACGAGTACCCGGAGGCCATGGCGGTGGGCGAGATCTGGGTGGACGGGGACGAGCGGTTCGCCCGGTACGTGCGCCCGGACGAGCTGCACCTCGGGTTCAACTTCCAGCTGGTGAACGCCGAGTTCGACGCCGACGCGATCCGGCAGGCGATCGAGCGCTCGCTGGCGGCGGTGGCCGGCACCGGCGCCCAGCCGACCTGGACGCTGTCCAACCACGACGTGATGCGTCAGGTGAGCAGGTACGGCGACGGCACCGTCGGGCAGCGCCGGGCCCGGGCCATGGCGCTGGTCGAGTTGGGCCTGCCCGGCGTGGTGTACCTGTACAACGGCGAGGAGCTGGGGCTGCCCAACGTGGACCTGCCGGAGTGGGCTCTGCAGGACCCGCAGTGGAAGCGGTCCGGGGGCCGGCTGCCGTCCCGCGACCGGTGCCGGGTGCCGATGCCCTGGGAGGGCACCGAGCCGCCGTTCGGCTTCTCCCCCGACTCGGCGACACCCTGGCTGCCGATGCCTCGGGACTGGACCGGGCTGACGGTGGAGGCCCAGCTCGAGGATCCCGACTCGATGCTGTCGCTGTACCGGCAGGCCATCGAGCTGCGCCGCACGCATCCGGCGTTCAGCGGCGGCGCGGTGCAGTGGTACGGCGCGCCGGCCGGCTGTTTCGCCTACCGCCGCAAGGGCGGCGGGCTGATCTGCGCGCTGAACACGACCGCCGCCCCGGTCCCGCTGCCGGCGGGTGAGGTGCTGCTGTCCAGCGGCCCACTGGTCGACCGCAAGCTACCCCCGGACACCGCCGCCTGGCTGCTCTGACCAGTCCTGGCGGGCGACCACCGCGGCCGCGACGAGCAGCGGCAGGGCGCTGACGACCACCGCCAGCCGCGCGTTCGTGGCCTGGGCAAGCCCGCCGAGCAGCGGGTTGGTCAGCATCAGCGTGACGCTCTGGACCACGCCGAGGACGGACGTCAGGCGGGCCACCTGGGCCCGCGGCGCGCGGGCGATG
>NZ_DASTBH010000373.1:0-11938 GCF_035712165.1 Actinophytocola sp. | reverse complement strand
CGGGCGCCGCGCCGGTCACCGTGTCCGGCCAGCCGCCGACCACGCTCGGCCAGTCGCTCGGCACCGACGCCCTGGACCGCACCGCGCCGCTGCCGCCGGCCCTGATCCAGATCCGGGTGGTCAACGCGAGCACCCACAAGGGTCAGGCCGCCGAGATCACCGAGGCGCTGCGCCAACTCGGCTTCGGGCAGATCGCCCCGCCGGACAACGATCCGCTCTACACCGCGGCCGACCTCAACTGCCGCGCGCAGATCCGGTTCGGTCCGAAGGGCGCCGCCGCGGCCCGCACGCTGAGCCTGGTCGAGCCGTGCGCCGAACTGGTCCGCGACGAGCGCCCCGACGGTTCCGTCGACTTCGCTCTCGGCGAGCGGTTCGACGACCTGCGCAACCGCACCGACACCCGGCGGATCATGGAGGAGCTCAACGACTGGGCGGTGGCCCATCCGGAGTTCCAGGCGACCCAGGGCGGGCTGCAGGCCGACCCCACCCTGCAGCCGGACATCGACACCGGCCGGCTCATCTCGGCCCGTCAGGTCACCTGCTAGGAGTCGCACCTCACAGGTCGAACAGGCCGGCTTCGTCCAGCGCGGCGGTCAACTCCTCCGCGATACCGGGCGTGGCCGCCAGCAGCAGGTCGGGGCCGCGCAGCTCACCCGGCAACCGCACCAGGGCGCCGGCCTCCTCGGCGATCAGCGCACCGGCCGCCCAGTCCCACCGGGACAGCCCGTGCTCGAAGTATCCGTCCAGCCAACCGGCGGCGACCGCGCAGAGGTCCAGCGCGGCCGATCCGGACCGGCGGATGTCCCGCAGCCGGCCCATCAGCTCGGCCACGCCCGCGGCCTGCCGGCGCCGGCGGTCCGGCCGGTAGGCGAAGCCGGTGCCGACCAGCGCGAGGTCCAGCCGTTCGGCGGCGGACACCCGCAGCGGCACCCCGTCCAGCGTCGCCCCGGCGCCACGTTCGGCCGCCCAGCACCGCCCGCTGGCCGGCTCCAGCACCACACCGGCCACCGACACCCCGTCGACCTGCGCCGCCACCGACACCGCGTACCACGGGTAGCCGTAGAGGTAGTTGACCGTCCCGTCGATCGGGTCGACCACCCAGCGCACCGTGCCCGCGCCGGCGCCCCCGCCGCCGCCCTCCTCCTCGCCGAGCACCGGCTCCCCGGGCCGCAGCTCGGCCAGGCGGGTCCGGATCAGCCGCTCGGTCGCCCGGTCCGCCGCGGTCACCGGGTCGGTCTCGCTGGACTTGGTGTCCACCTGGCGAATCGCCTCGTCCCGGTAGCTCCGGGCGAGCTCGGCCGCCTCCCTGGCCACCGTCTCGGCGACTCCCAGCAGGTCCCGCTCTACGTCACCCACGGGACCATCGGACCACACGGTCCCGGATCCACTAGGCGGGACCGGCGAACAACGCCTTGTCGTGGCCGGTCGGCGGGCCGTAGGAGAGCCGCAGCTCGCCCGGCGCGGCGGCCACCGCCACGGCCACGCTGGTGGTGACCGTCGTGCCCGGCAACACCCTGGTCGACGCGACACCGTTGCCGCACGGCCCGTCGATGTCCGTGACCAGCTGCGCCGCCGCGCCGTTGAACTGGAGGTCGTTGACGACCAGCAGGACCGTGTCGACGGGCGCCGCGGTGTCGTTGACGACCAGCACGGGGACCTTGACCGCCCGCTCGATGTCCGCCGGGAACGCGGCCCGGCTCGGCACGCACACCGCCGGAGTTCCGAGCTGCACGGCCAGTCCGTCGCCCCAGGTGTGGCGCTGCCCCCAGGCGGCCGGGGTCGGGGCCGGCGGGACGGCGGGTTGCGGCGCCGGGCTGGCGGCGCCGGCCCGTTCGCCGCCGGCGCGGTCCGCGTTCTGGTCCTCCGTGGCCGAGCAGGCCGGCAGCGTGGCGACCACGCTGACGGCGAGGACCATTAGGACAGCTCGGAGAGTGGTCGTCACGGGGGCCTCGCCTCTGGGTCGTGGAAACGTTAGTGCTGGCGGTATCGCTCGGCTCGGCGGTCACGTGTCGTGGTTCCCGTCACAGCGCCGGGTGAGCAGGGCTCCGGGGCGCGGCTAGAGGTGTGCCCCCTCGATCCCGACCGCTCGCCCGGCTAACCTCCCGTGACAAGTGGGCTGAATCGAGTACGAAGGGACCACGGGATGGGCGGCACCCGCGGGTTCGGGGTTGACATCGGTGGATCGGGCATCAAGGGGTGTGTCGTCGATCTCGAGGCGGGCCGGCTGGCCACCGAGCGGATCCGGATCGACACTCCGGACCCGTCCAGTCCCGAACTGGTGGCCGCGGTGGTCAAGAAGATCGTCGACGGGTTCGAGTGGACCGGTCCGGTCGGCGTGACGCTGCCGGCCGTCGTCAAGCGCGGCACGGCCATGACCGCGGCGAACATCGACAAGTCGTGGATCGGCACGGACGCCGTGGCGGTGTTCACCGAGCGGCTGGGCCGGGCGCCGGGCGAGGTCACGGTGCTCAACGACGCCGACGCCGCCGGGATGGCGGAGATCCGCTACGGCTGGCCGGGCGACCAGGCCGGCGTGGTGGTGCTGCTGACCTTCGGCACCGGCATCGGCAGCGCGCTGTTCCTGGACGGCAAGCTGGTGCCCAACACCGAGTTCGGCCACCTCGAGGTGGACGGGCTGGACGCCGAGACCCGCGCGGCGGCCTCGGTCAAGGACGAGCAGGACCTGTCCTGGGAGGAGTGGGCGCTGCGGGTCTCCCGCTACATCCGTGCCCTGGAGAGTCTGATCTGGCCGGACCTCATCATCGCCGGTGGCGGGGTGAGCAGGAAGGCCGACCGGTGGCTCCCGCTGCTGGACGTCCGGACCCGGGTGGTGGCCGCCGAACTGCGCAACGACGCCGGGATCGTCGGCGCCGCGGTGGCCGCTGAGCTGGGCGTCGAGCACTGACCGACCGCCACCGCGCCGCACCATGCCAACTACGTCGTTACAATGGAACAGTGCCCGCGGCTCCCGGTCGCCGGGCGTTCCCAGACTCCCGGTAGCGCAGGCTCATTCAGTAGGGCCTGACGCCGCCGTTACGGACAGCTGCGAAAGGGCGTAAGTGGCAGCCGCACGAACCGCAACCCGAGCCTCCACCGCTCCGGCCGCGAGCGCACCGGTCGACGAGGTTCCGGCCGAGCTGGAGCAGGACCAGCAGGCCAGCGCGAAGACGGCGACTCGGCCGAAGAAGGCCGCGGCCGGCGCCAAGCCCGCCCGCGCGCCCCGTAAGGCCGCGGCGAAGTCGCCCGCCAAGCCGGGCGCCAAGGGCGCCGACGAGGCGAAGCCCGGCGACGCCGAGGGCGAGCCGGACGTCGCCATCGAGGGCGACGAGCCGGATCTGGACTCACCGGATCTCGAGGACCTCGAAGACGTCGAGAGCGAGATCGCGGCCGCGGCCGTGGACGAGGTCGAAGAGGAGGAGCCGGCCGAGAAGGACACCAAGGACGGCGACTTCGTCTGGGACGAGGAGGAGTCCGAGGCGCTCCGGCAGGCGCGCAAGGACGCCGAGCTGACCGCCTCGGCCGACTCGGTCCGCGCCTACCTCAAGCAGATCGGCAAGGTGGCCCTGCTCAACGCCGAGGAGGAGGTCGAGCTCGCCAAGCGGATCGAGGCCGGCCTCTACGCGGCGGAACGGGTCCGCACCGCCGAGGACGACGGCGAGAAGCTCCAGCCGCAGTACCGGCGGGATCTGAAGTGGATCGTGCGGGACGGCGAGCGGGCCAAGAACCACCTGCTGGAAGCCAACCTGCGGCTGGTGGTGTCGCTGGCCAAGCGCTACACCGGACGCGGCATGGCGTTCCTGGACCTGATCCAGGAAGGCAACCTGGGCCTGATCCGCGCGGTGGAGAAGTTCGACTACACCAAGGGCTACAAGTTCTCCACCTACGCCACGTGGTGGATCCGCCAGGCGATCACCCGCGCCATGGCCGACCAGGCCCGCACCATCCGCATCCCGGTGCACATGGTCGAGGTGATCAACAAGCTCGGCCGGATCCAGCGCGAGCTGCTGCAGGACCTGGGCCGGGAGCCGACTCCGGAGGAGTTGGCCAAGGAGATGGACATCTCCCCGGAGAAGGTGCTGGAGATCCAGCAGTACGCCCGGGAGCCGATCTCGCTGGACCAGACCATCGGCGACGAGGGCGACAGCCAGCTCGGTGACTTCATCGAGGACTCCGAGGCGGTCGTGGCGGTCGACGCGGTGTCGTTCACGCTGCTGCAGGACCAGTTGCAGTCGGTGCTGGCCACGCTGTCCGAGCGCGAGGCTGGCGTCGTCCGGCTGCGGTTCGGCCTGACCGACGGCCAGCCGCGCACGCTCGACGAGATCGGCCAGGTGTACGGGGTGACCCGGGAGCGCATCCGGCAGATCGAGTCCAAGACGATGTCGAAGCTGCGCCACCCGTCCCGGTCCCAGGTGCTGCGCGACTACCTGGAATGACGGCTTGACAACGAGAGCGGCGTCCCGGCCACCGGGACGCCGCTCTCTTTTCTCTACAGTGGACCGTCCGCAGTGGACAGCGTCCGGTTCACCCGGGCGGTGAACTCGTTGAGAATGCGGCGGGTCGTGGCAACGTCCTCGGCCGGCAGCCCGGACAGGATCTCCTCGCCGCTTCGCGTCGTGGCATCCAGCAGGCGGTCGAACAGGGCTCGACCGGCGGCCGTGAGACCGAGACCGCCGTCCGCCTCGCGGAGCACGCCCCGGGACTCGAGTCCGCCGACCACGGCGCCGATCGCCGGCGGGTCGGCGTCCAGGCCGCCGGCGACCCCGGCAACCAGTGTCTCGCGCGGAACGTGACCGCCCTGGTCGTGCACCAGCTTCAGGGTGATCCACTCTTCGAAGCTGACCGCTTCGGCGTCCAGGATCCGGTACAGCAGCCGGGATCCGGCCCGGCTGGCGATGCCGAGATCCTGCCCGAACAGTGTGGTCGGTTGGGTCATCCGCTCATCCCCTTCGGTCGGCCGCGGCTCGCCCAGCAGCGCCCGCAGCATGGTGGTCAACTCGTTGGTCTGCCGGCTGGCGGTGCCGCCGAGCGGCGCGGTCAGTTCCTCCAGCAGTTCGGCGACGATCGCCACGGCGCGGGTGACGACCTCCGATCCGCGTTCGGTGAGGTGGAGCTGGACCGCTCTCGGGTCGGTCGGGTGGCCGGCCCGCTCGATGAACCCGGACCGCTCCAGCGCGCGGGCGAGCTTGGAGACGTACACCTGGTCCAGGCCGGTGACGTCGGCGAGCTCGCGCTGGCTGGGCCGCTGGCCCCGGTGGGACAGCCCGGTCAGCGAAGCCAGCAGCGTGTACTGCGCGTGGGTCAGGCCGAGTGGAGCCACCGCCCGCTCGACGGCGGCCCGCCACTTCATCGTCACGCGCCAGAGGAGGTAGCCCGGTGTCACGCCGATACCTTACATGGACATTATTTCCATGGAAAGTATCTACTTCGACCGGAGCGCCACCCCGGCGACGACGGCCAGGATGCCCAGCGCCTCCGGCCAGGTGGGCACCTGGCCGAGCAGCACCAGGCCGGTCAGCGCCGCGGTGACCGGCAGCAGGGCCTGCAGCACCGCGAACCGCGCCCGCTCGACCCCGCGCCGCAGCACAACCTGGTCCAGCGCGTAGGGGATCGCCGTGGCCAGCACCCCGACGCCGATCCCGAGCGCCAGCAGCCGCGGCGAGGCCCATACCGGCCCGGTGCGCACCGCCAGCGGCACGAACGCCACGGTGGCCACCGCGAACCCGACCGCCAGCGCGTCCAGGCCGACACCGGCAGTAGCGACGCGCTTACTCAACACGATGTAAACGGCCCACAGCGCCGCTGCGCTGAGAGCGAACACGACTCCGAGCGTGCTGTCCGTCCAGCGGACGTCGGCGATGAGCAGAACGCCCGCCGCCACGAGCATGAGAGCGCTTACATCGCGCGCCGTCCGGGAGCCCAGCGCGGCCAGCACCACCGGCCCGGCGAACTCCAGCGCCACCGCCGTGCCCAGCGGGATCCGGGCGATCGACTCGTAGAACGCCAGGTTCATCAGGGCCGTGACCAGCCCGAACGTCGCCGCCAAGGCCAGGTTGCGGCCCCGCAGGGTGGCCGCGCCCGGGCGGCAGACGGCGAGCAGGACGACCGCCGCACCGAGTTGACGCAGCCATGTCACGGCGGCCGGACCGATCTCCGCGAACAGCCACACGGCGGCCGCCGCACCCACGTACATGGACACCCCGCTGACTACCAAGAGCAACGGAGTCGGCACGTTTCGCAACACTCAGCAACGCCCCGTGATTAGGGATGTGGCAATCGGGTAAATCACAGTCGACCGTCCATCCAGTGGGCGCGGGAACACTGACTAGCAGCCGATCGTCTGGAAGAGTGGAAGGGGACGGGCACTGGCCATCCGGCCAAGTGCTCGTCGCCGACGAAGGGCATCGGGCTCCCGGTGCCCGGGACGGAGGGAGAAAGCCATGACACCCACGCTCACCCGCCCCGAGCTGACCGCTGCCGACCGATGCGACCGTTGCGGGGCTGCCGCACAGGTACGCGCCGTGCTGCCGTCCGGCGGCGAGCTGCTGTTCTGCGGGCACCATGCGCGTAAGCACAACCAACGGCTGGTCGAGCTTGCCGCACAACTACAGCAAAACGCTTGATCCCTTCGCCAGAACTTTGCGAACGCCGCGTCCGTCCCGGGCGCGGCGTTCGCCTATCCGGGACGGCACCTCACACGGCGTCCAGGACCGGCTCGAAGGCCAGCTCGGCCGCGCCGATCAGCTTTGCGTCCGCGCCCAGCGTCGAGGCGACGATCCGGGTGCCACCGACCGCCCGGCTCACCAGGCTCTTCCGGCGGACGTCCTGCCCCACCTCGGCCACCATCCAGCCGGGTAGGGCGGTGAACAGGTCTCCGAGGACCACCAGCTCCGGGCCGAGCAGGTTCACGACGTTGATCAGCCCGACGGTCAGCCAGCCGATGAACTCGCCCAGCGGCCCGGGCATCGGGTCCGGCTTGACCTTCATCGCGCGCAGCTCGGCGACCACCGCGCCGCGCGGCGAACCCTCCGGCAGCGCCAGCGCCCGGCACATGGCCGGCTCGCCCACCTCGGTCTCCCAGCACCCCCGGCTGCCGCAGTAGCAGGGCCGCCCGCTCGGCCCCGGCCGGATCACCATGTGCCCCAGCTCACCGACATAGCCCGCGGTGCCACGCAGGGTGGACCCACCGGAGATGACCCCGCCGCCCACCCCGACGTCGGCCGAGACGTAGACCGCGTCGGAGGAACCCCGGGCGACCCCGCGCAGGTGCTCGGCCAGCGCGCCCAGCTCGGCGTCGTTGGCCACCATGGTCGGCATCCGGAGGATCTTGCGGATCCGCTCGCCGACCGGCACGTCGGTCCAGTGCAGGTTCGGCGCCTCGTGCACCAGCCCGTCCGAGCGGCGCACCACCCCGGGCACCGAGATCCCGGCGCCGACCATCTCCACGTCCAGCTCGCCGGCCAGCAGCCGGGTCGACTCGACGATGTGGGTGATCACCTCGTTCGGCTCGCGCGCCCGGCCGTGCAGGTTCCAGCTGTTGCGGCCGAGCATCTCCCCGCCCAGCCCGACCAGCGCGATCGCCACCTGCTCGACCCGCACGTCCACGGCCAGCACCACCGCCGCATGCGCCTGCGGCAGCACCAGCAGTGACGGGCGGCCGGCGCCGGTGCGCATCCGGGGCACCTTCTCCTCGACCACCCCGGACTCGGCCAGCCCGTCCACCAACGCCTTGATCGTGCTCCGGTTCAGCCCGAGCTCGGTCGCCAACGACGCGCGGGTACACGGCCCGCCGACGTGCAGCCGGCGCAGCAGAACGGTTCGGTTGTGCCGGCGAACCTCGTCAGGCCGTGCGCCCGCTGTCGGTGTGCTGGTCAACCGTCCACCCTGTCTCCGTCCCCAGGGCCCTCAGCCCGCCGAGAGTGCCACCCGGCGCCGGGACACCGCGTCCACGGTGGCCGCGAGCAACAGCACCAGGCCGGTGATGATGTTCACCATCGCCGCCTCGTACTTGAGCAGGTTGAGGCCGTTGGACACGGTCGCGAGGACCAGGCCGCCGATCAGCGCGTACGAGATCTTGCCCCGGCCGCCGAACAGCGAGGTACCGCCGATGACCGCGGCGCCGACCGCGAACAGCAACGTGTCCAGCCCACCGGCCTTGGGGTCGACCGAGCCTACCTTGGACGAGTAGACGATGGCGCCGACGGCCGCGACCCCGGTGGACACGACGAACACACTGGCCCGGATCTTGCTCACGTTGATGCCGGCGCGCCGGGCCGCCTCCGCGTTGCCGCCGACGGCGTAGATGTGCCGGCCGTAGCGGGTGCGGTTGAGCGTGAACGTGCCCAACACCAGCAACGCCAACAGGATCGGCACCACGTAGGGCACGCCCTGGATCACGACGAAGTCGTTGGTCGAGCGGTTGACGGTCAGGGCGAACGTGCACGCGACCGCGATGATGGCGATGCTGATCACCTTGAACAGCACGACCGGGGTCGGCTGGGTGACCAGGCCCTTGCGCAGGCGGACCAGGTGCTCGCCGAGCACGACGGCCGCGTAGCCGCCCGCCGCGATGGCGCACAGGATCCAGCTTCCCGTCAACGACAGGTTGCCGTTGGCCACCTGGAACAGCACCCCGGTGCCCACCGACAGCGTGCCGCGCGGCCCGATGAACAGCAGGATCACGCCCTGCCAGGTGATGAACAGTGCCAGGGTCACCACGAACGACGGCATACCGATCTTGGAGACCAGGAACCCGGTGATGCAGCCGATCGAGACGCCGACCGTGATCGCGAGCAGCATCTCGATCCACGGGTTGGCCCCGACCCCGGACAGCACGATCGCCACCGCGGTCGCCGCCAGCACCGCGCCCGCCCAGATCCGCATGAAGGCGGCCAGCGCCGCGGCCAGGATCAGCCCGCCGACGAAGGTGTAGAAGACGTTGGTGCTGCGCATCCCGCCCAGCAGGTTGCCGCTCTCGACCACGTGCAGCGCCATCACCGACGCGCACACGCCGGAGGCGGTGCCCGCGGACAGGTCGATCTCACCGAGCAGCAGGACGAACACCAGGCCCATCGCGATGATGATGTTGCCGGCGCCCTGCTGGAGCAGGTTGGAAATGTTGTTCAGGGTCAGGAACTGGTCGGACTGCACGGTGAAGTAGATGAGCAGCACGCCCAGCCCGAGCAGGGCGGGCACGGAGCCGAGGTCGCCGCCGCGCAGCCGGGCGAAGTAGTCGAACACGGCCTCTCTGGTCGACTGGGCCGTGGTGTCGATGCCGAAGTCCGAGATGGCGGCGTTCGGCGGCTGGGTGCCCCGGCCGGCGGCGGGGGTGGTGGTGTCGGTCATGCCTCGAGTCCTCAGATGGTGGCGGTCTCTGGACGGGCCATCCCGAGGTCGCCCGATCGCCCTGCGGTGATCAGCTCCACGACCTGCCCGTGCGTGACGTCCTTGGTCTGCACCTCGGCGACCATGCGGCCGAGGTAGAGGGTGGCGATGCGGTCGGCGACCTCGAACACGTCGGCCAGGTTGTGGCTGATCAGCACCACGCCCAGGCCCTGCTCGGCCAGCCGGCGGACGAGGTCGAGCACCTGGCGGGTCTGCGCGACGCCCAGCGCGGCGGTCGGCTCGTCGAGCAGCACCACCTTGCTGTCCCACAGCACCGCCTTGGCGATCGCCACGGTCTGCCGCTGCCCGCCGGACAGGTTCGCGACCGGCGTGCGCACCGACTTCACCGTGCGCACCGACAGGGAAGCCAGGGTCTCCCGGGCGGACCGCTCCATGCTGGCCTCGTCGAGCAGCCAGGCCGAGCCGCGTTCCCGGCCCAGGAACATGTTCTGCACGATGTCCAGGTTGTCGGCCAGCGCCAGATCCTGGTAGACGACCTCGATGCCCAGCTTGGCCGCGTCCCGCGGCCCGTGGATGTGCACCGGCTCGCCGTTGAAGATCACCTGACCGGAGTCCATCGGGTAGATCCCGGCGATGCACTTGATCAGGGTCGACTTGCCGGCGCCGTTGTCGCCGACCAGGGCGGTCACCTCACCGGCGCGCACCGTGAAGTCCACGTCGTGCAGCACGTGCACCGGGCCGAACGACTTGTTCACCCCGGTCAGCTCGAGAACGGGCTCACTCACTTCTAAACCGTCCTACTCATCGGCGACGGTGCCGCACCCGCGGCAGACTCGATTCTGCTGCGGGTGCGGCCCCGTGTACTACTACTGCGACCTGGTTACTTGATGCCGAGCTCGGTGCACTTGGCAGCCAGCTCCGCAGTGCAGAGCTCGCTGGCCTTGACGTAGCCCTCGTCCACCACGACCTTGACGTTCTGCGCGGTGATCAGCTGCGGCTCCGCGAGCACCGACTTGACGTCGCGGTTGCCCTTGGTGTCCTTCGTGGTGCCGGTGGCGATCTTGTCGGCCGCGGCCTTGTCGCCCTTGGCCAGCGCGGCGGCCAGCTTGGCGGTGGCCTCGGCTTCCTTCTTGATCGCCTTGAACACGGTCATGTACTGGTCACCGGCGAGGATCGCCTTCAGGCCGTCCGGGGTGGCGTCCTGGCCGGTCACCGGAACCTTGCCGTTCAGGCCGTTCTTGCGCAGCACGGTGATCACCGCGCCGGCCAGACCGTCGTTGGCCGCGACGACGCCGTCGACCTTGCCGCCGTTGGCGGTCAGGATCTGCTCGAAGACCTGGCCACCCTTCTGGTTGTCCCAGTTGTCGATCGGCTGGCTCTGCACCAGCTTCAGGGTGCCGGCGCCGTAGAGCGGCTTGAGGACCTTCTGCTGGCCCTCGTAGAACAGGGTGGCGTTGTTGTCGGTCGGAGCGCCCTCGATCTCGATGATCTGGGAGCCGGCCGGCTTGCCCTTCATGGCGTCGGCCATGCCCTGGCCCTGCAGCTCGCCGACCTTCACGTTGTCGAAGGACACGTAGTAGTCGGAGCTGCCACCGAGGTTGAGCCGGTCGTAGTCGATGACCGGGATGCCCTGCGCCTTGGCCTTGGCCGCGACAGACGCACCGACCTCACTGTTGATCGAGCCGATGACCAGGACCTTGACCCCACTGCTGATCATGGTGTCGGCCAGCTGGCTGAACTTCTGCACGTCGCCCTGGGCGTTCTGGATGTCGGCCTCGAGTCCCTCGGCCTTCATCGCCTCGGCGATCGCCGGCCGGTCGAAGCCTTCCCAGCGCGCCGAGGTCGCGGTCTCCGGCAGGATCACGCCCACCTTGGCCCCACTCGAGGAAGGCTGCCCGCTGGCGGTGCTGCCGCCGCCGCTGCTCGGTGCCTCGTTAGCCCCACACGCCGTCAGGGCGAGGGAGACACCCACGCCTGCGCCGAGGAGGGCAAGAGTCGTCCTGCGCATCCGTCGTCCCTTCAATGTTCATACCGCGAGGGGTGCGGTGGCGGCTCCGCCACCTTGCTCCGTTTGCAGCAGCCCTCCCGGCCGGAAATGTTGCGGGGCACAACATATGCGTTGGACGGCGCGGAACGGAAGCCGCTGACCTGTCTGTATAGGACACAGTTTGGCAACATGCATGTCATCCGCAGGTGAGCCCACACTTACCGAACCGTGGACTACCAGGTACGCAGAGTAGCGATCCGCTGCTGGAGCTGCTCGGCGGTGGCCATCGCGACGGGTGGTCCACCACACGTGCGGCGTAGCTCACTGTGAATTGCACCGTGCGGTTTGCCGGTCCGGTGGTGGTACATGGTGACGAGCGTGTTGAGCTCCTTGCGCAGCCCGCCCAGCCGCTCGGCCACGGTCACCGGGCGGGCCGCCGGCTCGGCCGGCCGCTCGAGCTGGCGCTGCTGGCGCTCGCGCAGCAGCGCTCGCACCTGCTCGGGTTCGAGCAGGCCGGGCAGGCCCAGGTACTCCTGCTCCTCGGCGGAGCCGGCGAACGCCGCGGTGCCGAACGACGACCCGTCGTAGATGACCTGGTCTAGCTCGGCC
>NZ_DASTBH010000372.1:0-6033 GCF_035712165.1 Actinophytocola sp. | reverse complement strand
TACTCGCCTTCACTGCCCCACCGGCAACTAGCCCGGGCGCGAAGGGAGGGACTCACCGGGCGCAAAGTGGCAACTCGCCGGGCGCGAAGTAGGGGACCCGCCGGGCGTGAAGTAGGGGACCCGCCGGGCCGGAAGCGGCAACTCGCCAGGCCGGAAGTGGGGACTCGCCAGACCGGAACGGCAACTCGCCGGGCACGAAGTGGGAACTCGCCGGGCACGAAGTGGGAACTCGCCGAGCGCGAAGCAGGAACTCGCCGAGCGCGAAGTGGGGACTCGCCGGGCCGGAAGTGGGGACTCGCTGGGCCTGAAGTGGGGACTCGCCGGGCTTGAGGTGGGGACTCGCGGGTTTTAGGTGAGGGCGGCGAGGGCGGTGTGGGTGAGGACGCGGACGCCGGTGAGGAGGGCGCGTTCGTCCAGGTGGAAGGTGGGCTGGTGGAGGTCGGGGGGTGCGCCTTCGCCGGACCAGACGCCGAGGCGGGCGAAGGAGCCGGGGAGTTGTTCCAGGTACCAGCCGAAGTCTTCGCCGCCGGAGGACTGCTTGGTGCCGGTGACGGCGTCGGGGCCGAGGGCCGACTCGACACCGGCGCGGAGGATCTGGGTGCACTCCGGCTCGTTCATCACCGGGGGCACGCCGCGCTGGTGGTGCAGTTCGAAGCCGACGCCGGTGGGGGCGAGCAGGGACTGGACCAGCCCGGAGACCAAGGGTTCCAGGTCGGCCCACACCTCGTGGTCGCCGGTGCGCAGGGTGCCGCGCAGGACACCGTCCTGGGGCACGGCATTGGCGGCCTCACCGGCGTGCACGGAACCCCAGACCAGCACGGTGCCCGACCGCGGGTCCACCCGGCGGGACAGCAGCGTGGGCAGTCCGGTGATCACGTGGCCGAGGGCGTGCACGAGGTCGGCGGTCAGATGCGGGCGGGAGGTGTGTCCGCCCGGAGAGGTGAGCTGAAGCTCGAGCAGGTCGGTGGCGGAGGTGATCGCGCCGACCCGGGTGCCTACCCGGCCCACCTCGAGCCGGGGGTCGCAGTGCAGGCCGAAGATCGAGTCGACCCCGTCCACCCCGCCGGCGGCGATCACGTCGAGCGCGCCGCCCGGCATGACCTCCTCGGCCGGCTGGAAGATCAGCCGCACCCGGCCGGGCAGCGACGGCGCCGAAGCCAGCGCCAGCCCGGCGGCGACCAGCATCGAGGTGTGCGCGTCGTGCCCGCACGCGTGCGCGGCGCCGACCACGGTCGAGGCGTACGGCAGCCCGGTCAGTTCGGTGAGCGGCAACGCGTCCATGTCCGCGCGCAGGGCCACACACCGGTCCCCGGAGCCGAACTCGCACACCAGGCCGGTGCCGGCGGGCAGCACCCAGGGCTTCAGCCCGGCCGAACCCAGCAGCCCGGCGACCAGTTCGGTGGTCGCGAACTCCTGCCGGGACAGCTCCGGGTAGGCGTGCAGATGCCGGTACCACGCCACCACGTCCGCCGCGTTGCGCGCCATCCAGTCATCAAGCCAGGACGGCCCGCGCCCGACGCCGATGTCCTCCACAGGAGGCATCCTGACGCCGTCGCTGGTGAGCAGCACGATGGGGTCGTCGTCGGGCTCGTGGCTGTCCCACGGCCTGTCGGACCGCGAGTCGACCACGGTCATCGCGATTCCTCCTCCCGCAGGCAGGCATCCTCGGTACAAAAACTCCAGCAAATCGTGCACCACCGATGCTGGAGCCTCGCACAAGGTTCCTTAGGCAATCGGCTCGCCGGTAACAGGCGTGCGCCGAACGGCCCAACGAAATTCAGCCAGGCTAGTCGATCACAATCGATGACCGATCATGACGAGACCGCACCCGACTTCTTCTTCCTGATCCTACGCCGGACGGTCCGTCCCCCGATCACTATTCCCAGCAGCAGAACAGCCAGAACGCCGATAACCAGCTTCTGTTTCGCCCTTTCGGACTGCTGTTCCGGAGTCAGGTTCGGACCGGTCGGCGCGGTCGGATTGGGCGTCGTGGTCGGCTGTTCCACCGCGACGACGCTCGCCGGGCCGACGGTCGCGCTCGCCGAAACGCTCGTGGCGCAGGCGACGGGTACGACCGTGAGCAGCGCGAACACTACCGCAACCAGGAACCGGGTGACGATGTGCCGCATGGTGGTCACCCTACTGGGGGGACTCGCCGTCCGCGAAAGCTTGCAGAATGCGTTCCGCTGCCAGGGTGGCCGTGAGCCGGCCGTCGCGCACCTCGCGCTCCAACTCCGGGGCGATCCGCCGCACCCCGGCATCGTCGTGCAGCCGGGCGAGCAGGGTTTCCCGCACCATCGTCCAGGTCCAGTCGACCTGCTGCCGGCGCCGCTTGTCGTCCAGTTCGCCCGATTCGGCGAGGGTCGCGTGGTGCCGTTCGACCTCCGCCCACACCTCGGTGAGACCGGTTCCGGCCAACGCGCTGCAGGTCAGCACCGGCGGAACCCAGCGCGCCTCGGGTGAGCGCAGCAGCCGTAATGCCCCGGCCAGCTCCCGGGCCGCCCGGCCCGCCTCCCGAGCGTGCTCGCCGTCGGCCTTGTTCACCGCGATCACGTCGGCGAGCTCCAGCACGCCCTTCTTGATCCCCTGCAGCTGGTCGCCGGTGCGGGCCAGGGTGAGCAGCAGGAAGCAGTCGACCATGTTGGCCACGGCGACCTCGGACTGACCGACGCCGACGGTCTCCACCAGCACGATGTCGTACCCGGCGGCCTCCATCAGCACGATCGTCTCCCGGGTGGCCTTGGCGACCCCACCGAGTGTCCCTGAGGTGGGCGACGGCCGGATGAACGCCGCCGGGTCCACCGCCAACCGGGCCATCCGGGTCTTGTCGCCGAGGATCGAGCCGCCGGTCCGGGTCGAGGACGGGTCGACGGCGAGCACCGCCACCCGGTGCCCGGCCGCTGTCAGCATGCTGCCCAGCGCGTCGACGAAGGTGGACTTGCCGACGCCCGGCACCCCGGTGATCCCCACCCGGTGCGCGCCGCCGGCCTGCGGCAGCAGTTCGACCAGCAGTTCCTGAGCCAGACTCCGGTGATCCGCCCGGCGCGACTCCACCAGGGTGATCGCCTTGGACAGGATGCCGCGGTCGGCGGCCAGCACGCCCTTGACGTACTCGCCCAGTTCGAGGGGAGCAGCCACTACAGCGCGTGCCCGTGCGCCGAGGCGAGCGCGCGCACCAGGTCGCCGGCCGCGTCCGCGATCACCGTGCCCGGCCCGAAGATCGCCGTCGCCCCGGCGGCCCGCAGCTCGTCGTGGTCGCCGGGTGGGATGACCCCGCCGACCACGATCATGATGTCGTCCCGCCCGAGCGTCGCCAACTCCGAACGCAGCGCCGGGACCAGCGTGAGGTGCCCGGCGGCGAGCGAGTTGACGCCGACGATGTGCACGTCGGCCTCGACGGCCTGGCGCGCGACCTCGCCCGGGGTCTGGAACAGCGGTCCGACGTCCACGTCGAAGCCGAGGTCGGCGAACGCGGTGGCGATCACCTTCTGGCCGCGGTCGTGGCCGTCCTGCCCCATCTTGGCCACCAGGATCCGCGGCCGCCGGCCCTCCGCCTCACCGAAATCGGCGACCAGCCGGCGCGTCGCGTCCACATTGGACGCATCGCCGGCCTCTTCGGAGTACACACCGGAGATCGTACGGATCTGCGCCGAGTGCCGCCCCCAGACCGCGGCCAGCGCCTCGGAGATCTCCCCGACGGTCGCCTTCGCCCTGGCCGCCGCCACGGCCAGCGGCACCAGGTTGTCGGTGCCCTCGGCGGCCCGGCGCAGCGCCGCCAACGCGGAAGCCACCACCTCGTCGTCCCGCTCGGAACGCAGCCGCCGCAGCTTCTCCAACTGCTGCGCCCGCACCCCGGCGTTGTCCACCTTGAGCACGTCGATCTGCTCGTCGAGGGCCACCCGGTACTTGTTCACGCCGATCACCGGCTGCCGCCCGGAGTCGATCCGCGCCTGGGTGCGCGCGGCGGCCTCCTCGATGCGCATCTTGGGGATCCCGGCGTCGATCGCCTTCGCCATCCCGCCGGCTTTCTCGACCTCCTCGATGTGCCCCCACGCCCGCTTGGCCAGCTCGTAGGTCAGCCGCTCGACGAACGCGCTGCCGCCCCACGGGTCGATCACCCGGGTGGTCCCGGACTCGTGCTGCAGCAACAGTTGGGTGTTGCGGGCGATCCGCGCGGAGAAGTCCGTGGGCAGCGCCAGCGCCTCGTCCAACGCGTTGGTGTGCAAGGACTGCGTGTGCCCCTGGGTGGCCGCCATGGCCTCGACACAGGTGCGGATCACGTTGTTGAACACGTCCTGCGCGGTCAGCGACCAGCCGGAGGTCTGGCAGTGCGTGCGCAACGACAGCGACTTGTCCGAACCCGGCGAGAACTGCTTGACCAGCTTGGCCCACAGCAGCCGGGCCGCGCGCAGCTTGGCCACCTCCATGAAGAAGTTCATGCCCACGGCCCAGAAGAAGGACAGCCGGGGGGCGAACGAGTCGACCGGCAGCCCGGCGGCGAGCCCCGCGCGGATGTACTCCACCCCGTCGGCGAGCGTGTAGGCCAGTTCCAGGTCGGCGGTGGCCCCGGCCTCCTGCATGTGGTAGCCGGAGATGGAGATCGAGTTGAACCGTGGCATGTTCGCCGAGGCGTAGCCGAAGATGTCGGACACGATGCGCATCGACTGCCGGGGCGGATAGATGTAGGTGTTGCGCACCATGAACTCTTTGAGGATGTCGTTCTGGATGGTGCCGGCCAGCTTCGCCGGCGCCACCCCCTGCTCCTCGGCCGCGACGATGTAGAGCGCGAGCACCGGCAGCACCGCGCCGTTCATGGTCATCGACACGGTCATCTGGTCCAGCGGGATGCCGTCGAACAACTGCCGCATGTCGTAGATCGAGTCGATCGCCACGCCTGCCATGCCGACGTCGCCGGCCACCCGCGGATGGTCGGAGTCGTATCCGCGGTGCGTTGCCAGGTCGAACGCGATCGACAGTCCTTTCTGGCCGGCCGCGAGGTTGCGCCGGTAGAAGGCGTTGGACTCCTCGGCGGTGGAGAACCCGGCGTACTGCCGGATGGTCCACGGCTGCTTGACGTACATGGTCGGGTACGGCCCGCGCAGATAGGGCACCATGCCCGGGTAACCGTCCAGGAAGTCCAGCCCGTCGAGATCTTCCTTGGTGTACAAGGGTTTGATGTCGATGCCTTCGGGCGTCTGCCAGTGCGGGCCGGTCCCCGCCGGGCGGTCGGTGACCGGTTCACCCAGCTTGACGTCGGAAAAGTCAGGTATCACTGGAACTCCTCGTAACGCACCCGGGGCAGGCCACCGGAGGGCGGCTCCGGCGCGGGCGGTCGGACCAGGGGTTTCTCGTCGGCGTTGGCGAACACGGTGACCCCGGTGAGCTTGTCGGCGCCGGCCGCGAGGTTGGCGCGCCGGGCCTGCCAGGTCCGGGCCAGCCGGTCGGCGATCAGCCCGGCGTCCAGGGCCGCGGTCAGCCCGCCGGCCCGCTCGATCTCGGTGAACCATGCCCAGGCGGCCTCGGCCAGGTCGCTGGTCAGCCGCTCCACGTACCAGGACTCGGCGGCCGGGTCGAGCACGGCGTCCAGGTGCGACTCCTCGAGCAGGATCGACTGGGTGTTGCGGGCGATGCGCCGGCCGAACCCGTCGGGCAGCCCGACCGCGGAGTCGAACGGCAGCACGGTGATCGCGTCCGCGCCACCGACCCCGGCGGCGAAACAGGCGATCGTGGTGCGCAGCATGTTCACCCACGGGTCGCGCCTGGTCAGCACCGCCGGCGAGGTGACGACGTGCTGGCGCGAGCCGGTGTCGCCGATCCCGCACACCTGCGCGACCCGGGCCCACAACCGCCGCGCCGCGCGCAGCTTGGCGATGGTGAGGAACTGGTCGACCGTTGCGGCGTAACGGAACTCGAGTTGCGCGGCGGCCGCGTCGGCGGACAGCCCGGCCGAGGTGAGCGCGCGCAGGTAGGCGACCGCGGTGGCCAGCGCGCAGCCCAGCTCCTCGGCGTCCGAGCCACCGGCTTCGTGGTAGG
>NZ_DASTBH010000371.1:0-5323 GCF_035712165.1 Actinophytocola sp. | reverse complement strand
CAACCACGACAACCACCACACCGACGCCGACGACCACCCCGACCACAACCACGACCACCCCCACCACGACCACCCCCACCACGACTACCCCGACCACGACCACTGGGCAGCCGGCGCAGCCATTGCCGCCGTTGCTTGTGGCGGTCGGGGACTCCGTGACTTCCGGGCACGAGGCGCGGCCCGTGCGTCAACCGAACGGGGCCGTGGTGTTCCGGACCACCTGCGACGACCCGGCGACCAGCTGGGCCGAGGATCTCCGCGCCCTGCTCCGGGTTCCGGCCAACCGCTACTTCAACTTCGCCCACAGCGGCGCCAAAACCACCGACGTGCTCACCACCTCGCCCTACACCAACGGATGCGGAGCCGTCTCCCAGCAGGCCAGGACCCAGATCGCCGACGCGGTCGCAGTCCTGCAGAACAACCTCAGCCGCGCCGGCAGCGCCAACGTCGCCGTCACCACCGCCGGCATCAACAACACCAACTGGGTGACCGTGGCCGGGAATCTGGTCAGCCGCCAACTCGGTCTCGGCGGCGCCCCGGCCTGGGCGGTCGCCAACGCGGCCGCCTGCACCGACTACGTGCTCGGCAACCCCAACGGCAGCCCGGGCGCACCGGGCGGCCTGGGCGCAGCCGTCCCGCCCGCCTGGGACGGGCAGGCCCGCGCCGGCGCCATCACCGCGGACGTCGCCCAGATCGCGATCAGGCTGATCACCGCCGACCCCGGGGCGCAGGTCCGGCACCTGCTCTACTACAAGTGGAACAACGACCCCTACATCCCGCCCGCCTGCGTCGCGGTGGCGCAACGGTCCACCGACCTGCTCAACGGCTGGATCAGCCTCGGCATCGTCGTCGCGCAGATCCAGTGGGCGACCGCCGGCTTCAACCCCAACCGCATCGGCGTCGGCTGCGCCCAGACCTGGCTCCTCGGGCCGCAGAACGTCCAGATGACACTGACCTCGTCAGGCATCCCCAACAACATGCAGGTCCCCGGCTGGCCACACCCCAGCATGGCCGGACGCGCCGACCTCGCCGCCTGCGTCGACCGCCTACTCCCCCGAGCACAGGGCGGCGGGGTCGCCTGACCCGGTCGATGAGCCGGAAGTCTGCCGGAAGTGCGGGCATACGGGGCTTCCGCTGCTCGTGGCGAGTGGTTACAGTTTGATGTTGAGCTGTAATTGCTTGGCGACTGGGGAAGGTCATGTCCTTTGCTGTGAGTGCCGCGCGCCCGCGTCCGGGTCGCGCCGGGTCGGTCGGGATCGCGATCGTGTTGCTCTGCGGGGTGGTGACCGGGGTGACGGCGCCGCCAGCGCTCGCCGAACCGGACCCCGCGCCGGCCGTGCAGCGGGTGAATCTCATTCCGCACAAGGACTTTCCGTTGGCCCGGCGGCCGGTGACGAAGTCGCCCGCCGCGCCCCGCCCGGCCACCGCGTGGCCGGCGGGCGGCAGCGCGGTGGTCCAGTTGTCCGGCAGCACGGCGCCGGAGACGAGCCGTAGGGCCGATCTCGGCGCGGCCGTGCCGGGTCTGGTTCGGGCCGGGGACCTGCCGGTCACCGTCGGCGCGACCGGCGCCGGGTCGGTGCGGGTGACGCTGGCCGAGCCGGCCACGGCACACCGGGCGGGCGTCACCGGCGTGCTGCTCTCGCTGGCGGCGGACACCGCCCTGTCGACCTCGGTCGGGGTGGACTACTCGGGATTCCGCTATGCCGGTGGCGCGGACCTCGGCTCCCGGCTGCGGCTGGTGCGGTTACCGGCATGTGCGCTGAGCACCCCGCAGGTGCCGTCGTGTCTGGTCCAGACCCCGGTGTCGTCCCACAACGACCCGCTGACCCAGGTGGTGACCGCGCAGGTGTCGGTGCCGGCGGCGGCGGAGCGGTCGCGGGCGGCCGATCTCGGCACCGCCGGCCCGGCCATGGTGCTCGCGGCGGTGGCCGACGCGTCCGGTCCGCAGGGCTCGTTCGAGGCCAGTTCGCTGGCGCCGTCCGGATCCTGGTCGGTCACCGGCAACTCCGGCGCCTTCTCCTGGTCCTACCCGATCACCCTGCCGCCGGTGGCGACCGGTTCGACCGTGACGCCACAGGTGGGCCTGTCCTACGGATCGGCCGGAGTGGACGGCCGCACCTCCGACACGAACAACCAGACGTCCGCGATCGGCCAGGGCTGGGACTACAACCCTGGTTACATCGAACGCACCTACCGTCCCTGCGCCGACGACGAGAGCCTGCCGCAACCGCAGCGCACCGCGGACCTGTGCTGGGCCGGGCAGATCGTGACGATGAACCTGGGCGGGCAGACGGTTCCGCTGGTCTACGACGACAACACGCACACCTGGCACGCCGCGACGGACAGCGGCGCCCGGATCGACCTGCTGACCGGGGCGGCCAACGGGGTACGCGCCGGCGAGCACTGGCGGGTCACCACCCCCGACGGGGTGAGCTACTGGTTCGGCCGGCAGCGCGGTCCCGGCTACACCAACCAGGAGCAGACCAACTCGGCGTGGACGGTCCCGGTCTACGGGCCGCGGGCCGGGTGCGCGCCTGCGCCGTGCACGGAGGCGTGGCGGTGGAACCTGGACTTCGTCGAGGATCCGCACGGCAACGTCTCGATCTATTACTACACGCCGGAAACCAACTTCTACGGGGCGAACAACGGCACCGCGGGGGTGTCCTACGTCCGGGGCGGCATGCTGTCCCGGATCGACTACGGGCTGCGGACGGTCGCCGGCAGCGTCTACGGGCAGACCGTGCCGGGGCAGGTGGTGTTCGCGTTCACCGAGCGGTGTGTGCCGGACGCCGGATTCTCCTGTGACCCTGCGCTGTTCAACTCGGACAACGCGGGGAAGTGGCCGGACACCCCGCAGGATCAGCAGTGCCTGGCCGGCGCGGTGTGCAACAACCACTCGCCGTCGTTCTGGTCGACCAAGCGCCTGACCACGATCACCACGCAGTACAACACCGGCGGCGGGCCGGTCCGGGTGGACCAGTACCAGCTGGGCCAGGTCTTCCCCGGCATCGGGAATCCCGAGCTGCGGCTGGACTCGATCACCCACACCGGTTTCGACAAGGACGGCGGGTCGATCGCCCTGCCTCCGATGCAGTTCACCAGCCAGCTCTACGACAACCGGGTGCCCGGGTTCAACACCCTGCCGGCCATGGCGCACTGGCGACTGACCGAGATCGCCACCGACACCGGCTCGATCGTCCAGGTCACCTACAGCCAGCCCGACTGCGGACCCGGCAACATGCCCACCGACCCGGCACACGTCACCAAGCGCTGCTTCCCGGTCTACTGGACCCCGCCGTTCAACCAGAATCCGATCCTGGACTACTTCCACAAGTACGTGGTGACCCATGTGGCGGTGCAGGACCGCAACGCCATGTCGCCCACCCAGCACACCTCCTACACCTACCTCGGCGAGCCCGGCTGGCACTTCGACGACAACGAGGTCGTCAAACCCAAACACCGCACCTACGGCCAGTTCCGCGGCTACCCACAGGTCGAGATCCGCACCGGCGACGGGCAGGACGTGCGGACCCTGGTCCGCAGCACCTACTTCCGCGGCATGTACGGCGACGTCCTACCCGGCGGGCTGCGCCGCACCGACACGGTCGGCAACTCGCTGGGCGAGAGCGTGCCGGACACCAACCTCTACTCCGGACAGGTCCGCGAGGTACAGACGTTCAACGGCGACGGCGGCGCCCAGACGTCCAGCCAGATCAGCGACCCGGTCACCGTGGCCACCACCGCCACCCGGGCCCGCACCGGGCTGGACGCGTTGACCGCCAACGTCGTCGCGGTCAGCCGGAGCAGAACGCTGACCACGCTGGCGGCCGGCGGCACCCGCGTCTCCTCGACCAGCAACCGCTACGACGCGCTGGGCCGGGTGCGGGCCAGCACCCAGTCCGGCACCGGCCTGCCGGACCTGTGCACCGTCACCAGCTACGCGGAGCACACCGGCACCTGGATCCGCGACCGGGCCTCCGAAACCGTCACCTCGCAGCAGTCCTGCCCGGCCGACGGCGTTGCCCAGCAACACATCCTCGCGGCGAGCCGGACCTACTACGACAACTCCGACACGCTGGGGGCGGTGCCCGGAGCGGGTGACCTCACCCGCACGGATTCGGCCAGCGCCAACACCAACGACGTCCTCACCTTCGCCACGACCGGCAGGATCGGCTACGACCCGGCCGGCCGGCCGGTGACCAAGACCGACGCGCTCGGCCGGGTCACCCGCACCGCGTACACCCCGGCCGACGGCGGCCTGCTGTCCACAGTGGTCACGACGAACGCCAAGCTCCAGCGGTCGACGCTGGAGCTGGAACCCGCGCGCGGCCTGACCGTCGGCACCGTGGACGTGGGTGGCCGCCGCACCGACGCCACCCACGACCAGCTCGGCCGGCTGACCGCGGTGTGGCACCCCGGGCGGGTGAAGGGTCAGGACTCGGCCAACGTCACCTACGCCTATCTGCAGCGCACCGAGGGCCCGCTGGCGGTCACCACCCGGACCCTGGTGGACTACGGCGACGGCACCAACTACGTCACCGGCATCAACCTCTACGACGGTCTCGGCCAGCTCAGGCAGGTCCAGGCCGACGATGTGAGCGCCCCCGCAGGAGTCTCCAACCGGGTGGTCAAGGACATCTTCTACGACAGCCACGGTTGGCAGGTCCGGTCCAACAACCGCTGGGCCACAACGGGAGCACCGGAGACCACGCTGACCCGAGACGTTCCCGACTCGGCGGTGGACGACCGGACGGTCACGACCTTCGACGGCGCCGGGCGGCCGGTCATCGTGGCCGCCTACCGCGGTCTGACCGAGACCTGGAACACCCGGACGATCTACGGCGGCGACCGCACCACGGTCATTCCCCCGCGCGGTGGCGTCATCACCACGTCGGTCACCGACACCTCCGGCCGGGTCAGCGCCCTGCAGCACTACACAACGCCGCCAACGGTCAACGGCGACGTCGTCACCGGCGGAACCTTCCAGACCAGCGGCTACCAGTACACCGCGCTCGGCCAGCTCGAGCGCATGACCGACGCCTCCGGCAACGTCTGGACCTTCGGCTACGACCTGCTCGGCCGGCAGACCCGGGCCGCCGACCCCGACTCGGGTGTCCGCACGTCCAGCTACGACCTGGCCGGCCAGCTGACCTCGACCACCGACGCCCGCCAGCAGACGCTGTCCTACAAGTACGACGCCCTCGGCCGCCGCACCCACGAGTACTCCGGGCCGGTGAACACCGGCACGCTGCTCGCCTCGTGGACCTACGACACCGCCCGCTTCGGGGTGGGCCGGCCGGCCTCCAGCACCCGGTTCACCCCG
>NZ_DASTBH010000370.1:0-3450 GCF_035712165.1 Actinophytocola sp. | reverse complement strand
CGTCCACCGAGGACGTTCTGGCCGTCCCGGCGGCCGAACCAGAGGGCCATCGGGGCCGCCATCGCGGTGGACACCAGCGCCATCAGCACCAGCATGGTGAACAGCGTCGGGGACAGCACGCCGAGATCGAGCCCCACGTTGAGCACCACCAGCTCGGTCAGGCCGCGGCAGTTCATCAGTGCCCCGAGCTGCAGCGACCGGTTCCAGTTCTCCCCGACCGCCCGCGCGGCCACGGTCGAGCCGCCCAGCTTGCCGACCACCGCGACCACGAGAATGACCCCGCACCACAGCCACAGCTCCAGGTTGGTGCCGAGCAGACCGATCTCGGTGCGCAACCCGCTGTAGGCGAAGAACAGCGGCAGCAGCAGCGCGGTGGTCAGCCCACCCACCTTCTCGTGCAGCCATTCCTCGACCAGGTTGCCACGCGGGAACACCAGGCCGAACAGGAACGCACCGAACATCGCGTGCACACCGATCCACTCGGTGGCCATCGCGCACAGCAGCACGGCGACCAGGGCGAGCGGCGCGACGGTCCGAACCTTCGACGGCCCGACCGTGCTCAGATACCGGGTCAGCAGCGGGCGGACCACCTTGAACAGCAGGGCGACGAACACCCCGGTGAGCGCGATCGTGACCAGCACACCGGTCAGCGAGGACGCGGTGACCAGCGCCACGACCAGCGCCAGCAGCGTCCACGCGGTCACGTCGTCGACCACCGCGCAGGTCAGCGCCACGACCCCGACCTCGTGCCGGAACAGCCCGATGTCCTGCAGGATGCGCACCAGCACCGGCAGCGCCGTGACGCTCATGGACACTCCGAAGAACAGCGCGAAGGCCAGGTATCCCACGCCCTGCGGGGCGAACTTCGTGTAGGCCAGCACGGCCAGCACAACGCCCAGCAGGAACGGGAACGCGATGCTGACGTGGCTGACCACCACGGCCAGATGTCCCCGGCCGCGCAACAGCTTCGTGTTGAGCTCCAGGCCGGTCAGGAACACGAACAGGATGACCCCGATCTGGGCCAGCACGTTGAGCTGCGGCATGACCGCCTTGGGGATCAGCACGGCCGCACCGGCCGGCCAGACCGTGGCCAGCACCGAGGGTCCCAGCACGATGCCGGCGGTGATCTCACCGATCACCGGCGGCTGACCGAGCCGCTGCGCGAGCCAGCCGGCCGCCTTGCACGCCCCGACCACCACCGCGATCGCCAGCAGCAGTTGGGCCAGCGGGTGGCCGGCGGCCGTCTTGGCCGTCGACGCCGCTCCGCCAACCTCGCTCGCACCGGTCAGTAGGGCGACAGCGACCAGCACCGGGCCCACGACCAGCAGGACGTACACGCTGAGGGCCCGCAACCCTCGGCGCCGTACCGGCTCTTCAGTTTTGTTCTCCGTCATGTGCCAACCACTCCCTGTTGTCGTGTGGATGACGAACGCCGTGGCCCCCCGGCGCAGCCCGGGAGCCACGGCGCGTCAACAACCCTCAGCTGATGTCGGTCCGGGCGAACAGCGCACCCAGCGCCGTCGCCAGCTCGACATCCGCCGCTTCGACCGCGTCGGCGCAGCGCCACGCGACGAAACCGTCCGGCCGCACCAGAACGGCGCCGTTGGCGGTGATTCCGTGCGCCGCCTCGAACCGCCCGGTCGGGTCGGCCAGCTCGCCGCCCACCCGGTAGGCGTCCAGCGGAACTCCGGTGCGGTCGGCCAGCTTCGCCGCCACCTCCACCCAGTCCTGCCCGGCGGAACCGGCCAGCAGCACCGGCGCCTTGCCGTACAGGTCCAGCGTCGAGATCTCCGTGCCGGCCCGGCTGACCGGGTGGTGCGGGGCCCGGGTGCCCGGCTCGGCGTTCAGCTCGGTCGGCGGCACCGGGGCACCCTGCCCGTAGCGGTAGCCGAACACCGCGGTCGCGTAGGCGGCCGACTCGTCCTGCTCGGCCGCGTCGCCGGTGCGCTCCTGCATCATCGACAGCGTCTGCTGCAGCGTCATCCAGGCGACCGGCGCGCGCTCGGCCTGGTAGGTGTACAGCAGCTCCGCCCCGGCGGTGCCGTTCAGCACCGCGGCGAGCTTCCAGGCCAGGTTGTGCGCGTCCTGGATGCCCAGGCTGGCGCCGAAACCACCGGTCGGCGGCACCAGGTGCGCGGCGTCGCCGACCAGGAACACCCGGTCCACCTGGTAGCGCTCGACCACCTGGCCGCCGACGTAGAAGTTCAGCGCCTTCACCCCGCCGGCCGGCAGCTGCGGGATGATCTCCACGTCGAGGTCCGGCTGGCCGACGCCGGCCCGCACCATCTCGATGAAGTCCGCGTCGGTCAGGTCGTCGAGCGTGGTGCCCGGCGGCTGCGCGGCGGCGAACACCCAGCGCTTGCGGCCGTCGGCGGCGTAGAGGATGGTCTGCGGCGCCGGCTTGTCCAGGTAGGCCATGCCGATCGGCCGGCCCCGCAGCGCCTCGGTCAGGTCGGCGTCGAACAGCAGCGACAGCGCGGTGGCGAACTCGCCCGGCCCCTGCGGCTGCACACCGAGCTGGGCACGCACCGGGCTGCGGTGCCCGTCCGCACCGACCACATAGGACGCCCGCACGGTGTACTCGTTGCCGCCCTGACGGTCTCGGAGCACCACGTCGACACCGTCGGCGTCCTGGGTGAAGGACACCAGCTCGGTGTCGAACCGCAGCTCCGCGCCCAGCTCCACCGCTTTGGCGCGCAGCACGCTCTCCAGCCGGTGCTGGTCGATCGGCACCCACTCGCACGGGCTGACCTCACCGGTGGGGTCGGGCTGGTCGGTCGGGCCGCTGAAGATCTCCGGCCCGGCCAGCGTCTCCGCCCGCAGCATCAGCAGCTTGCTGAAGTCCGCGATGTTGGTTTCGGCCCACAGCGCGGACTCCAGGCCGACCTGGCGGTACACCTCGGTCGTGCGCGGGTTGATGCCGCGCGCCCTCGGGTGGCTCAGCGTGTCCGGGTGCCGCTCGACGACCAGCGCCTTGACCCCGTGCCAGCCGAGGAACACCGCGGTGGACAGTCCGCTCAGCGCACCACCGACCACGAGCACGCCGACCTCGTCACGATCCTGCATATCCTTTCCCTTCAAGAAGACGCGGGCCGGCGTGGTTGACGCACCGGCCCGCGCGAAGAGTGCACTGTGGTATCAGGCTTTGCGGCAGACGACGAGCGTGTCGTACTCCCCGAGCGCCGAGACGATGGTCGACTCGAAGCCGGCGTGCTCCGCGTGGGAGACCAGCTCGGTCGCGGTGTACTCCGAACCGCCGTCGGTGACCAGCAGCATGTCCAGGCTGATCACCAGGTTCTCGACGTAGGACGGACCCGGCTCGAGCATCCGGTCGTAGACCAGCAGGGAACCGCCGGGATTGAGCGCGTCGAACGCCTTCTTCACCAGGAAGCGGCGCTGATCGGCGTCCCAGTCGTGCAGGACGTGGCCCAGCACGGCGATGTCGGTGGA